>JASEFS010000033.1 GCA_030018495.1 Deltaproteobacteria bacterium | reverse complement strand
CCCTTTGGGGAGAGGGCAGGGTGAGGGGGAGTCAATGACCAACAATCTTCCACTGCATATAAGGTTTTGAAATAGCTTCTAAGGCAAAGGCTTTCTTTGCCTCAGGGGGCCTCTTTATGGTATAGCCATGGAAACCGTTGCAAAGCTTCAAGCCGGACGGTTATGCAGGTATTTCAGCCGGGAGGTCTCCATGGAATGCCGATCTTTTGATGATGTCCACCGGATCGTCAAAGACCGGGACGTCAGTTTCATTCAATTGTGGTTTACCGATGTTTTGGGAATGCTCAAGAGCTTTTCCATCCGTCCGTCGGAATTGGAGGAGGCCATGACCGAGGGCATGGGGTTCGACGGCTCCTCCATCGAGGGCTTTGCCCGCATCGAGGAAAGCGACATGATCGCCAAACCGGACCCCGCCACTTTTCAGCTTCTGCCCTGGCGCCCCCAGGATCGGCCGGTGGGCCGGATGTTTTGCGACATCCTCCAACCTGACGGCTCCCCTTACCCGGGGGACCCCCGGTATGTGTTCAAACGGGTTCTGGCCAGGGCCAGAGATAAGGGCTTTACTTTCTTTTTGGGGCCGGAATTGGAATATTTTTATTTCACCGGCGACAGCGAGCCCGTTCCCATCGATAAGGGGGGATATTTCGATACTACGGCCCTGGACCGCGGCAACGTCATGCGCCGGGACACCGTCCTGATGCTGGAGCAGATGGGCATTCGAGTGGAATACAGCCACCATGAAGTGGCTTACTCCCAGCATGAGATTGACCTGCGCTATGACGAAGGCCTGCGCATGGCGGACAAGGTCATGACCTACAAGCTGGCCGTCAAGGAAGTGGCCAGGCTCCACGGCCATTACGCCACTTTCATGCCCAAACCCATTTTCGGGATCAACGGCAGCGGCATGCACACTCATCAATCCCTGTTCCTGGGCGAGAAAAACGCCTTCTATGAGCCGGGGGATCCCCATCACCTTTCCCAACTGGCCAAAGGATACATTGCCGGCCTCCTGAAACACGCCCGGGAAATCACCGCGGTGTGCAACCAGTGGGTGAACTCTTACAAACGCCTGGTGCCGGGCTACGAAGCGCCGGTGTACATTTCCTGGGCCCGGCGCAACCGCTCCACCCTGATCCGGGTGCCCATGTACAAGCCGGGCAAAGAAGTGGCCACCCGCATTGAATACCGGGCCCCCGATCCTTCCTGCAATCCCTACCTGGCCTTCGCAGTAATGCTGGCCGCGGGGCTGAAAGGCGTCGAGGCCGGCTATGAGCTGCCGACGCCGGTGGAGGAGGACATTTACCACATGTCTGAGCCCGAACGCCAGCGCCTGGGCATACGCAACCTGCCCGGCAATTTGTTTGAGGCCATCCAGGAGATGGAAAAAAGCGAACTGGTGCGCGGGGCCCTGGGCGATCATATCTTTTTCAAATTCATCGAGAACAAAAAGATCGAATGGGACAGCTACCGGCTGCACGTCAGCCAATACGAAATAGAGAAGTACCTGCCTATGCTGTAAAAAATTCGGGGAGCCCTGCGGCGCTGGGCTCCCCGACCGAATATCCGCAAAATGATATCTCTTCCCCCTGTGGTTCGGTCTACGTGCCGGAGGTCCTAAATTCTGGCAGGAGGCAGGGACAGCCCCGCCTCCGGCAAAGGGCGCCTGATTCCACCGCTTAACTGAAAATTAAATTTCCTCCAAAAATTTAGTGGTACTTATACAAATTTGCATAAAAAGTTTAGTGAAACTAACAAGTATGTAATATTTTTAAGCTGCGTTTCCCGCCAAATTATTCCTAAGCTGTTGTTTTTAAAAGCAATATCTCAATATAAACAACTGGCTCGCCTCTTGCATTTTCAATTAAGATGTCATCTGTTCATTTTTGTCAAAAAGCAATCATGAATTCGGATAAACCTGCATAAAGGAGAGGAATGCATGTCCCTGAGCAAACCTAATCGCAGCGCCGCGACCATCAGTTCCAACCGCGTGGCCCCGGCGCCTGTTTCGGGAATTTGCGTAACCTGTCTGGATGGCTGTGAAGGCCCTTGCGAAATCGGCCGCTCCGCGTTGAAGGGCCGGGAAATGATCTACCCCCAGCCCTTCGGCAAAATCACCGCAGGTGCGGAAAAGGACTATCCGGCTGACTTTTCCCATTTCAATATTCAGGGCACCTGCGTGGGTGCCATCGGCACGGCCGCGGACTCGGACAAAGCCACCTTCCCGACCGTTGACTGCACCACCGCGGTGGGCGCGGACGGCAGCATCAAGCTGGCCTTCCCGGTGTTCACCGGCGCGGTGGGCTCTACTGACATCGCCCGCATCAACTGGGAAGAGATGGCGGTGGGCGCCGCGATTTCCGGCATCATCGTCATTGTGGGCGAAAACGTCTGCGGCATGGACCCCCAACTGGAGCTGAAAAAGGGCCGGGTGGTGAAGTCCCCGGAAATGGACCGCCGGATTAACTCTTTCAAGCAGTGGTATAACGGCGACGGCGGCATTATCGTCCAGGCCAACGTCGAGGACACCCGCCTGGGGGCCATGGAGTACGTCGTCGAAAAGCATGGTGTGGAAATCCTGGAACTCAAGTGGGGCCAGGGAGCCAAGGACATCGGCGGCGAAGTCAAACTCAAGACCCTGGAACGAGCCCTGCAGCTCAAGGAGCGGAACTATATCGTGCTCCCCGATCCTCGGGACAAGGCCGCTCAGGAAGCTTTCAGAATGGGCGGCATCAGTGAATTCGAGCGCCATTCCCGCCTGGGCATGGTGACGGAGGAGGGCTTCTACAAAGAAGTGGAGCGCCTGCGCAAGCTGGGAGCCAAGTATGTCACTCTGAAAACCGGTGCCTACCGGCCTGCGGACCTGGCCCGGGCTCTTAAATTTTCCTCCGAAGCCAAGATCGATATGCTTACCATCGACGGCGCCGGCGGCGGCACCGGCATGAGCCCCTGGCGCATGATGAATGAGTGGGGCATCCCCACGGTGCACCTGGAATGCCTCACCTATCAGATGTGCGAGCGCCTGAAGGCCAAGGGTGCCTACATCCCGCCCATAGCCATTGCCGGCGGCATGTCCATGGAAGACCACATCTTTAAGGCCATCGCCCTGGCGGCTCCTTACGTGAAGGCCGTCTGCCTGGGCCGGGCCATCATGACCGCGGCCATGGTGGGCAAGACCCACGGCAGACTCATGCAGGAGAAGGTGGAACTGGAGGGCGGCGACCTGGCGGAAGGCTATGAACGTCTCTTCGCGGTGGGTTCTCAACTCAAGGAAAAATACGGGAAAGACTTCGCCAAGCTGCCGGCCGGCGCCATCGGTCTGTATTCCTATATCGACCGCCTGAAGCAGGGCCTGCAGCAGCTTATGGCCGGAGCCCGAAAGTTCGCCATCAAATATATCGACCGCAACGACCTGGTGGCCCTGACCCGGGATGCCGCCGAAATTTCCGGCATCCCGTACGTCATGGATTCGGACCGCGAAGAAGTGGAAAAAATCCTGGGTTAAAAGGAGTAATGAAGATGCAAAGTGTTGTTTGTCCCCAAAACTGCAAAGATTGTTATGCCGTGCACGTTTGCGCCGTACGGGCTATCGTCAGCAACAACGGCGGGGTTTCCATCGACTCCGGCAAGTGCATTTCCTGCGGCTCCTGCAGCACGGCTTGCATGACTTTCGGCCAAAAAATGATCAAGCCGCAAAAGGTTAAAAAGCAGCTTAGCCAGAAGGCCGCCTGATATTGTCATAAGTCGGGAAGAGCGGGACTGTTCGGGCCCGCTCTTGCCGCTTCTCTGCAAATTTCATAAGCCCATCCTTGTTGACGGGACATCCAGACCTTTGTCCCGCATTGACCGGCCTTCTGCCTTCCGGCGATAGTCTGCCAATTTTCCTTGCCAACAGACGGACACTTGTCATAAATTCGTGGTATTCATTAATTTCAGTAAGGCCGCAGCATGCTCGAAGTCAAAGCCCGCATGATCGTCCCCAAATCCGAGGCCGAAGGCTGGGTCGAAGAACTGCTCGAACCATTCGGGCGCCTGGTGAAATGGCTGGGCCTGGCCGTGCTGAAACATCCCCTCGTCGCGCTCCTGGTTTTGCTAGCCCTGGTGTTGCTGGTCTGGCGGCTGCACAGATAGAGCTTCCCCTCCCGTAATCAACCTTTTTCTTTCGGCTGGCGGTGCCGGGCCACAAATTCCGGCGGCCGGCGGCGGACCCATCTCCTATTCCTTCCTGGGTTTGACCATTTCTTCGGGGCGGACATACCGGTCAAACTGTTCGGCGGTGAGAAAACCCAACGCCACCGCCGCCTCCTTCAGGGTGGTGCCTTGGGCGTACGCGGTCTGGGCCACCCTGGCGGCCCGGTCGTAGCCGATATAGGGAGTGAGGGCTGTCACCAGCATGAGGGAGGCCTGGACGTTCTCCTCTATCCGGGCTTTGTTAGGGACAATGCCCACCACGCAGTTGTCGGTGAACGACTCGCAGGCGTCGGTCAACAGCCGGATGGACTGGAGCAGGTTATAAATCATCACCGGCTTGAAGACGTTGAGTTCAAAATTGCCCAGTGAGCCGGCGATGCCGATGGCCGCATCGTTGCCCATCACCTGCACCGCCACCATGGTCACGGCTTCGGCCTGGGTGGGGTTGACCTTGCCCGGCATAATGGAACTGCCGGGTTCTTTGGCCGGGAGAAAGAGTTCATTTAAGCCGGCCCGGGGCCCGGAGCCCAGCCAGCGGATGTCGTTGGCTATCTTCATCAGCGCCGCGGCCAGGGTTTTCAGGGCGCCACTCATATGGACCACGGCTTCATGGGAGGCCAGGGCCGCAAATTTGTTGGCCGCCGGGCGAAAGGGCAGCCCGGTAAACAGGGAGATTTTAGCCGCGGCCCGGTCGCCGAATTCCGGGTGCGTATTAAGGCCGGTTCCCACCGCGGTGCCGCCCAGGGCCAGTTCATAGAGCCCCTCCAGATCTGTGTTGATGACTTTGAGACAATGCTCCAGTTGGGCCACATAGCCGGAGAACTCCTGTCCCAGGGTAAGGGGCACGGCATCCATCAGGTGGGTGCGCCCGATTTTGATGATATCCTTGAATTCTTCTGCTTTTTGGGCCAGGGCATCCTTTAACCGAATCAGCATCGGCAGGAGGCGGTGGCGCGTCTCTTCGGCCGCGGCGATGTGCATGGCCGAAGGAAAGACGTCGTTGCTGGATTGGCCGAGATTGACGTCGTCATTGGGGTGAATGGGCTGTTTGCTGCCCAGGACGCCGCCCGCCAATTCAATGGCCCGGTTGGCGATGACTTCATTGATGTTCATGTTGGTCTGGGTGCCGCTGCCGGTCTGCCACAGCAAGAGCGGAAAATGGTCATCAAGACGGCCTTCGATGACCTCATCGGCTACCGCGGCAATGAGATGAGCTTTTTCTTCCGGAAGGCGTTTCAATTCAAGGTTGGTAAGGGCTGCCGCTTTTTTCACCAGTCCCAGGGCCCGGAGGAATTCCCGGGGAAATCTTTCCACCCCGATGCGAAAATTCTTCAGGGCTCGGGCGGTTTGGGCGCCATAATAACGATTGGCCGGCACCTCCACCTGCCCCAAACTGTCCACCTCAAGACGGTATTCCATGCGGCTTCTCCCTTGAAAAATTCGTTTTTGCTTATTGCTTCCGGCCGCTTTTATTCCGGCATTTTCCGTTGTAAATTATAATAATCACATCCAGGAAGTGATGCACGGCTCGAACCTTTTGCCGGTATTTACAAATTTTATTCTTGGAATTGAGGACATTATGACAGAGGCCGCACAAGCTTTCGGAAAAGTCCTGATCCCCTACGACGGCAGCTCCCATGCCAGGCAGGCGCTGCAGTTCGGCGCCGCTTTGGCCCGGCGCGACCGGCTGGTGAAGCATATAACCGTTTTGCGCGTCATCGGCGGCGGCTACCTGGCGCGGCACATCCAAAATGTGGACCTGCGGGTCACCCGCATGGACCAGGTGGAGGCTTGGCAGCGGGTGCGCCAGCATTACCTCGAACAGGAAATAACCCCGCAGCTTCAGGAGGCCAAAACTTTTCTTCAAGAGCAAGGGGTGGCTATTCCCGTGGAAACGCGCTTCGCCGAAGGCCGACCCGGCGAAGAGATTGTCAAACTGGCGGCGGCCGAGGGCTTTAACGGCATTATCATGGGCCGGCGAGGCTTGTCGCCGGTGAAGGAACTGCTGTTGGGCGGCGTGACCCGCACGGTTCTGCTTCGGGCCCGCGGCGTGACCATTTTTGTGGCGGGCAGCGAGGGGCAAATTAATCCCGATTGCCCCATAACCCCGATGCTCCTTCCCGTGGACGGCTCCGAGCCGAGCCTGGCCGCGGTGCGGCAGGCCGCGCTCCTGACCCGGGCCTTCGGAGAACATCAGGTTGAGATGACGCTTCTGCACGTCATCGATCTGGCATTGCTCACCATGGTGATGGAAACCGGAGCGCATCGACTGGTAGAGGAAGGCGAGGCCATTTTGGCTCAAAGCCGGGAATTGCTTCAGCAGGCCGGGTTCGGAGGGCCTATGCAAGAAAAGCTCCTTTACGGCAGACCGGCTGACGCTATCGCCGATTATGGCCGGGAACACGGTGTCGCCCTCATCCTTATGGGGCACAAGGGCAGGTCCGTCGTTGCAGACCTCCTCATCGGCAGCGTTGCCAGCGAGGTGGTACATCGCAGCACCCGGTCTACGGTGGGGATCGTGTGCTTGTAACCCCAGAGTTTAATGAAGTTGAACCTTTTTTCCCATAAAACGGATCAAACCATCTAACCCGCTTTATTCATGAGCTTTTCAAAATATGCGGCAACGCATCGAAATATATGATTAAAACGGAAATTTCCGAAAAGCAGAGTGTTTTTTTTTGCACAGGCTGGAAAGCCTGTGCCACCGAGTCTCCGGTCCTTGGTGAATTATCCGGACTGATAAAATTTATTGACTTTGCAGCGGGTTTTGCCGCACATTTAAAGATGTAGTTTTTTTCTTGAGTCTCTTGCCTTGAACGCGCCCGGATAACCTTAGCCCAGGCGGGTATGGACTTATTCTTCCTTAATCTGGACCATCATGCCAAGCTCGTCAGGCCCCGCCATCTGTTTCCGGAAGTCAAAAGGATTGTTTTATTAATAGCTCCCCGTTTTGATTTCTCCCGGATCAAGGCGGTGTATCAGGATATCGTCCGCCTTTTTAACGGCACCTATCCCGGTTACCGCAAATGCAGCACCGGCTATCACGATCTGTCCCACACCGAGGACTGCCTCCTGCAAATGGTCAGGCTCATGCACGGGGCACGGATCAATGGCATCCCTTTTTCCGAGCGGGCCATCACCTTGGGAATCGTTGCCGCGCTCATGCACGACAGCGGCTATATTCAGACAAAAAAGGACAAACGCGGTACCGGGGCGAAATACAGCTTGCTTCACATTGAGCGCAGCATTGACTTTATGAAGGGGTATTTCGCCCGCCGGAATTATCCGGAGGATGATTTTCATTTTTGCGAGGCCTGCCTCCAGTGCACCGGTCTCAACGTCAGGATCGACAAAATCCATTTCCAATCTTTGGAAAACGAGATCATGGGCAAAATTCTGGGAACCGCGGACTTGCTGGGGCAGATGGCCAATTTGAACTACCTGGAAAAGCTTCCGGCCCTATATCAAGAATTTAAAGAGGGCCAGGTGCCGGGCTACCGGGATGAGTTCGAACTGCTGCAAAAAACCCCTGATTTCTGGGAGTTCACCAAGACAAGGTTGGCCAAAGACCTGGGCGACATGCGGCGCTTCCTGCGAGATCACTTCCGGGTCAGATGGGGCATCGATCGAGATCTGGTAAGCGAGGCAGTGGAAATCCATATCTTTTATTTAAAATACATTATCGAAAACCATCCCGATGATTATCGCAGGTACCTGCGCCGCGCTATGATGTTCAGAATCCTGAGGAAAGAAAAAGGAGATTCCCCCGCGACGGTTCAATGAGAAATCTATTTGCTTGAACAAGCAGCAGCTTGCCGCGATAATTAATTACTCCCGCAGGCGTCCCCGCGTGATTGGAGGGAGCCATGATAAAAACAATTCCTAAAGCCCGGCAACCTTAATTAGGTGCATCGGGCTTTGATAATTTTTGCCGGGCCTCAGCGGCAGCAGAAAGTGCCATATAAGCCCCATCCTTGGGCAGAAGGCCATCATGGATGCTTCCCGTCCCGAAAACCATCCCGCGGCGGATAACGCGCATCATCTGCTGAGCCTGGCGGAGGCGGCTCTCTATTGCCGGGATATCGCCGAATTGGCGGATATCTTCCTTAAGACGGTGCTCAGGCTGACAGAGGCTCCGGCCGCCCTCCTCTATGTGAGCGACGAGCGCCCCGCCTCAAGTTGCTTATTCCATGCCGGTCTCCTGACGGATACCGCACTGCCTGACAAATCGGCCTGCGAGGCGCAATTCAAGCTGCTGGCCCAAACCGACCTGCCTGCCGGCCCTTTGCCTCCCGGCCAGGGCCTTCTGCCGCAGTTTATTCTCTACCCCATCAAACGGCAGGAAAGGCCTTGTGGCTTTTTGGGCCTGGCCCAAAATGAAGCCTCCCGCAGCGCCCAGGAGGCGATGCTGCTGCAGGTCCTGGCCCTGCTCGGCCACGCTTTGAATAACCTGCTGGAGCGCCTGGATTGTGAAAAACAGATTAACAACCTGAACGCCTATCTCAGTGTCAGCACCATGATTGCCCAAGCCCTGGATTTGCGCGATGTCCTGGAGGCGGTTCTTTATTTCTGCATGGATAGAGTGGCGGCCGAAGCCGCGTCGGTGCTGCTCCTGGATTTCGCCAAGGAGAACTTCCGCTTTTACAGCGCCGAGGGACCCGCCAAACCCGTCCTGCTCACGGCTTCCTTTCCGGCGGACCAGGGGTTGGCGGGCGCAGTGCTGGCGACCCAACAGGCGGAAGTTATTAATGAAGTCCAGGCAGATCCAAGGTTTTACAGCAAATTCGATGATGATTCCGGCTTCACCACCCGGAACATGATTGCCATACCTCTGACCGCAGGCGCAGAAAAGATCGGGGTGCTCGAAATCATCAATAAAATTGACGGCCCCTTTACTGATGACGACCTGCTGTTTCTCCAGACCATCGCCGAAGAAATCGCTTTTGCCATCCGCAATGCCAAGCTGTTTGAGGTGGTGGTTAAAAGCTACTGCAAGCAGCGCCAGGGGCTTAACACCTGTAAGGGCTGCAAGAGGCCGCTGGGTTCCTGGACGCCATGCGTCCGTTACCGGGAGGAGACGGCTGGGCTGGAGGTTTGAAGAGGCATATTTGAGGATAAGAATGGGTTATTTCTGTGCCCGGAGGCTTTCGCGAAACCACTTGTAGGTTGCCGCCAACCCTTCTTTGAGCGGCGTTTTGGCCTGCCAGCCCAGCCGGGAGAGACGGCTGACGTCCAGGAGCTTGCGCGGCGTGCCGTCGGGATAGCCGGGATCAAACGTCAGGCGGCCGGTGAAGCCCACCGCGTCGGCGACCAGGCGGGCCAAGGCCGCGATGGTCAAATCCCTCCCCACCCCCACATTAATAATTTCCCCTTCATCGTAGTGCTCCATTAAAAACAGGCAGGCATCCGCCAGATCGTCCACATAAAGGAATTCCCGTTGGGGAGAGCCGGTGCCCCAGATGACCACCTCTTCGGCTCCGGAGACTTTGGCTTCGTGGAAGCGGCGAATCAGGGCGGGGATGACATGGGAATCCCGGGGGTGGAAATTGTCGCCCGGTCCGTAAAGATTGGTGGGCATCACGGAGATGAAACAGGTGCCGTACTGCCGGTTATAGGACTGGCACATCTTGATGCCCGCGATCTTGGCCACCGCATAAGGTTCATTGGTGGGCTCCAGCTTGCCGTCCAGCAGATATTCCTCCTTCATGGGCTGAGGGCAAAGCTTGGGATAAATGCAGGAACTTCCCAGAAACAACAGCTTTTTAACCTTGTGCACATAAGCCTGATGGATGACATTGGTCTGAATCATCAGGTTGTCATAAATAAATTCAGCCGGGTAGGTAGAGTTGGCCAGGATGCCGCCCACTTTCGCCGCGGAGAGAAAGACGTAATCCGGCGGATCTTGGGCAAAAAAGGCAGCCACTGCCGCTTGCTCCCGTAAGTCCACTTCAGCCCTGGTTCGGAGTATCAGGTTGTCGTAACCGGCCTTCTTCAAAGCCCTGGTTATTGCCCCACCCACCAGGCCGTTATGGCCGGCCACAAAAATCTTTGTCGATTTTTCCATGATGGTCGCCTTGAGAAGTCAACAAGAGGAGGAGGCCCCAGCCGCAGGCCCCTCCCCGGAATCGAATCCGCTGAACCGGCTTCATTTATTTTCGGAACGATTAATTATTAGCATTTTCCCCGATGGTTGACAATGTGCACCGGGAACGCCACTTAGAGGGGAACCGCATAGGCCGAATCCACCCCCTTTATCGCGGGGCAGATCCGGATTTCAAGGGGAATCGTGGTTCGGGTCGGCAGAGCACAGGTTAGCCTGCCGACCCTTCTGAATCAAAAATATGCCGTTCCCATCCCCGAGATGCCGGGATTGGGACTGGTTGCAGGAAAGCATGCCGGCTGTTTCAGAAAGCTACCAGCTATTGATTTCCCTTTCCGCCTCTTCCTTGGAGAGGCCATATCTTTCCTGGAGTTTGCCGATTAGTTGATCGCGCTTGCCGGCCACGACGTCCAGGTCATCATCGGTGAGTTTGCCCCACTTTTCCTTGACCTTGCCTTTAAATTGCTTCCAGTTTCCTTCGATCTGGTCCCAATTCATGATCAGACTCCTTTTCTTTTGCAATTACTACCTGATTCCAGCGCGAAACAGACTTAAGAGTTTTTTGTTCAGGTAAGCGGCCGGGACGTTTTGTCAACTGGAAAGCTGACCAGGAAGCCCATTTGCAGTACATGTTCCTGCCAAACTTTCAATCAGGCCATTTGAGTTTAACGGCAAAAAAGCCGGCGATCCTTGGCATCGCCGGCTTTTATTTGGGAGCAGGTCGCAGAAAAGCGCCCATGGGACAGAAGCTTAACGCAGCTCCTGCCTCTGCTCCTCCTGCATTTGCCGTTCCGGCACCCATCTTTTCATGGTGCTGGATTCGGCCGGTTGTTCCTGCCCGTAGTAGCTGAAGACCCTTTTCTCGAATTCAGGCTCTTCGAGTTTTCTCCACTCCTGCTCGCTAAAATTAGGCGCTTGTTGGAGCTTCTGCTTGTCCACTTTTTCCAGAAATACGACGTCTCTTCTCATGTCCAGCTCAGCCGCCCGGTAAGGGATCGGGATCAGCTTGTCGCCCAGGCCCAGGGAACGGTCGGGAGACAGGACAAGGTATTGCACTTCGCCCTTGTTGTCAAACACAACATCCTTCACTGTGCCCAGCCGTTCGCCTTTGTCATCCTTGACGGTGCGGCCGAACATATTCGCGGCCCGGTTCACCATGGACGGTTCACCCATCCGGCTCTGTTCGCCGATGCCCACCGGCTGTCTTTGATAAGCCCCACGCTCTTGAGTGCGGCTCTCCTCTCTTTCAAGCTGTTCTTTCAGCCGCTGCTCCTGTATTTGCCGCTCCGGCTCCCTGCCGTAATAGCTGTAAACTCTTCTCTCGAATTCGGGCTCTGCCAATTTCCGCCACTCTTGTTCGCTAAAATTGGGGGCCTGTTCGAGCTTCCGCTGATTGACGTTTTCCAAAACCACGGCTCCTTCCCTGATGTCCATTTCAGCCGCCTTGAAAGGGACGGGAATCAGCTGCCGGCTGAGACGTTGGCGAGTATCGGAAGACAGGACCAGGTGCTGCACCTTGCCGCGCTTATCCACCACGACATCTTCGACCGTGCCCAGCAGGCGCCCCTGGTCATCTATGGCAGTGCTGCCAAGAACTTGACCCGCCCAGCCGGGCATTTGTTCGCTGACCTGCCGTTTGGCAGAGGGGTCAAGGACCAGATATTGCACCTCGCCTCTGTCATCGATCACCAAGTCTTTGACCGTGCCTAACCGTTTGCCTCTGTCGTCCTTGACGGTGCGCCCGAGCATCTCGCCCGCCCGGTTCATCATGGCCTGTTCAGACATCCGGCCATATGGCTTTGTGCTCATCTGCTGTTGCTGGTAAGTCCCGCGCTTATAAGGCCGGCTCTCCTTTTGAAACTGTTCCCGCTGCCGCTGCTCCTGAAACTGGTGTTGCGGCTCCTGTCCGTAATAGCTGTAAACTTCTCTTTCGAATTCAGGGTCAGCGAGTACCACCCATTCCCGCTCGCTAAAGGTGGGGGCTTGCTCGAGCTTCTGCTTGTCCACATTCTGCAGAACCACGGATTCTTCCCTGATGTCCGCCTCAGCCGCCCTGAACGGGATCGGGGTAAGCTTGTCGCCGATGCCCAGGATACCGCCCCTGGACAGGATCAGGTATTGCACCTCTCCCCTGTTGTCGATCAAAAAGTCCTTCACCGTTCCCAGCTCTTCACCTTTGTCGTCTTTGACGGTGAGACCGATCATTTTCCCGGCCCGGTTCACCAGAGCCTGTTCAGCCATCCGAGATTGTTCGCCGGTGCTCATCCGCCGCTCCTGGTAAGCCCCGCGCTCGTAACTCTCGCTCCGCTGTTTTTCCGTTCCCGCAGCCAAGGCCGGCATGCCGAATAAAACACCAACAAGCGCCGACATGGTCATTACTGCCGAAATTTTTCTGGCGTTCATATTATTCGATCCTCCCTTTTCGTATTCGTTTTTTGAAATCTTTACCCTTCTTAAACTTAGGATTTTGCGGATTTGCATCAATGGACGCGGCTGTCGTATTCTTAAGGCGATGCAAACGTATACTGGTAGAATTACCGCCTTAGGCAGGTCTGCCTTGGCGGATAAAGGCTTATTCTTCCACTCTGAGGAGATAAGGGGCGGGGTGGGCTCCCATTAACTGATAACGGCTCGACCTGCGTTCCTTCAAAAGGACCCCTCCTTCCGGCATTGCGGTACTGCGTGGCATTTGGGCATGACCGGCAATAATCCTGATGGAGGGCCGGAAATTTTTCTGAAAGAAACGGTTGAATTGGTACGGAATTTGCTTTTATATTATGACAGGTATTCAGGTCTGAACTTCTTAAAGTCGATTTTCAGCAAGTTGAAGCGAATTTTTCTTTTCCTCAAGGAGCGGCATTTCAAGGCCGGACGCGGCCCTTAGGGTTGCCTTTTCACGCTCCCGGCCCCATGTGAGGGCAGAAGTGAAAGAATTTATAAGGACTTTGCCAACACCCTTCCAGTCGGGAAAATTCCGGCCCAACCGGCCCCTCCTGCCGGTCTTTCTGAGGACTTCGCAAGTCTCACCAGCTCATATTTTAACCGCCCGTTTGGGGGCGACTTTTTTAAAGCGTCCACCTATTAAAGAGCTTGGAGGAATGAGGCCGTTTTTTTAGCAGTTCCCTGAGCAGTAACAAGGAGGAGGTCATGGCGCCCCTCACAAATCTTCAGCATCCCTTATACGCCAACAGGCATGGCAATGAGGATCTTCTGCCCTCTCTCAAGTTCCTGGGTCTCAATTACGGCGACATATTAGATTCTTTCCCGGAAGGGGTTTTCCTGGTCAACACCCGCTGGCAGATCGGCTATTTCAACCAAACAGCCGAGGAAATCACCGGGTTCACCCGGGAAGAGGCCATCGGCAAGTTCTGTTGGGACATCTTTCAGGCGGACCTGTGCCATAAAAATTGTCCCATGCGCATTTCCATGAACAGCGGAGAAATCCTGTTGGACCGGGAGGTGGAAATTGTCACCAAGACGGGCCAAAAGAAGCTGATATTGATCAACACAGCCCAGATCAAGAAGCCTGGGAATAAGGTGCTGGGCGGGGTGGAGACTTTCCATGAGCTGGTCTGCCCCGAGGCGGAAGACCAAAAGCTTGAGGATCATGTATTTGCGGACATTGTCGGAGTCAGCCCCCGGATGCAGGAAATTATCCACACCCTGCCCATTATCGCGGCATCCGACTCCAACGTACTGATTCAAGGCGAGTCGGGCACCGGCAAAGAGCTGGTGGCCCGGGCTATTCACCTTCATAGCTCCCGCAAAAAAGGGCCTTTTGTGGCGGTGAATTGTTCGGCGATTCCCGAAACCTTGATCGAATCGGAACTTTTTGGGCATGAACGGGGGGCCTTCACCGGCGCCATAGCCAGCAAGCCGGGGCGCTTCGAGCTGGCCAAAGGCGGCACCTTGTTTTTGGATGAGATCGGCGACCTCAAACCCGAGCTCCAGGTGAAGCTGTTGCGCGTCCTGGAAGAGAAAGCCTTTATGAGGGTGGGCGGCACCCGCAAAATTCCCATGGAGGCCAGAATTGTCGCGGCCACCAACGTGAACCTGAAAGAAGCCATGCGCCGGGGCAAATTCCGGGATGATCTGTATTACCGGCTTTTCACGGTGCCCATTTATCTGCCGCCGTTGCGCGAAAAGCGGGAGGACATCCCCATCCTGGTCAAGTACATGCTGGAAAAACTCAACCGGAAATTCAACAAGCGCGTCAAAGGCGTTGACCCGAAAGTGATGAAACTCTTTTGCCGCCACCCCTGGCCGGGCAACGTCCGGGAACTGCAGCACGTCCTGGAGTATTGCTTCGTTTTCGCCAAAGGCGCATTCATCACGCAGCGCCACCTGCCGCGCCTCGAGTCCGCCTGGGTGGGCCGGGAGTTGGAACTGCCCACCGGTGATGAATCCATGAGCCCTCTGGAGACCCTGGAGAAACGCACCATCCTTACGGCCCTGGAGATGGCCCAAGGCAACAAGCAGGAAACGGCCAAAATGCTGAAGATCAGCCGCAGCAAGCTATGGAGAAAAATGAGGCTTTACCAAATATGCGATGTTGATTTCAAAAAGGATACTTAAATTCATTTTCGCGACATTTTTTCAAAACAGATAATCTTCTGAATTTATTGAAATTAAATTGAACAGAAGATTATCTGTTTCATTTTCGACCATTTTTGTTTTAATCATTTTTTTCAAAACTAAAACACAGATGCCTTTTCGCGACATTCGTCTCTCAATTTATAAGTTATTAATATAATGAGATAATTTTTTCAGGCTCCCGAAAAGCGTTTTACTTTCGCCCACACTGCTTTAATCCTGATTCCCCACTTTGCTGCTTCTCTTCATAAAAAATACGTAATATTAGATAGTTAAACTTGTGGCCCCGTCCTTGCTGTTTCAGGTTTCAGGCAACCACTTGAATCCGGCAAGGGAGGACAGCGCCATGAGTGTAACCTTTAAAAGTCTGGAAACCATTTTAGATCAATATCCCCCCAATCCTGAACATCTCATCAGCGCGCTTCAGGATGTCCAGGCCAAGTTCAGTTACATCCCCAAAGAAGCGATGACGGCCGTGTGTGACCACTTAGGGGTCCCGGTGTCCCGGGGGTGGGCCGTGGCGACTTTTTATAAAGCCTTCAGCCTGGAACCCAAGGGAGAGCATGAAATCAGCGTCTGCCTGGGGACGGCTTGCCACGTGCGGGGGGCGCGCAATGTGTATGAAAAATTCCGGCGCGACCTGGCCATCCCCGGGGAGGAAGGGACTACGAAGGATCTCAAGTTCACCCTGCGGCAAGTCAGGTGCCTGGGTTGCTGCTCCATGGCGCCGGTGGCGCAGATTGATGAAGAGGTCCACGGCGGTCTCAGCCAGAGAAAGGCTGGGACCTTGCTCAAGCAGTTCAGAAAGAGGTAGCAGCCATGCAGATAAAGACTCTTGAAGACATGCAAACGGCAAAGAAACTCGGCCTCGCCCAGCTCTATCCGGATAAACCCAAAATTTTGGTGGGCATGGCCACCTGCGGCTTGGCCGCGGGAGCGCAAAAGGTCTTTGACCTGTTCCAGCGCAAGGCCCAGCACGAACACTGGGACGGTGTGGTGGAGAAGACCGGCTGCATCGGCTTCTGTTACAAAGAGCCCTTGGTGGACTTTATTCTCCCGGACAAGCCCCGGCTGACTTATGAGCAGGTCACCCCTGACGTTGCCGAGGAGCTCTGGAGCGAGATCTCGGCCGGGAAGATTCCGGAGAAGCATTTCCTGGCCAGGCTGGACATTGATGACCCGATTCTGGACGGTGGCCCTCGCAAGCTTTACAAGGGCAAACTCAAAGGCTTTCTGGCCAAGGCGCCTCGTTATGAAGATCTGGATTTTTTCAAATTGCAGCGCCACTTGGCCATGCGCAATTGTGGCTTCGTCGACCCGGACAATATTCTGCACTACATAGCGCGAGGCGGCTATTTCGCTCTCTACAAGGCCCTGACGGAGATGGCCCCTGAAGAAGTGATCGAAGCGGTCACGGTTGCCGGCCTCAGGGGGCGGGGAGGAGGAGGCTTTCCCACCGGGGTTAAATGGGCTTCGTGCCGCAAGGCCCAAGGGTGGCCCAAATATGTGCTCTGCAACGCCGATGAAGGGGATCCTGGCGCTTATATGGACCGAAGCCTCATCGAAGGCGACCCTCACGCAATTTTGGAGGGAATGCTCATCGGCGCCTATGCCATCGGCTCCAGTGAGGGTTACGTCTATGTCCGGGCCGAGTACCCGTTGGCGGTCAAGACCTTGCAGCGGTCGATCCTGGCGGCCCGGGAGGCCGGGCTCTTGGGAGAAAACATTTTCGGCACCGGGTTCAGCTTCGATATCAAGCTCAATTTGGGTGGCGGCGCGTTTGTGTGCGGCGAATCCACCGCACTCATGGCCTCCATCGAGGGGAAACCCGGTGAACCCCGGGCCAAGTATGTCCACACCGTGGACAAGGGCCTGTGGAACCGGCCCTCCAACCTGAACAATGTGGAGACCTGGGCCAATGTGCCCCTCATCATCGCCAAGGGCGCGGATTGGTATCGGGATATCGGCACGGAAGGCAGCAAGGGCACCAAGATCTTCTCTTTGGTGGGCCAGGTGAAAAACGTCGGCCTGGTGGAGGTTCCCATGGGAATCAGCATTAAGGACATGGTGAATCTCATAGGCGGCGGCGTACCGGAAACCAAAGAGTTCAAAGCCATTCAAATCGGGGGCCCCTCGGGCGGGTGCATCCCCAGGGAGCTGTGGGATTTGCCCATCGATTTCGACTCCCTGTGGGATGCGGGCGCCATAATGGGCTCCGGCGGCATGATCGTCATGGACGATTCCACCTGCATGGTGGATGTGGCCAAATTCTTCCTGGACTTTTTAATCGACGAATCCTGCGGCAAGTGCATCCCCTGCCGATTGGGTCTGAAACGGATGCGGGAGATTTTGGAGGAATTCTCCACCGGGAAAGGCACCGTTGCCGACCTGGATGAGCTGCAGTCCCTGGCCGAAGCGGTGAAGGATGGATCGCTCTGCGCCCTGGGGGGCTCGGCTCCCAACCCGGTGCTCTCCACCCTGCGCTATTTCCGCGAGGAATACGAAGCCCACGTCCTCCGGCGCAAATGCCCGGCCGCAGTCTGCAAAGAACTGATCACTTACTCCATTAATCAGGAGCTGTGCAACGGCTGCACCGCCTGCGTCCAGGAGTGCCCCCAGGGGGCCATAACCGGAGAGAAGAAAAAGCCTCACCAACTGAACGCCGCGCTTTGCATCAAGTGCGGCGCCTGTCATGAGGTCTGCAAGTTCAAAGCGGTGGAAGTCTTTTGAGAGGAGAGCAGGTCATGATCACCTTCACCATCGACGGCAAAGAAGTCCAGGGGCAAGAGGACTGGACGGTCCTGGATGTGGCTAAATGGCACGGCATTGACATTCCCACTCTTTGTTACCATCCGGCCGTGGAGCCTTACGGTGCCTGCCGTCTCTGCGTAGTGGAAGTGGACGACGGCAGGAGGAGCAGGGTGGTAATCTCCTGCATGTACCCTATCCGGGAAGGCATCAAGGTCCTGACGGACACCCCCCGGATAAACAATGTGCGCCGCTGGATAGTGCAGCTTCTGCTGGATGAAAGTCCGGCCTCTCCCAAAATGCAGGAGTTGGCCACAAAATTCGGCGTAACCCCTTCGAGGTTCAAAAAAGCCGGGGTTGATTTCGCCTGCCACCTCTGCGGCCTATGTGTAAGGGCCTGCCATGAGGTGGTGGGCGCCCAGGCCCTCACGTTCGGCAACCGGGGCCTGCGCAAGGAGATCACCAGTCCTTTTCATACCGGCAGCAAAGAGTGCTTGAGCTGTGGGACTTGCCTTTATGTCTGTCCCACCGGGGCCATGGAGCAATTGTTTGACAAGGTCGGGGCATGAGGATTCACGGCCTTGATCGAAAGGGGCAAAGGAGTAGGCCATGAATAAGGAAGACAATATCGGGATTTTCCTCTGTGAGTGCGGGGGTAAAATCAGCAGCCGCATAGATTTGCCAAAAGTCTGCGAGTTTCTCAGGTACTCACCCTGGGGGCACCTGGAAATCTATCCGCACCCGTGCCTGGCTCCCGGTTTGGAGGCCATGAAAAAGGAAATCCAGGCCAAGGGTCTGGACCGAATTCTGATCGGCGGCTGCTCTTCCCGGGTCATGAAGAAGAGATTCACTACGGCACTGGCTTCTGTAGGAATTGAAAGGCACCAGGTGGAGATGATCAACCTGAAAGACCATGTAGCAACCGTGCATGAAGGTGCCCCCCAAGAACTGGCCCGCAAAGCCGCGGCCTTGATCAGCGGCGGCCTGGCCAGCCTTAAGTTGCTGGAACCCTACGAACCGGTGTCCCTAAGCTTTGAGGGGCCGGCTCTCATTGTGGGAGGCGGCGTCTCCGGCTTCGCCGCGGCCCGGGAACTGGCGCGCAAGGGCATGGAAAGCATCCTGTTCGCCAAAGCCCTCACGCCCGAAAAGGTGATGGACGGGCTGCACCATACCTTTCCAGGCTGCCGGCTGTTCTGCGGTGATTTGGGCGAGCTTTTCCGCGAGGTGTTCACCAATCCCCTGGTCAAAGTAGTGCCGGATCAGCCTGTGGAGTACATTATCGGCGGCGTGGGCGACTACCACGTGGGTCTCAAGCAGGCCGACGGCAGCGTGACCGAAGTGGAGGGGGCCGCCATCATCGTGGCCCTGGACCGGGAATTCTCCCCGGCGGACGTCACCACCATCGGGGGCATGGATAGAGTGTGCACCCTCCAGGACTTGGAGGAACGGCTGGTGGAAGGTGACATCCAAGCCGGCAAGGTGGTCTTTTGGGTGAACAGCCCCCAACACGGCCGGGCCGCCCAGGAGTTCGCCGCGGTGGCCGCTTGGCGGGACAGCCTCCTGATGGTCCGGGAAAATCCGCAGGTGAAGCCTACGGTGCTCTACCCGGCCAACGTCACTCTCCCCCTCACCGGCGCCGATCTGGTGGAAGCCCGGGCGCACGGCATCGGTCTGCAATCCTACATCCCGGAAGTGCATCCGGTGGTTCAGTCCGGCTTCATGAGCTTTGTGAGTCCCGCTGACCGCCTGGAGCATGAAGTGGAGTGGGACACTCTGGTGGTTCCGGGGGTACCGGAAGACCCCGCCGTCAAGGCTCAGGAACTGCTGCGCTGGCTGCCTATTTACCCGGAGAACGGCGGCAGCCTGAAGAAGAGCCACATTAAATTCTGGCCCGATCAACTCCCCGACGAGTCCCTCTTTTTCACCGGCTCGGCCGGGGGCATCTGCGACCTGAACGAGGTGTTGCAGCAAGGCAAAAAGGCGGCCCGGGGAGTTTTGAGTCTGCGGGAAAAGGCCCGCCAGGGGAGACTCGTCAGCCCGGTGGTGGTGCACGTGGACAAAGAGCTCTGCGAGGGCTGCGGCCTGTGCACCGAGATCTGCCCGTGCGGCGGCATCGAGCATGTCAAGCCGGGCAGCGGTCCGGTGCCGCGGGAGACCGACAACCACCTGTGCAGCGGCGGCGGCACCTGTGCGGCCACCTGCCCTTATGAGGCCATCAAGGTTCTCAATAACACCGCTCAGCAACTGGAGGCCCGGGTCAAGGCCATTTCGGCCCAGATGCAGGAGCATGAAATTCTGGGCTTTGTCTGCGGCTGGGGCGGGCTGTCCTCGGCAGAGCAGGCCGCGGTCAAGGGGCTCAAGTACCCCAGCGGCATTTACCTCATCCCGGTGAACTGCCTGGGCTCCATCGACCCCAGCATCCTGTCCATGGCCTTTTTGAACGGCGTCAAGGGCATCATGCTGGCCGGCTGCACCCCCACCCACTCCTGTCATTATCACTACGGCGTCGACCACTGCTGGTATCGGATCAACGCCATGAAGAAGCTCCTTGCCTTGGCGGGCCTGGAGCGGCGGCGGATCGCGGTGGGCTATGTGGAAGTCAACGAGCCGGAATCTTTCGTGCGCATGGTGGAGTCCCATCTGGACGCCCTGGAGAACCTGCCGCCCCTCCCCAAGGACGACAGGACCATGGCCAAGCTGTGGGCCATTCACGCTACCATGCATCGGCCCCGGGTGCGCTGGGTCTTGGGGACCAGCTTGCGGAGGCCGACGGAGAAAGAGTTCCCCGGCTCCCAGTTCAACGCGGTGGACGCGGACGAAACCATGCTGGACGTGCTCAAGGAAGAGTACACCGTCTCCCGGATTTTCAAGGCTCTGACCACTCAGCCGCTCAGCCCGCCGGAACTGGCCCGGACCCTGGATGAACCGGTGAAAAACCTCACCCCCATCCTGACGGATATGGCTAAAGACGGCCGCATCATCACCAAGGGTTGGGAAAAGGGTTATCCCATTTACGCCATGGGTAAAGGATAAGGCTGATTTACTTCGTCCCGGACCCGGGTTCCGGCACAGGCCGGGACTCGGGTCGCCAAAGGAGGACGCCATGAAAACCTTCACCGATCTGATAACGGAAGTGCAGGAAAAAGGCCTTTGCCATCATTGCGGCGGCTGCGTGGCCTTCTGCACTGCCATCAATTACGGCGCCCTGTGGCTGGGAGCGGACGGCAGGCCGCGCTACCTCGATAAGGACAAATGCATCGAGTGCGGCATCTGTTATGCCATTTGCCCGGTAATCAATGAACTGGACGAGGAAACCAAAAAACTTGTCTCCTGGAGCCCCCCCATGGGCCCTGTTCTGGGGACCGCCACGGCCAGGGCCATGGACCCGGAAGTCCAGGCCCGGGGCACGGACGGCGGGGTGGTGACCGCCCTGCTCCTGCATCTGTTTGAGCAGGGGCGCATTGACGCGGCCATCGTCAGCAAGAAAGGCGGACCTTTCCTGCGGCTGCCCTGGCTGGCGAAGTCCCGGGAAGAGATCCTGGAAGCCGCAGGCTTCCATTTCGACACCGTGCCTAATATCGCTCATTTTTCCCAAATGTACTCGACCTATTCCCCCTCCATCATGGAATTGCGGGAGGTGGCCAAGAAGGCTGTCAGGCGCGTGGCGTTCGTCGGGACGCCCTGCCAGATCAACGCGCTGCGGCGCATGGAGGTGCTGGGCGTGGTGCCCTCTGACGCCATCAAAATCCATTTCGGCCTGTTCTGCGCCGGGAACTTCCAATTCGGTGAAGATGAGCGCCGGCGCCTGGAAACCCTGGGCAATTTCCAGTGGCCCCAGGTCTATAAAGTGAACCTGAAAGAAGACTTGATGGTCCACTTGCGGGATGGAGCCATCCGTCACATTCCTCTGGAGGAATTGGCCTTTATGAAACGCCGCGCCTGCCTGTTTTGCGATGACTATGCCGCGGAATATGCGGACCTGTCCTTCGGCGGCCTGGGCGCGCCCGAGGGCTGGACCACGGTCATCGTGCGCTCGACGGTGGGCCGGGCCATCTTAACCCAGGCCCTGGGGTCAACGGTAGAGGCCTCCAACTATCGGGAAAGCCCGGCGCTGTCTCAGGCTCTCATGGCCAAGGTGCATGAATGGTCCGAAAAGAAAAAGCAGGCGGCCGAGGAGCGCAACCGGGAGCTGGCAAGGCGGGCGGTGTAAAAGGGAGGGCTTTTAAAGCTCGATTGCACAAGATGGGAGGTAATACGGGGAGGCGGCTGAGAAATCGGTTCGCCTTCCCTTTTTATAAAGCTCTGACGGAGAGAAAGGGAAGCTTTTGCAGGCCTGATCTTTGCCCTCCCGCCACTTGTTGAAAAGAAATTTTCACTTATCTTTGTCATTAATCACCTGTTTCCCAAAGGAGAGGAAGATGGATATTTTTGCTGCATTGACCAGGCATCACGAAACCATGCGGGAGCTTTTCGCCAAGGCGGCGGAAAACCGCGATTTCTTCGAAGAGTTGAAAAATCATCTGCGGGTGCACCATAGGAATGAAGAGAAAATCCTCTATGATGTTCTGCAGACCAGGGAAAAGACCAGAAAGGATGCCATCGAAGCGGTGGAGGAGCATCATATTATCGAAATCATGCTGGTCGAGTTGGAGAACTTTCCCCGGGAACATGAGCGCTGGGCCATAAAACTTGAGGTCCTGGAAGAATACACCGAACATCACTTCGAGGAAGAGGAAAAGGAAATTTTCCCGCAAGGTGCAGAGGTGCTCAAAGAAAGCGAATCACGGCAAATGGCGGAGCGGTTTGAGATGGTGAAGGAAAAACAGTTAGCCGTGCTTTAATTCCCCCTGCCGGCAAAACGCCGCTGGTTATTTTTGGACCTGTCTTGATGCCTCGTTTAGCAGCTTAAAGTTTCAATCGCCGATTCAGTCATACTTAAATGAGCCCTTGACACCTCCGTCACCCTCGCCTATATTCCTCCCCAGGCTTCGCCACACCGCCCGTTTTTTTCTTCCCAAATTTCCAGGAGGACATTTCATGCCCCGGCGTCAAGATATTCGTAAGGTAATGATCATAGGTTCCGGTCCCATTATCATCGGCCAGGCCTGTGAATTCGACTATTCCGGCACTCAGGCCTGCAAAGCCTTGAGAAAGCTGGGGTATGAAATCTGTCTGGTTAACTCCAACCCGGCGACGATTATGACCGACCCCGGCATGGCCGATGTCACATATATCGAACCTTTGAACCTTGACCATGTCAAAGAGATCATCAAGCAGGAACGCCCCGACGCCTTGCTCCCCAACCTGGGGGGGCAGTCCGGCCTCAATCTCTCCTCCGCCCTGGCCCGGGCCGGCGTTCTGGAGGAATACGGCGTCAAGGTGATCGGGGTGGAAGTCGACGCCATCAAGCGGGGCGAAGACCGCCAGGCCTTCAAGGACACCATGAGCGCCCTGGGTTTGGAGATGCCCAAAAGCGCCGTTGCCACCAGCGTGGAAGAAGCAGAGCGCATCGCCGAAGAGCTGGGCTATCCGTTGGTCATCCGCCCGGCCTACACCCTGGGCGGCTGGGGGGGCGGCCACGTCTACAATCTGGAAGAACTCCGCACTATCGCGGCCCGGGGCATCGCGGCCAGCATGGTGGGGCAGGTCTTGGTGGAAGAATCCGTCCTGGGCTGGGAAGAGCTGGAACTTGAGGTGGTGCGGGACGCCAAAAACCAGATGATCACGGTATGCTTCATTGAAAACGTGGACGCCATGGGGGTGCACACCGGCGACTCCTATTGCACCGCGCCCATGCTTACCATTGCCCCGGAACTGCAGCAGCGCCTGCAGAAATATTCCTACGACATTGTCGAGGCCATCAAGGTCATCGGCGGCACCAACATCCAGTTCGCCCACGACCCCGAGACCGGCCGGGTAGTGGTCATCGAGATCAACCCCCGCACCTCCCGCTCCTCGGCCCTGGCCTCGAAGGCCACCGGCTTTCCCATAGCCTTCGTATCCTCGCTGCTGGCCGGAGGCCTCACCCTGGATGAAATCCCCTACTGGCGCTTGGGGACTCTGGAAAAATACGAACCCTGGGGCGATTATGTGGTGGTGAAGTTCGCCCGCTGGGCCTTTGAAAAATTTCCCGGGGCCGAAGACAAGCTGGGTACCCAGATGAAGGCGGTGGGAGAAGTCATGAGCCTGGGCAAGACCTACAAGGAAGCTTTCCAGAAAGCCATACGTTCATTGGAGATCGGCCGCTACGGCCTGGGTTTCGCCAAAGATTTTCACCAGAAGAGTCTGGAAGAATTATTGGACCTGCTCAGGGAGCCTTCCAGCGAGAGGCAGTTCATCATGTACGAGGCCCTGCGCCAGGGCGCGGCCGTGGACGACCTCCACCGCCGGACCCATATCAAGGCCTGGTTTATTGAACAGATGCGGGAACTGGTGGAGTTGGAGGAGGAAATCCTAAGGTATAAAGGCCAAGATCTCCCCGACGACCTCTTGGTTCGGGCCAAAAAAGACGGCTTCGCCGACCGCTATCTGGCTCAGTTGCTGCACGTTCCTGAAAAGCAAATCCGCGATCAGCGGTATCGCCTGGGCCTACGCCAGGCCTGGGAAGCGGTGCCGGTCAGCGGGGTGGAAAACGCCGCGTATTACTTCTCCACCTATAACGCCCCGGACCAGGTCGAGGTAAGCAGCCGCCGCAAAATCATGGTTCTGGGGGGCGGCCCCAACCGCATCGGCCAGGGCATCGAATTCGACTACTGCTGCGTCCACGCGGCGTTCGCCATCCGGGATGAAGGGTTTGAATCCATCATGGTGAACTGCAACCCCGAAACCGTGTCCACGGATTACGACACCTCCGACAAGCTCTACTTCGAACCCCTTACCGTGGAGGATGTGCTCAGCATTTACGAGAAGGAACAGCCTGAAGGGGTCATCGTCCAATTCGGCGGCCAGACGCCTTTGAATATTTCGCAGGAATTGGCCGCAGCCGGGGTGAAAATCCTGGGCACCAGCCCGGACGTCATCGATCTGGCCGAGGACCGGGACCGCTTCCGCCACATGATGCGCAAGCTGGGCATTCCCCAGCCCGAAAGCGGCATGGCCAGCAATATTACGGAGGCCATGAGAATCGCCCAGGAGATCGGCTATCCTCTGATGGTCCGGCCTTCATACGTTTTGGGCGGGCGCGCCATGGAGGTGGTGCACGACGAGGATATGCTGAAGCGCTACTTGGCCGCCGCGGTGGAGGTCAGTCCGGAGCGGCCCATCCTCATCGACAAGTTCCTGGAAAACGCCATCGAGGCCGAAGCCGATGCCATTGCCGACGGCACCGACGCCTTTGTGCCTGCGGTGATGGAGCACATCGAATTGGCGGGCATCCATTCCGGTGATTCCGCCTGCGTCATTCCTCCCATCAGCATCCCGGCCAAGCATTTAGACACTATTGCTGAGTACACCCGGCGAATCGCCATTGAGCTGAACGTGGTGGGGCTGATGAACATCCAATACGCCATCGCCAATGACACGGTGTACGTGCTGGAGGCCAACCCCCGGGCCTCCCGGACCGTGCCCCTGGTCTCCAAGGTTTGCAACGTCCCCATGGCCAGGCTGGCCACCCAGATCATGCTGGGGAAAAAGCTCTCGGACCTCAACCTGGTTCAGAGGTCCATCCCCCATTTCGGGGTCAAGGAGGCGGTCTTTCCTTTCAACATGTTCCCGGAAGTGGACCCGCTCCTGGGGCCGGAGATGCGTTCCACGGGCGAGGTTTTAGGGATGGCCGACTCCTTCGGCATGGCATTCTACAAGGCCCAGGAAGCGGCCCAGCAGACCCTGCCCCGGGAAGGCACGGTGCTCATCACCGTGTCGGAGCTGGACCGGCCTGCGGTTCTGGAAGTGGCCCGGCAGTTCCACCAATTGGGCTTCAAGCTCCTGGCCACCGCGGGCACCGGCAAGTTCCTGGCCGAGCAGGGGATTCCTGCCGAAGCGGTGCTCAAATTGCACGAAGGCCGACCCAACATCGTGGACATCATCAAAAACCGGGAAATCCACCTGGTGGTCAACACCCCCAGCGGCAAGCTGAGCAAGTTTGACGACTCCTATATCCGCAAAGCAGCTATAAAATATAAGGTGCCTTATATCACCACATTAGCCGGAGCCTTGGCCGCGGCCCGGGGCATCGCCGCGGCGCGCCGGCAGCCCATCCAGGTCCGCTCTCTGCAGAGCTATCACGCCGGGATCAGTTAGCTGCATAGGCATTCCGAGAGGAAAGAAGAGGAGAGCCCGGCTTAATGTCCTGATGCCTCGGGCAGGTCGGTTCGCCGCCCTCCAGAGGCCTTAGTCAGCTTTCGATGCAGGCACGCTGAAGAGCAGGGCCGTCGGGAAGGAAGCAAACACATCGCCCAGAGCCAGGGCGCCGGCCCCCCCTTTCCGGGAAACTTCCACCACTTCACCCGTTAGCACATTGTGCCAGGCATCAGGGGCTTGCTGGGGCAAAGAGAGGGCGGTCTCCCCCCAAACCTTCGGTCCGAGAGGAGCTTTGTTGCGTTTAACCAGATCAGACACCAATCGGGGGGCGGCTGCCAGAATCCAGGCATCCTCAAGGCGCCGGGCGAAAGCCACCACCTTGCCCTTTTGCGGGCCGGCGGCGTCAACCGGGATATAATTTCCTTTTTGAAATAAGTCCAGATGGTTCCTGCGAAAATTGAGCGCCTTGACGGTGAGGTAAAGTTTGATGCGGCCGTCCTGCCAGTTAGAGAGCAAATCTTTTAAAAAATCAGGGCCATTGTGCTCGTCGGCGCGGATCAGTTCATCCAGAAAACTACGCCTCTTCTGAAAATCCACGGGCCGCCGGTTGTCCGGATCTACCAAACTCAGATCCCACAGTTCGGTGCCCTGGTAAAAATCCGGTACGCCGGGAGAGGTGATTTTCAAGAGCACCTGGGAAAGCGAATTCAGGGCTCCTATATAGGCCAGGCGGCTCTGGAACGCCAGGAAGTCAGGGAGGAATTTGTTGTCTTTGCCCGGCTGCACGATTTTTGCGGCAAAATCGGTCAGCGCGTTTTCATAATCCTGGTTGGGAGCGATCCAGTTGCTTTTGACCTTGGCTTCCCGCACCGCTTTGATCAGATAAGCTTCCAGGCGGGATTCGACCTCGGCCATTTCTTCTTTCCACAAGGGCCACATGCCGAGCAATGTTTGGTAGAGCAAAACCTCGTCATTGGCATCCGGCGCCTCCTGGCCGTTAAGCTCGGTTTTGTGCCGCTGATTTTGGCGGCGCCAGCGGTTAAGGCAAGCCTCCCATTCCTCCGGCATTTCCGACAGCGCGTGAATTCTCAGGCGCACATCTTCACTGCGCTTGGTGTCATGGGTGGAGGTGGCGTTCAGGGTATGAGGCCATTTTTCCAGCCGTTCCTGGTTAAAGCTGTGGAATTGAGCCACTGATACCGGCTTTAAGCTGGTGCCCACTTCGTTCAGCGAAACCAGCGGATTATAGATGTAAAGCGCGGTGTCTTCCTGTCCCTTGGCCATAATGGGGCCGGTAAATTGCTGCCAGCGCATGACAAAGCGCAGCCAGCCTTGTTTCTTCTCTTCCGTAAAGTTAAAGGGAAACTGCAGGGTCAAAACCCGGTTCAGGAAGTTGAAAGCTTCGGGATCGAGCCCCGGGTTCCGCTGCCGTGCTTCCTGGAGGGCCTGCTCAAGGTAAGCCCGATCCCTGTCTGAGACTTCATAGTTTCTGATATAGGTCCGGTAAACCGGCAGACACGCGGTCAACTCAAACAGGCATTTCGTGAGGGAGCTTTGATGAACATCTTTGGCGTAGCGGTCCTCCTCAGCCAACAGGCCGAGCTGATGTCCCAAAGATTCGATTTCGCCTCCGAAGAGCGAGATCATAATGAACTTCTTCTTGTCATATACCAAAGCATGGTAATCCGTGACCTTGCCGGTGAAATCTTCATAGATTTGTTTCAGCCGCTCGAAGCCTTGAGGATCAACAAAAAGGCCGCCGGCCATGTCCAGGAAGTCATAGCCCGTGGTGCCGGCCACCGGCCAGTCTTCGGGAAGCTTCTCCCCCGCCTCCAGGATTTTTTCCACCACGACATAGGCGCCTCCCTCAACGGAATTTTTCTTGTTTTTGGGAGTCAGGCGACTTTGGAGAAGCTCCAGGTAGCCCTGGGGATCGTAGAGACCGTCAATATGATCTATTCTGGTCCCGGAGATCTTGTCGTCCGCGGCCAGCTTGACGAGCAGGCTGTGGGTGGCTTCAAACACCGCCGGGTCCTCGATGCGGATGCTGATCAGGTCGTTGATGCTGAAAAAGCGCCGGTAATTGATGACTTCCAGTGATACCTGCCAGTGAGCCAACCGGTAGGCCTGCTCCGTGAGCAGGTTGTCCAAAAGCTCAAAGCTGGCCGGATCACCCTTTTTGCCTTTAAAAATGGCGATATTGCGGTCCAGGAACTCCTTGATCTCCGGCGAGCCCTGGTACAGCAGCCACAGGCGTTCTTTGATGATTTCCTTGGTTTTTTGCCGCTCCCGCAGCCGCTTGAGACTGACGCCGGTCCGGGGGGGCAGGTGTTCGGTCAGGGTGATGATGCCCGCCAGCCCCAGAAACGCCGGATTGCCGGAGCCGAGGTTTTGCTCCAGCTCATCCAGGCGATGCTTCAGGATCATGGTGTAGGATTTGGGGTCCAGGGGAAATTTGTGATCCCAATAGTGCACCGCGAAGCCGTCCTTGTGCAGTTTTACCACCAGCTCCTGATTTTCCAGGGCCTCGCCGTAGGGCTTGCCCAGGACCGGGATCAGCACCTTGCCCTGCAGCATGCGCTGGGGCGGGTGCCAGTCGATATCGAAAAACACCGCATAAGGAGAGCCGGGGCCGTCTTCCAGCACATCCATCCACCAGGGGTTTTCCGCGCTGATGGCCATGTGATTGGGAACCATGTCCAGGACCAGCCCCATTTGGCGGGATTTGAGCTTGCGCACCAGGTTGTCGAAAGTTTTTTTGGAGCCGACCTCAGGGTTCAGTTCCAGGGGATTGGTGACGGAATACCCGTGGAGGCTGCCCTTCCGGGCCTTGAACAGGGGAGAGGCGTAAATGTCGGAAATGCCCAGTTCATGCAGGTATATCGCCAGGGACCAGGCTTGGGAGAAGCTGAAGCCATGATGAAACTGAAACCGGTAAGTGGCCGCGGGAATTCGGTCAGTTTTCATGGGAGACCAACCGTAGCACCCCTTCAGAGGTTGCTGACTCAGAAATGCAATACTCCACGCACACTGCCAGCTTCTCCCCCAGGGACTGGAAAAGATCAACCCAATGCCGCGCCGTCTTCTCTCCCTGATCGGCCAGCCGGCGCCACTCGGGATAGACGGTCTGCAGCATGGTGAAATAAATATTCTGCACCTGGCGGATATCCACGTCAAAGGGCAGGTCTGCGGCTAACCCCGCGGCCCGGGTCAGGGTTTCCAGAGTCTCGATATTATCGGGCTGGTATCTCAGGTTTAAGGCCAGCCGTGCCATGGTCTGCTTCAGGGCGAACCCCAATCCGGCCGCGTCCAGTTTGATCTCCCAGAGTCCGGCATCCTCAAGCAAGGCGGGAGCGGCGTCAAAGCGTTCCTCTTCAAAGGCCTTGCGCAGGTGAAAGTTCAGAAGGAAATCCGCGGCATTGAGAAAGGCGCTGGGCAGAGGCATGCCGTCCATGCTTTTCAAAAACCGCATCAGCGGGGCTTGCTGATTGTAAATCTGGCGATACATGGCCTCGGCTTCCAGGAGCGTTGACTCCATGACCATGTCCAGGACTTTGCGGCGCTCGTCATAAAAGAGGGACTTCAGCGAATAAATGGACGCGCCGAAGTGGCGGTCCAGACAGCGGATGGTTTCAGGGATATCCGCCCGCTTGAAAATGTCGGTGGCTTCCCGCACCATGGCGTCGTAAGCTTCCGCCCCCCGGAATTCCCGCACGCCGCAGTTGAGATTATGGTCGCCGAAATGGAGCACGCCGAAGCTCAAGGCGGCCGATTCCCGGGTGATTTCAGAAGTGAACCGGGCCCGCCCCAGGGCCAGGCGCAGCCTGCCGGACTCGTGAACCTGGTAAGCCTCCTGCTCCACCGAGTAAGCAAAAATTCTGGTCTTGACAGGGTATTCTTCAAACAGGGAACTGACCGCGTAATGGGCTCCCACCTTGAGGAGGTCCACCATGGTGCCCTTTACCGTCTTTTCGTAAAGGCGGCGGCCGTCTTTATGCTCGGGGATGTTGCTTTTGGCACCCTCCAGCCGGTGCAGAAACTCCGGCTCCACAGTCTCATCCCCGAGAACCTCCTGGGCCAACTGCACGGCCCGGCCGGCGTATTGCAGCACCTGCACCGTTTCAATACCGCTCAGTTCGTCAAAAAACCAGCCGCAGCTTGTGTACATGAGCATGAGATGGCGCTGCAACTCCATAAGTTTGAGGATGGTGGTGACATTGTCTGGAGCTGGATTGCGGATGGCGTGCTTTCTCAAAAACCCGGCGATGTTTTCAGGAGAGCGGTCCAGGATGACATTGATGTAGTCGTTCCTGGCGGCCCAGGGGTCATTGAGCAGACGACCGGCGACTTGCTCGTATTTGATGGCCAGATTGTCCCGGAGCCAATCCAGGGCATCCCGCAACGGGGTGCGCCAGGCCTGGTTCCATTGGGGGTAGCCGCCGGAATTGCAGCCGCAATCGCGCCACCAGCGGTCCACTCCATGGACGCAGCTCCAGGAGGAATTCTCGAAAATTTCCACGTAGTGAGTGGGCGGATGCTTCTTGAGGTACTCGGCGTAGTTGGTCAGTTGAGCCAGGTCGTTTTCTTCGATATACCGGAGGGCATAGGCCAGAGCCATGTCGCCCTTGGCATGATGGTGGCCATAGCTTTCTCCGTCCGTGGCGATGTGCACAAGCTGAGCATGGGGCCGGTTGGAGTCATAGCCGCTTAAGAGCCTTTCGGCAAATTTCACGCCATCCGCGAGCAGTCCTTCAAAAGCAACGGCCCTGGAAATAGGGCCGTCGTAGAAAAAGAGATTGATTTTTCTCCCCGAGGGGAGCCGCTGGATGTAGGCCATGGTAGGATCGATGCGGCTGCCGCTCACATCCATCCAGAGGCGCCGCCCCTTGGGCCGCACCCTTTTGGCCTGGTTGGGGGCCAGAATGGTAAACTTGATGCCCAGAGCCGCCAGAATATCCAGAGTCTCCAGGTCCACCGCGGTTTCCGGCAGCCACATGCCCTCCGGCTTGCGCTTGAAGCGATGCTGAAAATCCCGAATCCCCCACAGCACCTGGGTGTATTTGTCCCGCCCGTTGGCCAGGGGCAGAATCATGTGATTATACGCCAAAGCCAGGGCTGAGCCGTGGCCTGAAAACCTTCTTTTTGACTCCTTATCGGCCGCCAATATCCTGTGATACGTCTCCGGGTCTTTATCTTTCAGCCAAGCCAGGAGGGTAGGGCCGAAATTAAAGCTGATATTGGCGTAATTGTTGGGAATGCTCGCTATCCGGCCCTGGTAGTCCAGAATGCGGGAAGCGGCATTGGCATTATAGCACTCAGCCGAAATCCTTTCGTTCCAATCATGATAAGGATAAGCTGAATCCTGCATTTCTATGGCTTCAAGCCACGGGTTTTCCCGAGGGGGCTGATAGAAGTGACCGTGAACGCACAGGTATCGTTTCATAGGGCTCCGGTATTGGTGAACACCACGAATGACCAGGGAGCGAAGGTCAGACCCACCTCTCCGGTTGATGCCAGGATTGCGGGAACGCGGGAGCCTGGACCGCGCCACATACTGTCAGCCGAATCCACCACCTTTTGCCACTCCCCCTGGGGCACGGGCATGGCCGCGTCCAGAGGTTCGGAGCCGAAATGGAAGATTTGCAAGGCTGCCTGTCTGTCATACAAGCGCTTGATCCACAAGACCTTGGCCTGTTCAAAAACGAGCACTTCCTGATGCTCTTTGCTCAAATGGGCCAAAGGAGGCAATTCCCGGCGCAGGCGCAGAAGCTCCCGATAAAATTCCCATACGGTGCGGTGCGGTTCCTGGGTTTTGAGGCCGTGATTCAAGGTGGAGCGCTGGAAGGTGGCTTCGCTTTGGGGATCTGGAGGCTCCCCCCCGGCATGGAAGGCCTCGAACTCCACCTTGCGGCCGCGTTGCACCGAGGCCACCAGGTCTTGGTCCAAAAAACTGATAAAATATTGAAACGGCGCAGTTTCCGCATATTCCTCCCCCATGAACAACAGGGGAATAAAAGGCGATAAAATGAGGACTCCGGCTGCCAGTTTGAGGCCCTCCAGGGAGACAATCTGACTCAGACGCTTGCCCAGCATGCTGTTGCCGATCTGGTCGTGGTTCTGGGCGAAGGCTATGAAGCGATGTGCCGCAATGTGGCGCGTGGAAGAGCCGTGCCGCCGCCGGCGGAACCGGGAATACTGGCCGGAATAGATAAAGCCTTCCTGGAAGGCCTTGGCCAGATGTCGGACACCCCCAAAATCCTGATAATACCCGGCATCTTCTCCGGTCAAAAGGGTATGCAGGGCATGATGAAAGTCGTCCAGCCAGTGGGCGTCCAGGTTAAAGCCCCCGAGCTCCGGAGGGTTGATCAGCCGGACATCGTTCAAGTCGCTTTCGGCCATCAGGTAAACCCGGCGGTTGAGCTTATCGGCCTGCTCATGCACGGCCTCTGCCAAATCCTTGAGAAAAGTTTGGGCAGAGTGGTCCAGGATGGCATGCAAGGCGTCCAGCCGCAGGGCGTCGATGTGGCACTCGGTGATCCAGTACAACGCGTTTTCGATGAAGAATCGACGCACTTCGTCGCTGTATGCGTCGTCGAAGTTGACGGCATCCCCCCACGGGGTGCGGTAGCGCTTGGTGAAATAGTAGCCGTACTCTTGGATGTAATTGCCCTCGGGGCCGAAATGGTTGTAAACTACATCCAGGACTACGGCCAGTCCTCGGCGATGGCAGGCATTGACCAGTTTTTTCAAGCCTTCGGGGCCGCCATAGGTGTTCTGGACCGCAAAGGGATGCACCCCGTCGTAGCCCCAGTTGCGGCTGCCCGGAAACTGGGCCACGGGCATGAGCTCTATGGCCGTGATTCCCAAGTCTTTGAGTTCATCCAAGTGGGGTATGATGGCCTCAAAAGTGCCCTCCGGGGTGAAGGTCCCCACGTGCAGCTCATAGATTACATAGTTATAGAGGGACAGGCCGGACCAATGGCCGTCTTCCCAAGGGAAATTCGGGTCGATTACCTGGGAGGGCTGATGCACTCCCTGAGGCTGGAACTTCGAAGCCGGGTCGGGGCGCTCTTTGTCCCCGTCCAATCTGTAAAAGTAAAGGGCCCCCGGCTCGACATCAGGAACAATTCCCTGAAAGTAGCCGCGGTCATGCTTTTTAAGAGGCACCAGCCGGTCCTCAGGGGACAAGATATGGACCTCAAGAGTCCGCGCCTTGGGAGCCCAAACCCTGAAAAAACATTGATTGTCACCCAGATACGTGGCGCCGAGACTCGTGGCAAAAATAACCAATCCTCCTGTCTGCGCCGAACCGGAAAAAAGCTGAATTTAAGCGGAATAAATCAGAAGATGTACAAAATATAGTACAATTTGGCGCGAAAATCAATAGGATATGAACGGAGGTGCACATGAAGGTGCAGGAAATAAAGGAGATTTCCAAAAATCTACGACAAAGTCTCCGCCTCGCGTATGAACCGGTGGGGGTGACCCTTTACCGGCAAGAGGAAGCTTTGCCCTCGGGCCTTGCCTTTACATCGGAAAATCTGAAGAGCTATTGCCAAGCCCTGGTGCTGGCAGGCCAGGGCCGTACGCTTCTGCTCAAGCGGGAGAACATGGGCTGCAAGCTGGGAACCGCGGTCCTGGGCATGGAGCCGGACACGGAGGCTATCCTGGACGACGGCATTTTGGAAAAATATGGCGTGGGCTTATTTGCCACCGAAGAAGCCTCCGCCCGCACCATTATGGATTCGACTTATCTGGAGAAAGGCAAGACCCAGGCGGTCCTCATCGCCCCCTTGTCGGCCTGCCCGGCCGAACCCCAGGTAGTGGTGTTCACGGTCAACAGCGAGCAGGTCATGTGGCTTCTCTATGCGGCCAACTATGAGCGAGGCGGCCGTCAGAACCTGCCCCAATCCGGGGGAGCTTTGGGGGGCTGCTCGGATATAACCGCGCTGCCTCTTCTCACCGGCTTGCCGAACATCACTTTTCTGGGATTGGGCTGCCGCATCAAGACCGGGCTGGACGCCTGCCACCTGATGATGGGAATAAACGTTTGTGATCTGGCACCGATTCATGCCCACATTCAGAGCATGGCCAAACCCATCGCCATGCTGTTCGCCGCCCAGGGGAAATAATGCGGTTTTTGGTTTATGGTTCTTAGCTTGTGGTTTTTGGTTTTCAGGAATGTGCATCCACCGCAGTGAACTCGCTGACCTGGATCGAAGGTAATTTTCAGGGCAGAGAGACGGTCTTAGAATCATTTGAGGGAATTTTGTCATGAAAGCCATGGTCCTGACCGACCTCGCCAGGCTGCCGGAAAATCGCATCCCTCTTTCTCTTACGGAAATTCCTGTGCCGGAGCCCGGGGAGCGGCAAATCCTGGTAAAGGTGTCCGCCTGCGGGGTGTGCCACACCGAGCTGGATGAAATCGAGGGCCGCACGCCTCCGTCCCGCTTCCCTATGGTGTTGGGCCACCAGGTGGTGGGCCGGGTGGCAAAACTCGGACCTGGGACCGGGAAATTCGACTTGGGCGACCGGGTGGGCCTCGGCTGGATTTTTTCCTCTTGCGGGCGGTGCGAATTCTGTGCGGCCGGCAATGAAAACCTGTGCCGGGACTTTAAGGCTACCGGCAGGGATGCGCCAGGCGGCTATGCCGAGTACATGGTCGCGAGCGAAGACTTTGCGTTTCCCATCCCCGCCGTCTTCAGCGATGCCGAGGCCGCGCCGCTGCTCTGCGCCGGAGCCATCGGCTACCGCTCTCTGCGACTCACCCAGATTCAGGACGGCGAAAATTTGGGCCTCCTGGGGTTCGGCGCCTCGGCCCACCTGGTCATGAAGCTCGTGCAGCATCTCTATCCCGGAGTGAAGGTCTATGCTTTTTCCCGGACTCCCGGAGAGCGGCATTTCGCCCTGGAATTGGGTGCAGTGTGGGCCGGGGATTTTCACGAGGCGCCGCCCGCCGGGCTCCACCGGGCCATCGACACCACGCCGGTGTGGAGCCCCATCGTGCATGGGCTCAGGTATCTGGAGCGCGGCGGCCGCCTGGTCATCAACGCCATCCGCAAAGAAGACCTGGACAAGGACGCCCTCCTGCAGCTGCATTATCCGGAACACCTCTGGCTGGAAAAAGAAATCAAAAGCGTCGCCAATGTGGCCCGGCGGGATGTGGGGGAATTTCTCCGAATTGCTGCAGAAATACCCCTTAAGCCCGAGGTGCAGGAGTACCGGCTGGAGGAAGCAAATCAGGCCCTCCTGGAACTCAAGGAGAGGAAGATCAGAGGGGCCAAGGTGCTTAGGATAGCCTGAGAACATGGGGACCCGCTTTATAAACCTCGTTAAACAGTGGCCAGTGGTTAGTGGCCGGTGGCCAGGGGACAGAGGTCAGGGGGCAGGGATCGGGGGGGCAAGATGCAGGATGCAGAGGCCGGGGGAGGTTTTCTGACCTCGTTCCCAAACTCCTGCATGTTAACGACATTGACGGCCCAAGCTCCTGCTTGGGCCTGTAGCTGCCTGGGCTAACGGTGCGCAGTGCGCACCCTGCAAAAACTCAAAACCCAGACAGGCTTTTAAGACCTGCAAATGCTGCAAGTTCATAGGATTAGGCCGCGGTGCTTCGTCCGCCCGGTTGCCCCTTGCAAATCGAATCACCGGAACCGGAAGGGCCGCGTGCGGTTTCCCATAGGGCGGGCCGCGGCCGCCATCGTGTTGACGCGGCGGCCACAGGCCGCCCTATATTTTAAATTGACGCCAAAGCATAATTTTTTGTAGGGGCTTGATTCATCAAGCCCTTTAGGGCGCAATAAATTGCGCCCCTTGTATATCGGTTGTACGATCAGGTTCATTTATCATGTTACGATACCAGGCACCGGCAGGCTGGATAAGTCGAGATTGCAAAGCCCCTCACCGCGCAGGCTGGAAAGCCTGTGCCACCTTTTAAGAGCCCGAGTTGCAAAACGGGCACTGCCCGCGAAAAAGACCGCTTTATAAACCTCGCTGACCTCGTTCCCAAGCTTAAACCTCTCGTTCCCAAGCTCCCGCTTGGAAATGATCTCATATCTAAGTCAACTCTATCAGTATTTCGCAACTCAGCTATTCGGCAACAATTCCTGGGCCCAGGGCGAGGCGGGAAATTTTTTCAGCCATTCCAGCTTGCCGAAGTGATAAAGACACCAATGGCACGGAGTCTGGCTGATTCCCGCCGGCTTCCCGGTGCTTTCCAGCTTGTGCTCCATGAGCTTGGCTGCCAGTCGGTATTGCCGGATGATGCCTTCTTTCAGGGACACCTCTTTTAAATCCGCCACCAGCTCTCCATTAAACCGGGTGGGCACGCGGTCGCCCATAGTCACATGGGAGAGCTGGCAGCACAAAATTAAATTCCCCAGGTAATCCACATTAAGGGAGTTCATTATAGTGCCACAGTGCAGAATGGGGCCTTCCTGGACATAGCCCTCCACGGTAATCTTGGTGGTGACTGCGCCTGCCAAATCGCTCCTGATCCAATGGGCGATTCCCTTTAATTCTTCGGGAGAAGGGAGAAGACCTTTCTCAATCAAGGTGGGCGTTGGGTCAAGAAAGAGAAATTCGTGCTCCCGGGCTCCCAATCGGGCCCCCAAAAGCGCCAGTTGAGCGAGTTCCGTTTGATTGAGTATGGTAATGGCGCTTTTCAGGGCAAGGGGAAGGTGGTTTTTTCGGCAGAAATGTATAGCTTCTCTCACCTCCGCATACGAGCCCTGACCCCTCAGGGCGTCGTGCGCCGAGTGGGTGTTGCCGTCCAGGCTGAAGCAAACCGAGTGTATGCAGGGCTTCACTTTTGCTTCCAGCAAGAGGGGCAAAACATACTCCCGAAAGCGGAAGCCGTTGGTCACCAGGGAAAAATCAAACCCAAGGGATACTACCTTTGCGATCAAATCCTCCAGGTAAGGGTAAAGAGACACCTCACCCCCGGTCAGACAAACAAGGCGAATCTCCAACTCCCTGGCCTGCTCGAGAATGTGCCCTGCGATTTCCAGGGGCAGGTCATGGCGCGGGTCCTCCCGATTCCGTAAACAGTGGAGGCAGGCCCGATTGCACCGGTTTGTGGGTTCCAGGATTATTACTCTCATGCCGGAAAGGAACTAACCTTGCTTACCCAAACACTTCCTATGGAAAAATCGGCCCAAATCTCGGTGAAATTTTTCCTGTTTACCCTGGGAGTTTGATGTGGTTGGCCCACTACGGCTTTCACTTGAAAGAAGGGGTTGTTGTTGATGAAACTATTAACAGCTTGCAAGGCAGCTTCGGTGGCGAGGTTGTAACGCGAAGCATACATGCTGGCGAGAGAGTTTACATCCACGTCAACCAAGAGTAAGCGAGTGATATAGGCGGCCTCATCGCTGAGTTCATAGGTTTGTTTAGGAGACGCGTTGTGATCGACTATTTGTGGCCTAAGCTCGTTTTCTCCCATATCTCTAACGGCTCTCCCACGAGGAGGAAGTTTATTTACTCTTTGTCTAATGGATTCAAGCACGCCCTGTTCATCGTTTGGTCTTACCCTGTAAATCCCTTTAATAAATGCCGGGATACTTGGAGAGGGGGGCCCTGTCCGATAGCCTTCGAAAAAAGTGAATCCTGATCTCAATTCGTAATACCGGCCAGGTTGGGCGAAGGCTTCAGCAGGACCCGGCAACCCGAACCAGCCTCGCTTTGACAGGATGATGCCACCCAGGCTGAGAGCGCCGACTCCGCCAGCCAATCTTTTAAAGAAATTTCTACGGGAAGTGCTCATGAAATTGTCTCCTTTGCGGGCCAGGGGGTTCAATTGTCCTGAGGAATCTCTGAAAGCCATCTTATGCTGTTCCCTCACCTCCTTTGATTGCCTAAAATCAGCCACGCTGCCAAGCATTTAAAAATAGAAAGCCAGGCGGAACAAAAACCGGCGAGCCGGAGAAAATTCTATGTCCCGCCGGGGCTCAATGGCATAAAAGAAATGCCGGTTGAACAGATTCTCCACCTCAAACAGCGCCAACCCCCGCTTTTTGGGGAATTCCCAACCCAGGCGCAGATTTACCAGGGCAAAGGGGTTGTCCGCCCGGTTTTCCAGAAATTGCTGCACCAGAAAGGTCCTGATGCCTGCCAAAAAACCTCGGCGGTTCAGATAGGAAAGCCCCAGAAAGCCGTTAATTTCATAATAATCATGTAAGGCGGGCTGAAAGGAAAGGTCGGGGACAAACCTCTTGCCCGAGAAGCCCGCGGACAATCCCAGGGAATTGACCAGTATCCGGTTTAAGGTCAGGGAGGCTTGATAGCGCTTCCATTTAAGTGATATCGCGTCTGTTTCGGTGACGAAATCGGGGGTCGATATCCGCAAGGCATTGAGGCGCAGGGTTGTAAAGGTTTTTGGATCCCACTGAGCCTCCCAGGCAGCCCCGGCCTGGCGCACCTCCGAGCCCGTGTTGGCGTTGATGGCCCACGGGAAGCCGGCGATTTCAGAGGGCACAAGTATCGGCTGATTAATGAAATGCGTGGTCAGATGGCGCTCCAGAGCCAGGCGCAGGGTGTGGCGAGTGCTCGCCAGGTTGAACTGGTAGTTGACGCCGAAGCGGGGGCTCCAGAGTGACTGGTACACGGTATTGGGCGCAACAAAAACAGGGTCCTTGCTGAAGTCTTTGAACAAACCCAACTCCGCCACCAGGTTGGGCCTGAGACGCCAATAATCCAAAAGGTAGAAGCTGTAGGAGCGTGAAGGCGGTCGGAAATCAACGCTGTCGTTGAATATATCGAAAGGCGGAGGGAAACTTAACTTCCCTCTCATGCTGACGTTGCAGGAATAATAATCAAAACCCGCAATGAAAGAATGCTTTCCTATTGTGAGATGTTGCTGAAACTGAAAATTGTCCCACTCTTGATCCAACGCCTGGGTGAGAGAGTTGGGAATACCGATGTCAAGCATCGAGTTCTCATGGAAGGTTTTCTTTCGATGGGTAAAATAGGCCAGAAAGCCCGCCTGCGGATTAAAGCGATGATGATAGCCGAATTCATATAAATTTGTCCGCATTGCTGTATGGAGGCTGGGATTGACAGGCGCGCTGAAATTCGCCCGGTTGCTAAGGTCTCCGAACCGATCATCCGCGTATTGCACTGAACCTGTAAGGGTTCCTTTTACAGTGGGTGACCATTTAATGCCCCCCACGAAGCTGTATTGCCGGAAAAAGTCATTTACGGCTCCGAAACCTCTGTCGTCAAAATATCGCGCCCCCCCGATAAACGCAGCCCCGGGCAAACCCCCATACAACCAGCCCTGATGGCTCTGGATGCTCTCTCTGCCGTCCCAGGCGCCGATGCCCCCCGAGGCGATAACGCGGCCGTAGGGCATTTCGTACATGGGGGTATAGTCCAGCGTGAGGCCCAGATTTTCTGCCCCTACTAGTACAAGATTGCTGAAGGTGTTCTGGTTGGCCGGGGACAGCAGGCGGTAGAGGAGCCCTTCTGTTTCTAAGGCTACTAAGAGTTGTCCTGAGTTCAGGAAGAAAGGCCCGCCCACGTCATAGCTGTCCTGCAGAAAAAGGTGGGCCGAACTGTTGTACGGGTCATGCTTGACCGCGGTGACCGCCTTGCTGAAGGCCCACTCGCTCAAACCCAGTTGCTGATAAGAGCGGGCCAGGTTTGTATTTCGCACCGCCCGGTCCTGGTCCAGGGATTGGCGGCCGCGGAACATGGCCACGTTGTCGTTCAGCTCAATGGACTTGTTGATTTCCTGGATGGCCTCGCCGGGGCGGTTCAGGTCCGTAAGAG
>JASEFS010000032.1:10911-39933 GCA_030018495.1 Deltaproteobacteria bacterium | reverse complement strand
GAGTTTCTTACTGCAAACCGCTTTTAATCGCCTGGGGGCTGGTAATCAAAACCACTTATAGCCGAATTTCTTTCCTTCGTTAATTATTGAATGGTTACGTTTATGTATCACTTTCTGCTAAATCTCTAAGAACAGAGATTACGTCCTCGGTTCCTTCGTAGTGCAAGTACTTATCAAATCCTTCAATGATTTTTTTGATCTGCGCCACCCTGGGGGTATGCCGTGGTAATAAATTTTTCGCGAACTCCATGCTTTCTTTGGCCTTTTCGAACACGGAAATACTTTGAGCATCATAAGGGGCAAAGCACTCTGGGTCTATTTTACGAAAACGAAGGAGGTAGAGCAGAAGCCTGACCATTTGAAAGTAGAGCATTTGGAAATTACGGCTTTCTTGTTGCTTTAAAAGTCTTTGAAGAGCACGATTGGCGAAAAGCTGCGCTTTGTCTCGATCAAGTCCTCTTTCGCCATTCCTTCTTAGCATTAATACGTTGCAAATTGCCCGGGCGGCATTGATCGGAAATGTTTTTAAATCAAAAGGATCGCTTTTGGCTCGACGTGCAATTGCTCGGAAGAGAATTCGAAAGTCCTCCACTTTAATAAATGCTCGGCCTGCTGCTTCCGCTGCTGAACTCCATCCCTGAACAGTATAGCCAGTTCGCAAAATATCTCTTATGTAGTCCACAATATTTGAAGGTGTAGAGGCATACAGCCATGCGGCCCGAGATAAGACCATTTTTAAAAGTCTTATATTATTTTGCCCTTGAAGTCGTCTAAAGTCTTTTTCAAATTTAATGGCGATCCGCTGGAGAATTTCGTTCCCTATAATTGTACAGGCCTTGCCATCTTGATCGACAGTCGCACACTTAATTGGCAAAACGACTATATTGTTGATAACAGTCCTTTTGAGTAAATCGCGCACATCATTTATAATACCTAAATAACTCATAGATGTGGGAGGAGTCCTTTCAAAGGTTTCTAACAGCCTAATATTACTTTGCAGCACGCTATCTTCAGGATCAACGACGACCTCCTCAATCCTAGGCCATCCACGTCCCCGCGGTGGAAGCTTAGAGGCAGGTTTCATGGTGGAGTAATTAAGCCGGACCTTTTCGCCCTGAAGAAAAGACGCGTCTTCCGGCAAAATTTCTATCCTTGCCAAGCCACTTGCAGGTCGTATTCTCACTTCAACGTCCAACAATGTGGCCCGCTCTGGAGCGGAAGGGAAATCGAACACAGCGCGGCGGAGCTGAGTTCGAGGCATCTTTGGCTCCAATTGCTCGGTATCCTCATTGCTTTTAGGCCTAAAAAAAGCTTCAGCAAAAGCTCGACCGTATTGGGCTTCCTTGGTCTGTTTCTGAAAAAAATATCTACTATGGATGGCTTCCAAGCTACCATGTTTTCGAACAACTTCCCGTATTAGACGCGCCTTACAAGGAGAAAGATCATCTGAAGAAATTTCCTGAGGATCAAAGGGATTTCCCGGATCGACCGGTGCGTCATCAACAGGCCCTCTGAAAAGATAGACAAAAAGTTTCCGTTTGCCCGCGTCGAGCTGGAATCTTCTTTCTATTGTGTCTCTGTGCTCCTCTCCTCCCCAAACCTCCTGAGCGTTCAGTAAAGGGACCCAGGTATAACGGCCGCTTGCCTGAGCAAGGATTGATAGCTGTGGCATAGTATCTAAATAGGATGGGATCCCAGCTGCTATTCTCCGGCCATAAATAGATGCCCCTTCTGCGATTGGGTCTTCACATTCCGCGCTTAGCCATAGCCGTCCAGCTTCCGCCTCGGCAAAATTCCCTTCTATATTTAGACCTCGAGAGGCAAGCAAATTCAGATCGGTAGAAAGCCAAGGAGGGATGGTGTTTTGGGCGAGTGGCCCGCAAATGATCATCCCTCTGAGCCGACCTCCGTGATGAAGTTGGGCAATTCGGTGGACTTCTCTTTGTAAGGAATCTCTAATGGAAAGAGGTTGGGGCTCTCTATGGGAGTCTATCTGGCATGATCTCTTTAGAATTTCCCGTAAAGTAATGCAATCAGTCACCTTGGTGTCATAAATATCCTTCCTAAGGTCTGGGTCAGGGCTCCAAAGCGACCACTCGCCATTTCGGCACCAGGGCCTGGGAAGATCACTTAAATTCCATGATCTTCCGGCCAAGGCTTGCCAAATTTCAGGAAACCGAATGAATGCTTGCCAAAAAGCCCCTGTGTCGATTTCTGTGAAGAGTTCTTCGATGAGTCTCCCTGACCAATCCACGCCAGTTATAGTCAAAAGATTTTTGGGCCGATCTCGGAGGGGGAAAACATAATACTGATTGTTGTGCAATTTCACGCGTAGCTTAAAAGTAGTAATTTCTATCGCATCGAGACCGAGGTAAATCACATGAATATGATCATTTTCATTCATGCGTACTGGGAAATCGCCTTCGACTTTATCTAACCAGGAAAGTGCAGCGGCCACCGGACGCCAGACGAGAAGAGCATTGCGAAATCCCAGTGCGGCAAGCTCTCTAAGCAAAATATCCTGCCCAAACTCGTCCAAATGATTGGGGATTGCCACCACCACATCGGAAGATTCGCTTTCTGCGGTTCCAGTCAGGAAGGGGACTGCGAGGGGATTTACTTTCAATAATCCTTCAACATGCTTCGCAAGTATGCGGGCTAAAGAGAAGGATACTCCTCGCCCAGCATCCCAGCGGACCATGCGGTCTCCAGCTTCCACCAGAGCTCGCCACACGATGGATATAGGGCACCTTCTTATATGCTCCCCTTCTTGAACCCGTGCTTCAGGCGGCCAGGGAAGGCCGGTATGGGTTCTATCTTTGTAGGCTTCATCGCCAGTGAGAATGCGACCAAATGGATTCGTAGGCAGCACAGCGCTCGTCGGATAGAAGTCAAGTTCATGACATCCAGTGCCCGCTTGAGCCACGCAGTCCTTCAGGCCAAAAGCCGAGACACCGAGTGCTGGTTTCAAAGGGCAGCCCCCAAAATATCCAGGATCACAAGACTGATACCGTCTATGGCATCTTTCCACCGTCTCTGGTCAGTGGCAACTTGGACAAGATGTAAATCTGCGCTGGCACCAGGATGTAGTTCTACACTCTCAGCTTCCATATCACTTGCGACGATAAAACCTCGGAGAAGAGGGAAGCCAGGATCTTTGAGTTGATCAAAAATTCGTCTATGATTATCCAGGGCACGTCCGGCCGAGTATCCGATTGTTGCCCAATCGGGATGTTTTTCAGCCCCTGCGGTGTGTATTGCCCAGACGATAAGAACCAACAACGGCTTCTCCCTTGCTAGCGGGGTCAGAACCAGATAAAGGTGGCCCCCTGTCCGTCCTAATAGCCGGGTGGCGGGATGTTCTCCAGCCTGATCCGGGTGAACGATCTCAAGGATGGAAGCCCGGCTTCTTTCTTGGCCTCGGCGGGTCACTAGGAAAGGGCCTGGTTCTGAGCCTGCCAGAATGCGGCTGCCCAAGCGCTGTTCCCCTGCCAGGCGTACCGCTGAGGCCAGCAATTCCTCAAAGAGCACCTCTTCCGAGGGTTTGGTTGACAGGTCAAAAATGGCAGCGCAGACCAAAAATCGACAGACATCAGCCCAGGTCCGAGACTGCCAGTCCCAAAGGCAGTCCTCTTCATCTTCCCGCCTCAAGAGGCGGACATAGTGGCGCCAAATCTCTCTGTAACGGATGTCGTTCTGGAGCACGTAATTAGGCCTGGGAGCAGGAGGAGGGGCTGCCACATTCTCTAAGAAGGGCGTTCGGGTTAGCTCAGTGCAAAGGTTAAGGTATTGGCGAACTAATATTGCTCTCTCAGACTGTCTCAATCCGGGGTCGTCCCCCACTTCGGTCTTGTTATACCGACGCCCTTCATGCGAACACCGGTGGAGGAAGTCTTTCATCACTCTGTTTTCAAGGGTATCAAAGGATTCCCGCCTGGCAATGCCGAGAAAGCGTTGGCGATTGGTTGCTGCTTTTTGAATCAGCGTTTCTCCAGGTTGGCGGACCATCCATCGCAGGCAGGCATTATCAGTTTCAGAAACACGACCAGCCGGCAGCATGAGCCGCTCCCGGTTGAGAACTCTCCGAGCTGCGGCAATAATCTGCTGGAGCTTTCCCCGCATGTGTTCAGCAATATCTACAATCAGCGCCTTCCGGGGCTGCTGAGGGTCTTCGGCAACAGCAACGATGCTCTTGACTGCTTCAGCCCATGGCAACCTATTTTCGCGGCCGGCTTTTTTGGCACTGTCTAGCAAGTCGTCAAAAAATTGCGACCAAGCGACCACTGTACGAGCGAGCGGTGTCTCATCGTCTTTCTCCCCCCTTTTATGCCAGGAGAAGCGTCCTTTTGCGCCTTGAGCTTTGAGACGCACTGTTTCTCGCCGTTTCTCGGCGATCACGCGTATTTCTCCTTCAGAACTTATAAGTTGCGCGTATCTGGACGCCAGCACGCCATGCGGCGCCTCATACAGGCGGTATTTACCTGCGAGGGTCTCTAAAGGAGGGCCAAAGGGAACGAACCGCTCATGGCGTCGGGGAAGATAGAGTTCAGCCCGGGCAGAAATAGACAAGACTGGACTACCCCAAAATGGGAAGGAAACTTCACCCTTAGTCAGATTGACGGTATCCTCGCGGATTCCTTCGGACCAAGGCCAGAAATGGAGCTGAACATCAATGGGCATGTCCCGGGATACCCTCTTCTTCTTTACGTGTGACTCCACGCCATTGAAACATACCAATCATTCTGCTCTCATCTCGTGCTGATTTAAAAGCATCACCCAAGTCACGGTCATCAAGTTCTGCAATAATTGCACCAACTTCTTCCAAACATTCATTAGAGTTATCGGTACTTAGGTCGATGCCGCGAATTTTTGGAATGATCTTTTGTTCAATTTGGTCGGCAAAGGCTAATTTGTAACGTTCACTGTCTTCAACACGGGGGTAATTGGCCACATAATGTCCGATAGCTTGAAGAACTCGGAAGCCGAAAGGACGTCCGACTCTGTTGAGCGCGGCATTGAGTTTTGTAGTCCATTCAGACACAGGTTCATACCAATCGGTATTTTCATTGAACTCTCGCCGCCAATTCTTCCACTGGTTGAAGGAAAGGTATTTATTGCTAATAGCGGCTTGATTGGTGGTATTGATATTAACCGCCTTGACATTCTCGTCAGGTTTTCCAAAGCGAAGGACGTTAGCACGGTCAAGTACTTTATCTGATAAAGTCTGTGTTGTCTCATCTTCGTTCATGGTCCCAACAAAGAAGACATTAGGCCCAACCCAGATCCGGAAGCGGTGCTCACCCGGTCCGGCATCAAGTTCGATTTCGGCTTCACTGCGCCTGGACCGATTAGATGGGTCAGGCACCGTTCGCCGAAGTTCAAGCCGTGAAAGAAACTCGCTGAAGTAGTATTCCGTTCGGGCAAGATTCATCTCATCCAGAAGTACCAGAAGCAACCTATCCCGGGCCCACTCACTATTGAGCATTGCGAATTGACCCTGGGGATAATTGAAAGGGTCCATGCGTACAAGGGCGCGAGAAAGTTCAGTCGCTTTATATTCCTTCTCTAGATAGTTGTAGAAACCAAACATATCTTGAGGAGAATCCCACCGAGGCTGGACAGCCATCACCAGTCGGTGCATTCCTATGATCTCGGCATATCGAACCGGGAGAAGAGTCTTACCTGTTCCAGAAACTCCAGCCAGTACTGTAATGGGGTTGATGTCATGGCACTTTAAAGATGTATGAAAGGCATCGATAATCCGTTGAGGAAAAACGAGCCCTTCATTTTGAAGCGCGTTCTTGACACGCTGGAGGAAGTGAGACTCATCTTGTTCCTCCCACTCTCCTCCTGTAAACATATTCATGCTCAAGCAAAGAGGCTCTTTCTCGAGGAGATCCGCATAGGCGGCGAGAGGAGCTTCAACTGTTTCCGGTCGAGAACCGAGTTTTCCCTCCAACCGCAAGATCTCCTGCTGAAGAGCAGCTTTTTTCGCGTTCAATTCGCCCACTTCGATTCCAATTCGCTGCCGATCCTTCTGGAACGCCGCTAATTCCCGTGCCGTTCGTTCAGCTTCATCCTTAGCTTTTTGAGCAAGTTGCTTATTTCGCTCTGCTTCCTCTTGGACGCTCTTAGAGGATGCTCTGAGATCTTCAATTTTTTGCTCAAACCGTTCTACTGAATTTTCAAGAGCGCGCTGTTCCTGGCGCAAAGTGTCTATGATCACGGCAAGCTCTGCTTTTTCTCGCCTGGCTTCTCTCAATTCTCGGCCAATTTGTTCTGCTTCAATACGAGCTTCTCCACTTTCTTGTTTTAACCTGGTTGTCTCATTCCTGGCTGATTCAGCATTACCCCTAAGTTCTTCAATGGTCCTTTCTAATGAGGCCTTTTCATTAAAAAGTTGGCTAAGCTTAACTTCGGTTTCTGCTAAGCTTCGAATTGTCTGCCTGGCCTCTTCTAGACGAGACCTTAACTCGGCCAGTTGAGAATCCAGGCTTTGAGCCTCTGCTCGTTTTGTTTCCAGGTCACCAATTTCATGCTGCATTTTTTCCAATATCTGGGTAAGTTGATGACGTTGATTTTCCAATTCCCCCACTTCATTACGGAGGCCTTGGTTCTCTTGATTTTTAACGGCACACTGATGCTCAAGATCAGCCAGGACAGCCCGCAGACGCTCCTGCTCCTCGCGTTCCGCCACCAAACGCTCCAGTTCGGCTTTCCGGACTTCAATCCATTCCCTTAACGCCTCAACATCTTTCTCAAGAATTTGTTTTCTTGCCGCTAATGAAGCAACGCCTTCTCCGGTTTCAGTCAAATCGGCTGCCCATCTCCGCCAGTAGATATAAAATCCAAGGGCCGCCAGAAGAATGAGAATGGTAGTTGCCCCTGCCAATATCCACAGGCTAACGGGAAGATAAGGTATGCTGACGCTATCCATCTCAAATTCCTTTTATGGTTGTTTTCATTTTGGTGGATGCCCAGGTTCTTAAATTATTCACTTTTCTCTCCTGGGGATTCCTGAGGCAGCCGTTTTTCGATTGTCTTAAGTGTTTGTTCCAAGGCATTTAATCGTGAGATGAGTTCCTTCAACGTAACAAGCTCATTGGCCAGACCAGAGCGGGCTGTAGTAAGGTCTTTGGTTACATTTCCAATCTCTTTTGAGGTTTCTAAGAATTTTGAGGTGGCCCCATCCACGTTCGCTATTTTCCCTTGCAGAGAGCCGAGGTGATCATTAAGGGCGCTTACTGCTTTGCCGAGATCGTCTATCACCTTACGAAGTGGAGAGAGAACACCCTGAAGATTACTTGTGGATCCATCCACCATTTGGGACAGGCGCTGGACCTCTTTATCTAAGAGGGTTGCTGATTTTTGTATCTGACCAGTCCCCTCACTAAGTGTTTTTGTGATCGATTGCAGGTCTCCCAAGACCTGCTGTGAGTTTTTTAAAGCGCTTTGCAATTCCTTATATGTTGCTGCCAAATTTTTGATGTCGCCTGAAAGGACTTGGGCTTGATTAGAAAAATTCTGGACCTCTTTCTGAAAATCTCCAACGAGTTGACTTAGGGATTGAGTTTGAGTTTTCCATCCCTGAATGGCGGTTTCTGCGCTCTTACGAGAAGCTTCGAGGCTATCTGCAATAGTTCCGAAGCGTTTGGAAATTGACGCGAGGGCACTATTTTCCTTAGATAATTCTTCAAAAAGACGTTTTTGTTGCTCTAATCCAGAGACATCAGCCTGGAGTTCTGCTACCTCGTTTTGGAGACTGTCTCTTTTTGTACGGAATATCTTTTCTTCTTTCTGCAATTCTTCAAGATTTTGTTTAAGATTCTGCAATACTGGCCTATTTGTCCGAATTTCTCCCTCCAGGGTGGTCAAAGTGTCGCGGGCAGAATTAATTTCTTCTTGAACTTGTTTATTAGCGGCCTTGGCTTTATCCAAATCAGAACGGGCGGCATCCCTTTGTGTTGTAAGGCTTGTTAATATGGTCTGATTACTTTGAATTTTGCCTTTTAATTCATCAAGTTCGCGTAATTTGTTCTGTCGCTCGTCTTCAAGTCGCGGCAGCTCCTCAAGGATTTTGGCGTAAGCTGCCTTATCACGCTCTAAAAGACGGCGTTCTGTAACAAGGCGAGCTTTTTCATTTTCCAGGTTTACTATCTTCCAGCCTAAAATGATTATCATCAATACTACCAGGAACACTGCAATGCTCATGAAGGCAACGGAGGGAAAAGTTAAACTATTCCCAGGCTTCCTGTTTGCTTTCTGCTCAACTTCAGGCTGAGCCGGGGATTTCTCTTCAGGAATCATATCGTTCATGATTCACTCCATGCCTTGAGGATTTTATCCACGCACGCCCCCATATCCTCTCGGAGCATGTAAGTCCAAAAACGCAATACTTTCCAACCCATGCCCTGGAGCTGAATATCTCGCCACAAATCATCAATCTTACGCGTGCCGTCAGGGTTGCGGTGGCAGTCTCCATCAACCTCGATATCTATCTTTGCGGGCCTATCCCCATCCCTAACAAGAGCAAGATCCAAACGTCTCCCTGAAACCGGAAATTGGGGGCGAGGCTCCAGTCCGACTTCCAAAAGCGCTTTATAAAGCTTCTCCTCCCAGGGAGATTCATGGGGGTGCCATGGTCCATGAGGTGGTACACCTGACGCACGTTCGCGGGGCAACGCCAGATCTTCAACATGTCGAATGCCACACCTTTTTGCCCATTCTCGATTACCTACCACATGGAGTACGGCCCGAGCGCGGCTCACGGCGACGTTGAATAGGTTGCCAGTCTCACGCAGAAAAGAACGGGAGCCAGTTGGCATGTCTGGACCAGCACAAAGGCTGAAAACGATGACGTCCCGTTCATCTCCCTGAAACCCATGGGCGGTATCTATGTGCACCTTTGCACGAACAAGTGCTTCATATAGCCTTGTGTCACTTTCAAAAAGAGCATCTCGCAATCGATTAGCCTGCTGACGGAACGGAGTGACCACGCCAACTGTTCCAAGAAAGTTGTTTTCCAAAAGAATAACCCTCATCAAACGAAGGATTTCATCAACCTCTTCTCGACAATAACAGCCGCTGCCGCCCCCGCTTTGGATTTCTCCGGTTATCTCCGTCCAGTGAATTCCTAAAGATACCCCTCTTGGCCGAAGAAGACGGCTCTCATCTGTACAAACCCTTAGTCTGCCACTGTAAAAAGCATGGCTTGAATAATTTGCTATTTCTTCTGCACTGCGATAAGTCTCACTTAAGAAAACGGGCGACACAGCATTTGTGGCTGCGAATAAGTTGTAAAGTGAGCTTTCGGTGTAAGCAAAACGTAAATCATCAACCCGCTTTAGGCCTACCTTTCTCCTAAGCATTGTATCTCTTGCAGTAGTAAGACGGGAGGTATGAGAAAGCTGAAAAGGATCGCCTACAACACCGGCTCTGCGAGCACGAAAAAGTATAGGAATAGCAGAAGGAATATCCGATTGGCTAGCTTCGTCTATAACTGCAAGGTCAAATAAGCCGGCTATCAAAGGGATACGGGATCCAGCTGAGAGGTTTGTCACCGCCCAGCATGGAAAGGCCTTTAGGATGTGGCCTACTCTCTCTTCGAGAACACGTGTAGTTTCCCGGCGGATGTAATCTTCGTCAAGTCCTGTGCGCATCGCCTTTAGGGCGGCACGCAGACCAGCTAATTCCTCGCGGTTTATCCCCTCATCAAGGTTGGTCCGGCTATCAAGATCGAGAGATATAGCGCGGTCTGCTACCTGCTCTATGCGCTTGGATAAATCATATATGGCGCTGACTGTGTCTTCCATTTGCGGAAGCTGGGCTAACGTAGCCTCATATGGTCGGCACTCGATTCTCAGCCGGGCATATTCCATGGCCTGCTCCAAGAGCAAAAAATCAGAAAGCGAAGCTTTCAAAGCCAGGGGCCAAGGGAAAGAAGGCAACGCGGGAGACATCGGCACATTACAAAGTCTACGGCGGGCAGTTTTATAGGAAGGTAAAATCCATAACAATCGAAACAGCGTGGACAAACCGTTTTTGGGAGGGTTATAGGGGGATCGAAGGCACAGCCTGTGTAAGGTTTTCAATACTCTTTGAAGGGCCTTCGTTGGAAAAAGTTCCGGCTTGCTATCGAGGAAGAGGGCCATTTCCTCGGGCAGACTCTTTGCAATATAACTCCTTCGCTCTTCCAATTCTCCCAAAGCCGTCGCAGCTTCGGCAGCGCGTCGGGCAAAGCTTGCCTTTCTTCCCCGATCATCTAATAACATGAACAATTCTTCTTGGGCTCGTTGCAGCCGTTCGCTTGATTCGGGGCACCGGGGGGTTACCAGCATGTCCTGAATTGCATGGGCAAAAGTGTAATTGATACTGGGATCGTCTTTGGAATTGGTACGTACTATAAGGGGCCGCTGTTCATGTTCGTAAAGTCGACCAACTACTGCATCGATAGCTTTATGGTTCCTGCTCGCAAAAAGTACCGTTTGATTGCGCAACCTGGCGTTAATTATCGTGCTGCCAACTACTTGACTCTTGCCTGTTCCGGGAGGGCCTGTGACAACAGTTATATTATTGATAAGTAATGAAGCTATAGCTGATCTTTGCTCTGCATTAAGCAGAGCAGTGTCAGCAACGATTGCCTCGTGGAGGATTTCCGTCGAGGTGCCTTGCTTAGAGTCGCTGATAAAAATATGGCGAAGTGCTGTTCGATCGAGAAATTCATCCGGTGCCTGCTCAATGGCTGCTAGTTCCTTGAGCAAGGTTGCCGTATATCTTGTCTTTTTTGCCAACATGATCACAGCTCGATTGTAGATGCCAGTCGGAAAAGGTTCGCGCAGCGCTTCTCCAGGAACATTTTCTATATGCAAGGGTTCCTGCACCTTCTCTGGCATGAACGCCGCGAGAGCGGCGACAAGGCTTTCCAAGCTAGGAACTCTTTCGCAGGGCTCCAAGCCTGGGGGTTCATCAAATGGCCTCAATGGATTGAGAAAACCGCAAGCAGACAAGAAGCCTCTCTGCCGATCCAGGTTATTTAAAAAAGCATATTCAAGCCACCCCAAGTTGACCTCAGGCCGGGGGTCCTCGCAACTAATGACTAAACAGTTTTGCCCGACCGTTACCTCCACGTTGAAGAAGTAGATTGGCCGGATTACAGCTACATTCGGCTCATCCTCTTTCTCTTTAAAATATGCCTGTATCGGATACCCGAGCACCAAAGATTGATCTTCGTTCGGACCAGGCAAGGCATTAAGGAGCGGCGACAGATACGGTCCGAGAGGAACTATGGTCTGCCAACGAATGCTTGGCCGTGGGTGCCACCATCCGACTCGCCGAAGATAGAGGAACTTTCTGCCCATTTCATTTTGAAAAGCTGATGCATCAGCGCCTTCCTCCTGTTGAATGCATTGACGGTAGTACCTTAGCAGTCTGCGAAACGTTCCCCACCGGCCAGAATAGATATCAGCGCTAATATCCTCGGTCTCTGATTCGATCACGTCCGTATCTTCAAGTGGAGATACATAAGAAACTCCCCGATCCTTCATACCTAATATTGATAGAGTTTCTTTGCACAGTGGTGGAAAAGCTGTATAGGAAGGTGGCAAAGTCGCTTGTGGGGAGACTGTTGCGGTCCAGCGTCCCATATTGAACTCGACCTTACCCTCATTGAGTAGATTGCGAAGAAGAAAACCGACCTCGTAATCTGACAAACGGAGGCGACAAAATCTTAAGCGTGTGCTAATATCATTTGTAGAAAGAGAAACAGGAGAGATCTTAAGAATGTTTAATAATTCACCTGTTATAATTTCATCATGCATGGCATTCATGATCTCATTATTTTTCATTTCTAAGTTCTATTTTTCTGAGTTTGATAATTATTTGTTATAAAAGTTGTTAATATTTTTTCATTATTATTTTAATTAACTATATTACAGCATAATATGGAGATGGAACAGCAGGATATGCCCAATAAACGTGTCTGAAAACATCTTCTGATTTGATGTTTACTTCGTCTTCAGTATAATAGTTTATAGGTAACCCTGTATCTTCGTTCCACAAGAAATCCCGTATTGCTATTCGCACCGCGTCTCGCGTCGTTTCCTTATCGCGCCAATGGTCGATCTTTAGCTTTTCGGCCTTGAGAGTTACGAGGAGATCGGTAGCGACCTTCTTAATCCTTTTGATGGCTGATGCGCTTAAGTCAGGCTTCTTCAAAAGGTCGAATAGGGCTAGGGACTCTTCGTCCAGGCCCTCCCGCATTGCTCGACTCTCTTCCTCGTCTAATTCCTGTACCAGCTTGAGCAATGCCTCAAAGGTCTGTTCGATGGTCACGCGGTCCTTCTCCCTGTTGTAGTCGGCCACAATCTCCTCGTAATGGCGCTGAAAGTCCGTACGCAAGGGATTCTGCGCCAAGAGCCGCTGGAGTCTCTGCTCGATAGCCTGTTTCAGATTCTGGACTATTGTTCGTTTGATCGGGCTCCTTTCAAATTCCTTTCGCAACCGCTCGAAGTCGATCTTGCTGATGTCGAAGGGCGGCCTGTCCTCCAACTCGCCGATAGTCTTCGTCTCGATGGCTTCGTCCACCACCTGGTGAAGCCCGCGGATTATGTCGGTAATGTCAGCCTGCTCCCGGTCCTGCTGAAGGCTTCTATAAACTATGTTTATCGCGTCGTATTCCTTACGGTGTGCGTTGATTCCCTTGATATTTAGGCAGGCCTTAAACTTTTTAAAGACTTCCCTGCACATAACCTCGAATCGCTTCCGCGTCTCGTCATTTTCATTGGCTGCTTCCTTTGCTGCCAAGATAGCGGCATTGCACTCAAATCCGGTTTTATCGATGATGTCGTTCAGCAATGCCCCGCGCTTGGCCAGGAATGCCCGAACAAATGATATGGCTTCCTCCAAGTCGGCCAGCAGTTCTTCCTCAGGCTTTGCTGGATCTCGTTCGCCGCCCTCGCCACCATGGCCACCGTCCGCCTGACCCGCGAACGTGGCCAAGGCCTTGCGCAGGTTCTTGAGGATGCCGCAGTAGTCGACAACAAGGCCATTGTTCTTACCCTCGTTTACCCGGTTGGCCCTAGCGATGGCCTGCATAAGCGTATGGGCCTTCAACGGCTTATCCAAATAGAGTGTGGACAGGCTTGGCACGTCGAAACCGGTAAGCCACATCGCGCAGACGATGGCGATCCGAAACGGGTGCTCTTCTTCTTTAAAGGCTTCATCTAGGTCCATGCGTTGCATGTTCCGAAATTGCGGCCTGACACGCATGGATTCCGGCAGGTCCATCCCCTCCTTGATCAGCCTCCGGTGTGGGGTGATGTCCAGATCCCACTTACGGAACTTCTCGACTTCGCCTTGCTCTTCGCTGACCACGACCGCCTTGCGTGTCTCACGCATCCAGTCGATCTGCCGGCGGCGGTAGACTTCCTCCTGCTCATCAGCGGCCGTGCCCAGTTCCACATCTAATTCCCGGATGCGTTCGTCCCAGTAATAGGCGATGAGGTTGTACATCCGCACGCAGGTGATCTTATCGATACAGACCAGCATGGATTTGCCGGATTCCCAGGCCGTTGAATAATGTCTTACGAAGTCGCGAGCAATCTGATCAAGGCGCCTTTCTGCGGTAATAATGTGGTAGTCGCGTTTTAGTTCCTTCTCCAAACGCTGCGCAACATCAATATCCTCAGTCTCCAGCTCTTCTAATTTTGTGGCGACCCGTTCGTTCAGGTCGCCCACGGCCACGCCCAGCTTGTCGCCCCGGGCGTCGTAGTATAGGGGGACGGTGGCCTTGTCTTCCACTGCCCGCTGAAAGTCATACCTGGAGACGTAATCCCCAAACACCCGCCGCGTGATCTCATCATCTTTGAAAAGGGGCGTACCAGTGAAGCCGATATAGCTTGCGTTGGGCAAGGCATTGCGCATGTTCAGGGCCAGCATACCGTATTGCGTGCGATGGGCTTCGTCAGTAATGACGATGATGTCATCGCGCTGAGTATAGCCCTCGTCCGGATTCACCTCTCGGTTGAACTTCTGGATCAGTGAGAAAACGTAGGACTTGTGCTGGGCCAAAAGCCGGCCTAAATGTTCGCCGCTGGCGGCACGGCAGGGGTCCCGGTCGTTGTCCACCAGGCCGCAACCCGCGAAGGTCTTGTAGATTTGCGTGTCCAAGTCGTCACGATCCGTGAGGATCAAAAAGGTGAAGTTGCCGCCCATGAAGTTGCGCTTCTCACAGATCCCTTTGAGCAGCGTTTCCATGTTTACCGCACCCGGTGCATCCTCCGCCAAGCGTTTCCATTCATGGAAGTGCTCGAACCGGCTGAACACTGAACCCAACTTGGCATCCACCCCATTAGCCAATACGACCATGGCGTTGTGGTGGAATAGGTGAGGGACTGTGACCTTGTAATCGGCCAGGTTTCGCTCATAAGCCGCGCGGATATCCTTGGTGATGTTTTTTAATTCCATGAACAAGAGAGGCAAGCCATTAACGAAACCGACGATGTCCGCCCGACGGCGATAAAGGTCCCCACGCACCCATAGCTCCCGCACACAGAGGAAGTGGTTATTCTCTGGCGATTCGAAATCGAACACCCGAAGACGTCGTTTGACCAGATCGCCTCGATCATTGCGGAAGGCAACCTGCACGCCATCCTTAACCATAGTGTACTTCTCACGATTGGTGGCGAAGGGTGTCTGTGTGGCGGCAATCGTCACGATTTGCCGCACCGCATCGGCGTAGGCTTCTTCCGGCAAACCTGGATTTAGCTCCGCAACCTTCTGTCGCAAATAACGGGTGAGCACCGCCTCCCGATCCGATCCCCGGCCCAGCATCCCCCCAGGGCCGAAGGTCTCAGTGTTGTAGGCATAGATCGACTCCCAGCCAAGCTGCTGCTCCAGATACTCCGCCGTGGTCTGCTGTACCAGGGTATCTTCGGTATAATCCCAGGCCACTATTATGTGAACCTCTGTCTGATATAATCCTGGGTCTGACTGGCGGTAAGTTCGGTAGTGGAGGGGCCGGTGCGAATATAAAACCGCTCAATGTCTCCGTCTTTCACGAATACTGCCTTGGGAGCCTTGCCACACTTCACCACCATAACTCGGTTATCCTGGTAATCCTCGAAATGAGCGTGCATGCTGGTCATAGCCTGGGGCCCCATTCTGCTGTTGACCAAATTTACCAGGTGCAGGCTCATCTTGTCTTCGTTCGTGAAACCGTCGGCTTCGATCCCCAGGGGAGTGCCGTCATCGGCCACGCCAATAATCAGGGTGCCACCGTTGGTGTTCAGAAAACCGGCCAAGGTCTTCAGCACGGATAGCTCAATGCGCGGGTCTTTATTGCCCGTATGCAGGTTCGTCCTCAGCGCCGACTTGAATTCCAGGAACGCCGATTCGCCATTCATGACCACCCGGCTCAGGTCCAATTCTTCCAGCCCCGCCTCTTTTTCCGGCTCCGCGGTTAGGGTCTGATAACCTTCTGAGATGACCTGGGCTATGAGTTCTCGTCTCTTTTCCAGAAATTCACGGTAATCCAGGTGTTCCCAGTTCTCCGGCAAGGCATGCCAATGATACATCCGAGACAACTCGTCCGTTCCGAAACGCGCCTTCAATTCAGGGAGATACTCCCTCGGCGCTTGATCTGAGATCCTCACATTGTCCCCCCACTCCACCAAGGCGTAGTTGGCGATCTGGTTCGTGTCCCGCGTGCTGGTCAAGCCGAGTTTCTTTAGATACCCCTTGGGAAACAGGTGGTGCCGTTCTACACCTGCACGAGGGGCATTCAGAGCTGGGTCGAACAGTTCGGCCACCCGTACCTTCGAGAAAAGGGCCCAGGCATCTAACAAAACTAAGGCGGCATGGTAAGCAAAAAGAGAGGGACTGCGCGGTGAGGAAGTCGCCAAGTAATTGGGCAGCGAGACGGTCCAAAAATCTTTGGTCAGGGTGACGTCACAGATCTGCTCTAAAATACGGATGAATTGCTCTCTCTCCTTAACATCACGAAATCGCGCCAAATCAAATTCCATGGCGGATTCGGGTGAATCAGTGAATCTGCCGGTCAGACTTGACATGAAAAACCAGCGGGCGATGACCCGGCGCAGGTCAAACTCCCCGATGCCATACTCCGTCCGCCCCATCAGGTACAAGATATAGGAGAACAGCAGGTTGTTCTGGGAACTGATCATCCGGCCGCTTCTAAAACCTGCTTGCCGGAGACAATTCATGAAATCATGCCAGTATTGCAAGTTCAGCACCCGGTCCTGAGCTTTCTTTAGGACCTCGAACTGCTCCACCCGCCGCTCCTCGCTGAACTTCTCGGTCTCCAGGTCCTTGCCCCGCAGGATGGAATAAACATAACGCAGCCGCGCCCGCTTGAAGGCCACTCCCACGCTTACCCGCAGAAGCTGATCAGGTGACGGTTCGATAAAATAGTTAAACGGCGATTTCTCACCTTTCGCAGGCTTCCGGGATTCCCGGCAAAAGTGCTCCAATTCTTTGCGTCCCTCATCCCAGAAGACCGACATCAGCGTTAGGATGAAATCCGCCTGGTTGAGGGGCGTGCCCTTGCTGTTGATGCGGACAAAGACATCCGAAACATCCTCCTCCGAAATGTTGGCCGACAACTGCAGCGCGGTGAAGGGAAAACTTAAGAGGCCATAGAGCTTGGTGATGGCGCCCTCGATCTTTTCTTCCTCCTCTGGCGATACCTCCCGGGAAGCCTTTAACCGGGCGAGATAATCCCGGGCAAATTTCATCAGATTGGTTTCACTGCTCCAGAGGCGGGAGATATCCGGGATAAAGGCTGAGTCGCGCTGAATGGCCGCATCGGCCACTTCGAACCTTTCTTCCAGGGGATTAAAGGCGATGTTGATCCGTTCGCTTTCAAAATTCTCCCGCACCACGGGCACGCCTTTCACCACCGCATACAGAGAGGTCAATCGCTGCTGCCCGTCCACGATCACCAGTTGCGGCGGCATTTGCTTCAAGTCCGTGCCGATGGGGCGCTCCCCGGCTGCCAGGCCGTTTTGCCAGAAAAGCAGGTAGCCCACCGGATAGCCCTTGTACATGGAATCGAACAGATCGCGCACCTTGGCGTTCTTCCAGACAAAGGGACGCTGAATATCCGGCAAGCCGATCTGGCCCAGGGCGATGAACTCTACCAGTGATCCCAGGTTGTAATCCACTTTAGTGAAGACGGTGTCACTCATACGGTTATCTCTCCATTCATGAGGCGGGGGAGGAGGAGATCGCGGGCTTTGGCTAGTTTCCTGTTCTGTATTACCAGCACCCTGAGCTGAGCAATGATGGCCCTCGTTGAATCTGAAAACGCAAATGCTATCTCTTGTGGGGGGCGGAGGAAAGGATACGACGACAAGAATTTCCAGTCTGCCCGTGGCATTTTGGAACCTTCTTTAACTGTCTTTGAGGCGAGTGCAACAAATTCGTCACTTGAGATTAAAAATAGAATATATTCATAGAGCCAATTTTCAGCGGGGCGGATCACAATTGCATCTGATGACGTGATACCGTCTGTTATTGCGAAGACTACCTTGTGGAAGTATGGTCTGATTTTCCCAAAAAGGATATCTCCTGAATTAAATGCGAACTTACTACTTTCTACATCTGAGGCTTTACCCCACTCCTGAAGGGTGATGGAGCGCCGAGGTATATGCTCCAATCCAACATAAGGCGTATCTGGTTCAATTTTCGACGGATAAACTTGTTGACGAACATCAATGCACATTTGTGAAAGAGGCACTTGCACCCACCCCTCGGGCACGCCGTTTTTGATCTTGACGTGTTCGTGACCGGGAAACCGTAGGCGGACAAACCACTCCTTATAGAGCAACCGCGCCGCCTCATCCAGCAACTGTATCCGTCGCCGGTTGTTCTCGATCAGGTCGTCGTAGGCGGAGAGGGTGGAAGCGATTGTTGCTTGTATAGTTCGTTCCGGCAACCTTATTTCGTATTCCGGAAATTTCCTTATTGGAATCCTATCGACAGTAGCTCCGCTGACAATATTAGCTTCAATCAATGCCCTCCACTGAGGAGTTAAAAAGTAATAATGAATATATCGTGGGTGAACCTTCTCTTGGTTTGGTCGAATTAATGCCATTCGACGGCCAAGACAACCACGGAAATCTTCAGGAATTAATGCGTAACGGTGGAGTGTTGCTTCGTACGAAAAGACAATATCGTCAGCCTGTGGTGTGACTCTTCTTGTCCATTTTGGAAATTCCTGCTCTGAGACATGCCTTATCTGAGAGAAATCCAATCGGCCATCTGGGGTTACATTTTTAATCCCAAGAAAAACTGGTCCTTCCTCAGATTCCTTAGGTGTAGCGTGTGGTCCGTCGAATATGCCTAATGCAAAATCTTTTATAGGACCCACCATAAGTTTGCTCATATCCCCAACTCCTCGAAGTTCTTTTTGATCTTCGCAGCGAGTTCTATCGCCTCGGCGTTGAGGTCTTCCAATTCCACATGGATGCTGCGGAGGGCCTCTTCAAAATCGAGGTCCTCGTCCTCTTCCTCCGGGGCCACGCCCACGTACCGGCCCGGTGTAAGGCTCCAATCGTTGGCCGCGAGCTCGGCCCGGTCCACCAGCTTGACCAGCCCCTCCACGTTGCAGAGTTTCGCTTCGGGGAAGCGTTCCGTCAGCCAGCGGGTCTGGCGGTGGAAGTAGCGCACCTGCTTGAGCTGATCCACCGCCATCTGGCGGGCCTCGTCCGTCGATTTGCGCAGCCGCATGATCTCCCGGTTAGCCCACTGACCGCTATCCCGGGCCTCATAGTCATTTTCACAGGTCTCAATCAACCGGCAAGCGAGCTTGTAAAGCAGGTCCGTCTGCTTGACAAGGTCGCGGCTGGTTTCGGCCAAGGGTGCCAACCGCTTAACAGCTTCTTTCAGCGCTCCGTTGGTGGTTTTTTGGTTCTTCCAGGCCGTCTGCTCCTTTTCGATGGCCTTCTCGAAGGCATTTATATCTGTGGTGAAAGCCTGAGTGGTAGCGTCCAACTCCTTCACCAACTCTGATATGGGAGCATTTAGGCCCAGCGTGGCCAGAAAAGGCTGGAAGGCCTGCCGCAGCGCCTCCAGCGAAGCGGCAAACGACGGCAGAGGCTTTACCAGGCGGCCGCCTTCATCCTCATAGGAGAAACAGGCGCTGCCTTCATACAGCAGGCTGGTTAGATACCCCTGTAGCAGGTCCAAAAACCGTTGGGTCTGACCGCGGTAGAGCCAAACGATGGCCAGAATATTTTGCTCCTGCTCCGGGCTGAAGTCATAAATCTTGCGAGTGACCTTGCGATAGATGTGGCGGGCGTCAATCATCAACACCTTGTCCCGGTGCTCCTCCGGCTTGGCCCGATTGAAAAACCAGAGCTCACAGGGGACGGTGCGGGTGTAGAAGAAGTTGGAGCGGATGGCAATCATGATATCGACGTCGCCGGTTTCGATGATCTTCTGGCGCACCTTGGCCTCATCCCGGCCGGCACTGGAGGCCTGGGATGACATGACGAACCCGGAGCGGCCTTTTTCGCCAAGATAGCTGTAAAAGTAGCTGATCCAGATATAGTTGCCGTTTGAGACCTTGCCTTTTTTATTCACACCGGGCAGGCCGAAGGGTAGACGTGGGTCACTCTTGACCTTGTCGGCATCGATCTCATCCACGTTGAAAGGTGGATTGGCCATCACGAAATCTGCTTTGCCGAGCAGTTCGTGGGGGTCTTCATAGTAGGTGATGGCCTTCTGGATGTCGCCTTCCAGCCCGTGTACGGCCAGGTTCATCTTGGCCAGCCGGATGGTAGTGGCGTTCTTCTCCAGGCCTCGGAAAGTGAGCTTTTCGACGGGATTTCCGTGACGCCGCTCCACAAAACGGGCGCTCTGCACGAACATCCCTCCGGAGCCGCAGGCCGGGTCCAACACCGTACCGCCTTCAGGCTCCAGGACGTTGGCGATGAGGGAGACCAGAGAAACCGGGGTGAAGAACTCCCCGTTGTCATGCGCCTTGAGGTCGGCAAACTGCGTCAGAAAATATTCATAGATGCGTCCGAAGACATCACCGGAGGAACGTTTCAGCTCGTCGGGATTGAGAGTGCGGAGGAGTTGGCCGAGCACACTGTTATCCAATTCTTGATATTCACTCTTCGGGAGCACGCCGCGCAGATTTTCGTAGTCTGCCTCGATGGACTCCATGGCCTCGATTATGGCCCGAGCGCGGTCGTCGCTGTCGGTGAGGGCAACAAGGGTGTCGAACTGGGCCTTGGGTTGCAGAAAGATGGCGCTTTTTTGCGAGAAGTCTTCTTTTGTCAAGTCTCGTTTTTTGCCACCCCGAGTCGGGAGGGCGGCCTCGATAACGTCTTTTACCGCCAGGTACCGACTGTAGGCATGCCGCAGGAAGATCAGTCCCATCACCGGTAGAAAGTACTCGTTGCTGGCATAGTTGGAGTTGGCCCGCAAGGTATCGGCGGCCGTCCAGAGGCGTTTCTCGATGGCTTCGATGTGTTCCAACTGGGCCATGCCTACTCTTCCCTTGCGAAAAACTCTTCGAGAAGGTCGCGCCCTCGCTCGCCGAGATTGCGCAGCAAGTCTTCGATCTGCTTTAACGCCAGGGGTGACGGCTTGGCGCGCCCGTTTTCCCACCGGTTGATGGTAGGGAAGGTCACGCCAAGCTTGGCGGCAAATTTCTCCTGGGTTAGCCCCGTCCGCTCTCGCAGATCGCGGACTAATCGTGGTATGTCAGCCTGGGAATTCACCACGCTATCCTTTCAGAGGCGAGAAGGGATTTACTCGCATCATAAGTTAAATCAAGCTCCTTGTCAGATGACATATCACACGATAACGGGTACTGATGTCAAGTGAATTTGACTGGATCGGCGGTCTGTAGGAGGACCTTCGACGTTCCTCTCTTAGATACACCTCTTCAGCAGCTTAGAGTCTCAATTTTCGGAAGTCAATTCTTTCCGAAATCTTGCCGGTAGTCGATGATAAGACCAGTTCAAGAAGGTCTCCTCGCCGTGGCTTGCGGAGCCCCTTCTCCAAATTGGTTTTGGTGATAGATAACAAAGGCCAAATCTCCTCTCGGTCCAGCCCTGCTTCAAGCAAATTATGGACTATCTGCTGGGTCTCAAAGTCATAGGAGACCACAAGGGTAGGTCCGAAAGCCATATCGCCCACTTGGATAGCGCCGTTTTCCTTGACCCACTCCTTCAAACGGGAGGTCAGCTCCTTTTCTATCTTTTGAAGTGTCAGGAGCAGGGAGGCGGCCTTTTCGGCCTGTTCTCGGGTGGCCGGGGCCAAGACCTCGAGGGGCCAGGGCCTGGGACATAACCGGGCAATGTGCCGTGACTCCGCAGAGGCCAAAAAGAAGGAGCCAGGGGGTGGGGGGTGAAGGTTTGGTCCGTCTCGTTCACCTCAGTACGGCCCTTCAGCTCTCCGACAGGGGATTGATCAAGATAAAAGCGCCTCTCTTACAGAGCCCCAGGAAAGGCCTTTCCTGCTGCCTTTATATTAATGTCCGTTCACTCTCTGACAAATCTCACCCATCGTAACCGCTGGGTCTATCAGATCCCATATGAATTAAGAGACTTGTTACCCGACCATGCCACTGGACGAAGGTGAATTTTATAATTTCTGTCTGGGGGCAATATATTGATCAGGGGGGTAGGAGTCCCAGTCTCCGGGTTTCGGGTTTTGGGCTTTAGGTGGAGGGGTGTCCTGGGCGCCATATGGCATCGTGGCCGCGGGTGCAAGCCGGCAGGGAGCTATGGGGGAACCGGCACAGCAAGCGGGGCGGCAAGGGCAAGACGAAGTTAGGCAGGAGATTGGCAGTGATGAGAGGCAACGGCAGGCTCAAGAGAACCAGGAAAAGGAACCATGCTTGCTCCTGGCAGCCGGTGGTGAGAATAAGATCCCTAAGCATCGGCGCCGCCGACTCGACCACCCGGGTACCCATTCGGTACCCAAGGAAGAGGTAGGAATCATTTGCTTTTAAAATGGTACCCTGAATGGTACCCAGAAGAACTTATGTTATTAGCTGCATCGGCTAACCTCTTGTTTTTATTGGAGCCGGCACTCGGATTCGAACCGAGGACCTGCTGATTACGAATCAGCTGCTCTACCACTGAGCTATGCCGGCAAGGACGCTTCTATTCTACAGATTCCGTCTGGCTTTGCAATATCCGAAAGAGGGTAAAAGTACATTTTAGAAAATGCATACTTTTTGTTCAACTTGCAATTTTTTTTCAAGAGAACTATTTTTAATATATCAGCTTGGCGCGATAAATTATTTGTTGGATTTTCAATATAACCAATTCCTCTCCAACTCAGCAAATTCAGAAGAACTGTAATAACGAGATCGATGAGAGATACTTTTCTTGATTTAATCATCCTAACATTAGCTTCAAGCGGTTTTATATTGGCTCTTTGTTTTACAAGCAATGGAGTCGGAATTCAACTTGATGGAACAGTTTACATATCCAGTGCCCGCAATTTAATTAATAGCTCTTCTCTAAAAACACAAACCGACTTTATATATATGTTAGGAGATTTAAATGAGCTGTCTTTTCACGGTAGTAAACTAATTCCTTTAACGCACTTTCCTCCATTATTTCCTGCGTTGCTTGCTCTAATAGGAATATCTGGTATAGATCCCCTTATCGGGGCCCGGTGGTTAAATGCCTTTATTTTTGGGGCAAATATCATCCTGATAGCCTTAATTATAAAGAAAGCTTCCCCAAAATTATCATGGAGTCCAGTCTTAGGATCGCTCTTGGTTTTATTCTCTTCAAGCATGCTAATTATTCATTGTTGGGCAAACAGTGAGCCGATATTTATTCTGTTGGGATTTATAGGACTTTATTTTCTGAACTGTTATATAGAAGACCACAAAACTAGACATTTGCCAATTTCGGCTTTATTTATTGCACTGGCATTCTTAGCAAGGTTTACAGGAATTATATTTGTGCTGACAGCTGTTTTTTCAATTTATTTTTTAACGCATTTTAAGCTGTTAAAAAAACTGTCACATATTTCTCTGTATGCAATAATATGCTGTCTACCTGTTGGTCTATGGCTGCTATCTAACATTTTTATTGCAGAAAGCGCTACAAATAGATCTTATCATATTTCATTATCAATTTACAAATTCTTAACCTTGGTTAAAAATTCTTTTCAGATATTTCTGCCCATGCATAATTATATTATGGCTTTTTTAGTAATTTGCTTTATTTTATTAATTGGACTGATTAGTCATTATAACATAAATTTTGGTGTTTTTTTATCCAACATTTTGGTCAGGATCTTATTCATTTTTATATGCTCCTATACTGCATTCATTATTTTTTCCCTTTCTTTTTTAGACAATAGTACACCTATCGATGATAGAATACTATTGCCGCTTCTTTTCAGCCAGATCGTTTTATTAGTTCTTTTTTTTGATTACCTTTATTCCTTAGAGAATAAAATAATAAATTTAGCAATTGTCTGGTTTATTGTTCTTTTGTTATCTGTTAATTTCTTAAAAATTTCCAAAATGATGAGAGATTCAGGTAATCAATTAGGTTTTAATAATATATCATGGAAAACCTCTCAACTTATTAAAATGGCAAAAGAAATTCCTAAAGAAATAGATATTTATTCAAATGGACCGGATGCTTTATATCTAATCAATGGTAGAATTGCGTATACAGTTCCAAAAAAATACAGCCAAACCAGCAGGTTAAAAAACAATAAATTCGAAGAACAAGTTGCTAAATTGAAAAAAGAAATTGATCAAGGGAAGGCGGCAATAATTTATTTCACCTATTTTGAATGGAGAAGATATTTATTAACAGCAAAGGAACTGGAAAAAACGCTTGCTGCTCCGATTATTAAAGAGAATTCGGAAGGGAAAATATACGGCAGGCTATCTTTTCCAGTAAATAGTAACCTCAACCGATAGAAGTTTGCTGAGGCGTTGCGGGAACGCAGGGCGGGTTCACGCTGGGCCTCCTCCAACTAATGGAGAGCGCCGTTAGTTACTGCCGCCCGCGGCGGCCAGCAGTTCCCGCACCACGATCACCATCAGGCCCAAGACCGCGTCCAGGTGCCAGAAGCGGTCTATCTGAGACGGCACCATGAAGGATACCTGCGCCGGGAATTCTTCATCGGCCTGCCAAAGTACCACCTCCACCCATAGCCCGGGAAAGACCTGGAAAGCCAGGGAAGCGTCACCCGCGGCGCGCACTTCCGCGCCCAGGCGCCGGCCAGCCTCCAAAAAGCCGGCAAGATCCTGGCCGAACCTTTCTTCCAGGGGCGCGTTGGGCAAAGCATGAGGCCCATGGCTCTGGAAAAAGTTGGCGCCGCCCGGCACTTCCATGGCGCTGATGAGGGGGCCCAAGGCTGCCGGGTCCAAGCGAATCAGGTAAAGGAGCGCGGTCAGGCAGGCACGAAATCCTGGATCGGCATCCCCTGCGCCCGCGATGTTTATTCGCTTTTCCTTGACGTCGATCATAAGCTCACGGTTTAAAAAAGGCAGTTGATAAGAGCCGCCTTGAAAAATGGCCCCGGTGCGGCGGGCAACCTCTTCCGGCTCGGCCTCATTTAATTCACGCCAAAACTCCTGGCTCACTTCCGCGCATTTTTCATAAAGCATGAAAAATTCTCCGGCCCCCTTTCATAATATTCCCTGGCGTCGCTTTGGATATTTATTAAAAAATTTTTAAAAAGTATAAGAAAATTTCATAGCATTAATGTAAATTATATATTTTTGAGAGGTCTTCACCCCATTTTCGTATCTTTCTCTCTCCGCAAGAAAAAAGAAGAATTCTAAAAAAACATAAGAAGGAACGGCATGGAAAGATTCTTTTATCCCAGGAGCGTCGCGGTTATCGGCGTTTCGGCCAACCCCGTCAATTTGGCCAAGGGCATAGTGCGCAATATGCGGGAGGCCGGCTATCAGGGAAAAATTTATCCGGTAGGCCCCCGCGGCGGGACAGTCTACGGCCTGCCCATTCTCTCCCATGTGCGGGACCTGCCCGAACCCGCGGATGTCGCGGCAATTTTGACCCCGGCCCGGTTTGTGCCCCAGGTTGTGGAGGATTGCGGCAAAATGGGCATTACCCGGGTGGTGGTGGAATCCGGGGGTTTTTCGGAGTTGGGCGAGCAGGGCAAGGCCCTGGAAAAAGAGATCGCCCAATTAATCGACCGGTACAATATAAGGTTGATCGGTCCCAACGGCTTGGGCGTCATAAACATGGAGATCGGCCTTTGCCTGCCGTTTTCGCAGATGGCCCCCATTCCCCGCAAAGGGAGCATTTCCATTATATCTCAGAGCGGCGGGGTGGGCATGCACCTGGCCGCCTGGATGACAAAAGAGGGCTTGGGGCTCAATAAGTTCGTCAGTCTGGGGAACAAGCTCAATGTGGCGGAAAATGAGATTTTGGCTTATTTAATGGGAGATCCCGGCACTGAGGCGGTTTACCTGTATCTGGAGGGATTGCACGACGGCCGGGAGCTTCTGCACGTGGCCCGGCGGGCCCCCAAGCCCGTGTACGTGCAGATCCCCAACGTAGGGGAGGAAACCTCGGCCATCGCCTTTTCCCACACCGCTTCATTGGCCTCCGATGAGCGGGTGGTGGAGGCCGCCTGCCGCCAAGCCGGCATTATCAGGGTCAAGAGCCAGGCCGACTTCCTGGTGGCCGCCAAGCTTACGGGCCAGCCGCTGGTCAAAGGGGACAACCTGGTGGTTCTGTCGCGGAGCGGCGGCGAAGCGGTGATTGCGGCTTACGCTTGCCGCCAATGGGGCTTCAAGCTGCCGTCTTTGTCCCCGGACCTGGCCGATTTCATCCATGAAAGCTCGCGTTCCAAGATCATTAAACCCACCAATCCCGTGGACTTGGGTGATATCTTCGATTTTTCCGTATATTCCCGCGTCTTTGCCGATCTCTGCCAGGACCCCGAGGTGCATGCCGTACTGGTCAACTACGGGCCGGTGTATGATCCCGAGCGGGAAGAGGCCCGCCGGATGGCCCGCCTGATGATCGAGGACGCGCAAAAATATCAGAAGCCTTTGGCTATTTGCGTCACCGCGACCCTGGAAGAAGAGGAGTTTTTCCGGGATGAACTGGGTTTTCCCGTGTTTCATTTTCCCGGCCAGGCGGTGCGCGCCCTGGCTTACAGCCGCACTCTGGCAAACCGCTCACAGCCCGTAGTGGGGGCTCGCAGCCCCTGGTTGAGCCGGGACAAAATCGCGGCTTTGTTGGCCGACCAGCCTGCCTCCGGGTTCCTGCCCATGACCGCCTCCTTGTCCCTAATCACGCATCTGGGCATCCCGGTGGCGGGTTGGCAGACGGCCACCACCAGCCAAGAAGCGCTGACCGCGGCAGGAGATTTAGGGTATCCGGTCTGCCTGAAGCTGGCCGCGCCGTCACTGGTCCACAAAACCGAAGTGGGCGGGGTTATTTTGGGCCTCTACAATCCGGAAGACGTCAGTGCGGCGTTTGATAAGCTGGCGGAAGTGGCGGGGAAAACCCTGCCCCGGGGTGAGGCTTGGGAAGCGGTGATTATGCCCCAGGTCGAAGGCGGCGAGGAGGTGATTATCGGCGCGCACCGGGATGCGACCTTCGGCCCGGTGATCGCGTTCGGAGCCGGCGGCATCTGGACGGAAATTCTGGAGGACGTGGCCTTGCGGGTCGCGCCCATCGACAATGAAGAAGCCTGGCGTTTGGTGCTGGATACCAAAATCGGCCAGATTCTCCAGGGCGCCCGGGGCCGGCCCGCGGTGGACCTGACCTCGCTGTGCCGGGCACTGGCCGGACTGTCGCAACTAATGATTTCTTTTCCCCAAATCCAGGAAGTGGACCTGAACCCGGTGCGGGTTTTCCCGGGGGGCAAAGGCATCCTGGCGCTGGACGCCCGGATTCGGGTAGGGTAGGGCGGGGGAGTGGTCAGGGGCCAGTGGTCAGTTTAAGGCGGGCTGTTAAAACTTAATAAAACATCTGAAATATATCATATAACCTATTCTGTTTATTAAGGATAAAATATTGGTGCAAATCTGGCTGATACCGATTTTCGGCATCCTGGTGGGGTTTGGGGCCGCGTTCAGCGGCTTGGGGGGCGGCTTTTTGATGGTGCCGCTGCTGATTCTAATGGGGTTTTCCGCGCAAAATGCGGTGGGCACCTCCTTTCTGGGCATTTTCGTCATCTCTGTGTCAGCCTTGGTGGCCCACGGCCGACTGGCCCACGTGGACTACAAGACCGGCCTTCTGCTGGGAATAGGGGGCATCATCGGAGCCCAGCTCGGGGCGCATCTCCTGGACCATGTCTCCACGGGGAGTTTCAAGAAGATATTCGCCGGCATCCTGCTGGGGTTGGCGGTTTACCTGTTCTTTCAAAAATGACCGCGACAATCAGATACATCGAGAGGCCTGATACCGGGTTGCAGTCAAAAAGTTATTTTTCGTAGGGGAGGACCCAAGTGTCCTCCCCGCCAGAGGGCCAACACACGGGTCGGCCCTTACGGCGCCGGTTCTGATCTTTTGAAAGCAACTCGGTATGAGCTATTTTAATATCCGAGGCGGGATGCGCTTCGCTTTCCCGCCCCACGGCGTTTAGGATTTAAGGTGGCTCTGAGGCCGCCTAAGGAAATATTTTTCGTAACACGGGCTTGAGAACAAGGACTGATATAATCAGCTTTAAAAATAATATTTTTCGGGATATTACTTTCCTTGTCCTGAACGACGAAAAAAGCTTACAGCTTAAGGCCTAAAGCTTAAAGCTCTCATGAAAGACATCACCCCCCCGCAACTGGCCGAACTTATCCGTCAAAGCCGTCGCGTCGTTGCCCTAACCGGCGCGGGCATCTCGGTGGAGTCCGGCATCCCGGACTTCCGCAGCAAGGGCGGCCTGTGGGAGCGCTTTGACCCCTGGGAGTACGCCACCATTCAGGCGTTTGAGAAAAATCCGGCCAAGGTTTGGGTTATGCTCAAGGAGATGGACGAAATCCTGCGCCACGCCAGGCCCAATCCGGCCCACTACGCCTTGGCGGAATTGGAGGCGAGGGGCCATCTCATGAGCGTCATCACCCAGAATGTGGACAACCTGCACCAGGCCGCGGGCAGCCAAAACATCATCGAATACCACGGCAACGCCCACCGTTTTGTGTGCCTGACCTGCCGGGGGCATTGGCCGCGGGCGGCGCTGGATTTCGACCAGACTCCCCTCTACTGCTACTGCGGCGGGCTTATCAAGCCGGATGTGGTGTTTTTCGGCGAAGCCATCCCGGAGGCCGCGCTGTACAAAGCCAATGACCTGGTTATTAATTGCGACCTCTTGCTTATCATCGGCACCTCCGCGGAGGTGGCCCCGGCCAACATCCTCCCCGAGGTGGCCAAGAACAACGGCGCTATCATCGTGGAAAGCAATCTTGCCCATACCCGCCTGAGCCTGTATCTGTCCGATTACTTTCTGCAGGGGCCTGCGGGCAGGATGTGGCCTTTGGTGCTGGAGCAATTGAAGCAAATAACCACTCAATAATTTTTATGCTTGATAAGGATCCCGCTACCCTCGTTTATTGACAAAAAACCAGGTGGCACAGGCTTTCCAGCCTGTGCTGCCTTTGCCTCTACAGGGGGAATGGGTGGACAAGGCTGAAGCCGGAGTCCTACTGGAGGAATTCCTGCAAGAGCTCAAGGCCCGCTCATATCGCGAACTGCAGGAATTCATTCGCAACCCGGTATGCTTCGAAAGGACGGGTCCGAGCGGCGCGGTGTATCAGATCGAGTACGAAGCTGTGTGGGATGCTGAGCCGGGGGGCGATTTGCGGATTATCGCGTCCATCGACGACGGCGGGCTTTTGAGCGCTATGATGCCGGTGAGTTCTGGTTTCATCGTCACTCCCCAGGAGAAAATAACTTGATTAAAAGTGCACAGGCAAGACGCCTGTGCCACCGGGGGTCTCTGGGCGGCCAGTACTTCAACTGGCACAAGGAACGCGGTGATGATGCCCGCGCTATAGGATAAATATTAATCTTAGAAGACGAGCCGGGG
>JASEFS010000032.1:3300-10901 GCA_030018495.1 Deltaproteobacteria bacterium | reverse complement strand
GTTTCGTATGCAGGGGTTGGGAGGGGGTTTGGGGGAGGGCGGGGGGCCTCAGGTCCCCCGGTCCTCACCCAAGTCTTTTAATCCCCCTTTTTCTCGAACCTCAAACCCGCGGTATCCGCATCCACCACGATGGTGTCGCCGTCCTTGAATTTCCCCTCCAGGAGCAGGGGGGCCAGTTTGTCCTGGACGTGGCGCTGGATGGCCCGGCGCAAGGGGCGGGCGCCGTAGACCGGGTCATAGCCCGCTTCGGCCAAAAACTCCCTGGCCTTCTCGGTAAGCTCGATGTTGATGTGGCGCTCGGCCAACAGCTTCCGGAGCCGGGCCATCTGGAGTTCCACGATGTCACGGAGCTGTTCCAGCGTCAGGCGGTGGAAGATCAGGATGTCGTCCACCCGGTTCAGGAACTCGGGCCGGAAGTGCAGGCGCAGCGCTTCCATGATCCGCTCCTTCATCTGAGCTTCGCTCACGGCCTCGGCTATATATTGGCTGCCGATGTTGCTGGTCATGATGACGATGGTGTTCTTGAAGTCCACCGTGCGGCCGTGGCCGTCGGTCAGGCGGCCGTCGTCCAGGATCTGGAGCAGGGAATTGAAGACCTCGGCGTGGGCCTTCTCGATCTCGTCGAACAGCACGACGCTGTATGGCCGGCGGCGGACCGCCTCGGTGAGCTGGCCGCCCTCCTCATAACCAACGTAGCCCGGCGGCGCGCCGATGAGGCGGCTCACCGTGTGCTTTTCCATATATTCGCTCATGTCCAGGCGCACCATGGCGTCTTCCGAGTCGAACAGGAACTCGGCCAGGGCTTTGGCCAGTTCGGTTTTGCCCACACCCGTGGGCCCCAGGAAGATAAAGGAGCCCAGGGGCCGGTTGGGGTCCTGGAGGCCGCTCCTGGCCCGGCGCACCGCGTTGGCCACGGCCGCGACGGCTTCTTCCTGGTTGACCAGGCGCTGGTGCAGCCTTTCTTCCATATGCAGGAGCTTTTGCCTTTCGCCTTCCAGGAGGCGGGAGACCGGGATGCCGGTCCACTTGGCCACCACTTCGGCCACGTCCTCGGCGTCCACCTCCTCCTTGAGCATGGCCCCTTCCCGCTGGATCTCCTGGAGCTTCTGGTTTTCGGCTTCCAGCTCTTTTTGCAGGTTGAGAAAGACGCCGTACTTCAATTCCGCGGCTTTGGCCAAGTCGCCGGCGCGCTCGGCGTTGGCCGCCTCGATCTTGGCCTTTTCCATCTGCTCCTTGATGGACTGGATCCTGCTGATAACGTCTTTTTCCTGCTGCCAGCGGGCTTTGAGGGCCGCGCTCTTTTCCCTCAGATCGGCCAGGTTTTTTTCGATCTTTTCCAGCCGCTCTTTGGAGGCCGGGTCTTCTTCTTTTTTTAAGGCCTCACGCTCGATCTCCTCCTGGGTGATGCGCCGCTCCAGTTCATCGATCTCCGTAGGCCGGCTGTCAATTTCCATGCGCAGCTTGCTTGCGGCCTCATCGATCAGGTCCACGGCCTTATCAGGCAGAAAACGGTCGGTGATGTAGCGATGGGAAAGGGTCGCCGCGGCCACGATGGCCGAGTCCTTGATGCGCACCCCGTGGTGCACTTCGTAGCGCTCCTTCAAACCGCGCAGAATGGCGATGGTGTCCTCCACCGAAGGCTCGGAGACCATGATGGGCTGGAACCGGCGCTCCAGGGCCGCGTCTTTCTCGATGTATTTGCGGTACTCGTTTAAGGTGGTGGCGCCCACGCAGTGCAGCTCACCCCGGGCCAGGGGCGGCTTGATCATGTTGCTGGCGTCTATGGCGCCTTCCGCGGCGCCCGCGCCCACCAGGGTATGCAGCTCGTCGATGAACAGGATGATCTGGCCGTCGGATTCGGTGACTTCCTTGAGCACGGCCTTGAGCCGGTCCTCGAACTCGCCCCGGTACTTGGTGCCGGCAATGATCGCGCCCAGGTCCAGGGCCACCAGGCGCTTGTCCTTGAGGGTTTCGGGCACGTCGCCGTTGACGATGCGCTGGGCCAAGCCCTCCACGATGGCGGTCTTGCCCACCCCGGCCTCGCCGATCAGGACCGGGTTGTTCTTGGTGCGGCGAGAGAGGACCTGGATGATGCGCCGGATTTCGCTGTCCCGGCCGATGACCGGGTCCAGCTTGCCGGCCCGGGCCATTTCCGTCAGGTCCCGGCCGTATTTTTCCAGGGCCTGGAATTTTTCCTCCGGGGCCTGGTCGGTGATGCGGGTGGAGCCTCTTAGTTCCGCCAGGGCCTTCAGCACCGCCTCGGGGGTGAGCCCGGCTTCGGCCAGCAGCCGCCCGATGTCGCTGGTCTTGTCCGCCACCATGCCGTAGAACAGGTGTTCGGTGGAGACGTATTCGTCCTTCATGCGGTCGGCCTGCTTGAAGGCTTCGTCCAGCACTTTATTTAAACCGGGAGAAAGATAGACCTGGGCGCCGCCCTCCACTCGGGGCAGCCGGGTGAGCCGGTCCTCCACCCCCCGGATCAGCCTCTGGGGATCCACTTCCAGTTTCTTGAGCAAGGGCTTGATGAGGCCCTCTTCCTGGGCCAGGAGTTCCCGCAGCAGGTGCTCCGGTTCGATCTGCGGGTGATTGAGGCGCCGGGCCAGGTCCTGGGCCGCCTGCAGGGCCTCCTGGGATTTATAGGTTAACTTGTCCAATCGCATTATTATTGAGCCTCCGAAATGATATCTTTGCTTGTGGCCGCAGGCTTTAGCCTGCGCCGCGCCGACAACCCCAAAACAAGCGCAGCCTGAAGGCTGCGGCTATATTAACAGCAATTAGCTTAACTTGATGTAATCGTTCACAATATAAGAACTGATTTCAGACTGTCAAGGTAAGGAGGAGGGGGGTGGTTTTTCAGAGGGAACTATAATTGCCACCAGCTAAGAAACATCACTCCATCTTCTCGGCGCGAAACAGCAGGTTCATTATGTCTTCAGATTTGGCATGTTCCAGGGCCCGGTTGCCTTCATGGTCCACGGCGTCGGCATCCGCGCCCCCTTCCAGGAGAAACTTCACAGTGTCTTTTTTGCCGGCCTTGGCGGCCCACATCAAAGCGGTGCGGCCCTCCTGGTCTCGGGCGTTGATGTCCGCCCCGTTATCCAGCAGCAATCTGACATTGTCGGTTCGCCCCGCGGCCGCGGCCACCATAAGGAGGGGTTTGTCCCCGGCAGCTTCTTCTTCATTGCCGCCGCGCTCCAGGAGCAGGTTTAAGGTCTCGGGTTTGGCGTAAATGCAGGCGGTCGCCAGGGCATTGCGGCCATTATCGTCTCCGGCGTTGATCCTGGCACCACGGTCCAGCAGGGCCCGGACAACCTCAGAATGGTTATGGCGCACGGCCCACAGAAGGGCAGTGCGGCCTTCCTTGGTGTCGGCAATTTCCGGGTTTGCCCCTTTTTCCAGCAACATCCGGACTACTTCCGGGTGACCGTTTCGGGCGGCATGTATGAGGGCTGTTCCCCCGAATTTGGCTTCCCGGCCATTGAGGTCCGCGCCTCGGCCCGCGAGGAGCCGGGCCGCCTCCAGATGGCCGTTATAGGCCGCGGCGATGAGGGGAGTGAGGCCTTCCTTGTCCCTGGCATCGGGGCTCATGCCCGAGGCCAAAAAGAGCCTTACCACGGCCACGTCCCCCTGGCCCGCGCGCCGGACCAGGGTGTCACCGTTATAATTCAGGTTCATCCGGGCCAGTTTCACTCGTGCGTGCTCTGGGGATTCGGCGCAGGCCAGGGCGGTCAGGAGGAAGAGAAGTAAGATGAGGCGACAACCCAGCCGCGATTTCAGGCAATGGTCATGCATGGCAAAAAAGGGCCGCGCCCGGGGGGCCGGGCGCGGCAGTCTGATCAGGTCAGCCGGTGGCTGACGCATAATTGGTTATGATGAAGAGTCCTCAACTATTCCGCCCTTGCCCGTGTCGCCGTCGAAGGGATCCAGACCAAGGAAGGTGTTCAGGTCCACACCGCCGCCAGCTCCCGTGGCCGGCAGTTCCTGGAATTTGGTATTGCTGGCCAGCCAAGCATTGGGAGCCGCGGGATTAGTGTCATAATCAGTTGCATCCAATATCTCCGCCTCCCCGTCCACTGGGATAAACAACTGGGGATGGTCAAAGGGCTTGGCTTCTTTTTTCACGTCCGGGTCGGTGAGGGCCAGCATGAAGGACACCAGGGCCTCTTCCGCATTGGTGCCTTTAGGGGTTGAAGCCGTGGCCAGATTCAACCGGGTGATATCCGGCAGCATGTCCACCTTGTTCAAATTGTCCTTGTTGAACTTGCCGCCGATGTCGTATTCATCCAGCAACTGCTGCAGGGTGGCGGCGCCGCCGTTATGGAAATATGGGCCGTTCAGTTCGATGTTGCGGACGGTGCAGGCCTTGCCGTTGCCGTCCTGGTCCAGGGTCTTGATGGCGATGTCGTCTTCCAAACCGCACTTTTTGTCGCCGTTCTTATCGTTGCACACCAGGAAGTAAACGCCCCTGGTCGGCTCGAGTGTCGGATCAGTGGCGAAGGCAAAGAGCTGGTCGGTGCCGGACTGCTTCACAAATTCGCCGTTAATGCATTTTCCGTTTAGCAGCTCTTCTGTGCAATACCCCTCCGTCACGGTGGTAATAGGTAGGCCGAGGATGGTGAAGGGGATGTTCATATAGCCGGTGTATTGGAAGAGGAACTGCCGGGCATTGCCCCAGGGGTTGCCGTTGGGGTCCTTTGCCCCCCGCTGGATGTCGTCCACGGTGGGGGTGATGCCGATGTTGTAAAAGCCGTTATCATAGAAGGCCGGATCGCCGTTCTGCTTGATTATCGGCTCGATCTGTTCGGCGCCGTTCCGGGTGTTTCTCACCGTGGCGTTGGTGAATTCCGGGCCGCTGTGGCAGGCGATGCACTTGCCAGCACCTACGAAGACGTTGAGGCCGTCGAGCTCGGCATCTGTCAGATTGATTTCGCCCTCCATCCACTTGTCGAACCTGGACTTGGGGGACACCAGCTCCGCTTCATAGAGCATGATGGCAATGCCCCAGAACAGGGAGAAATTGGCCTCCATCTGGGTGTAGCCGTCGGGGAGGGTGGCGCTGCCTTTGGAAAGCGTCACGATCTCGTAAGGACCCTGGATGAAGATCTGTTCGTCTTGGGTTGTCGGCACCACCTTGGCCTGGGGGAATTTAAGGGCCTGGCCGGAGACGCTCCAGAGCTCATCCTTGAACGCGGCCTGAACCAGAGCCTTGTAGGTGGTGTTCAAGCCATAACCGAAACCTGAACCAGAAGAAGATTCGACGACTAAGCTTCCCAGGACGCTATCTGTTTTGGAAACTTTCTGGTAGGCCAGCGGTTTCATGGAGGCCCCGGTCAGTTTCTTGCCGATGTCGGGCCATTTCCGGTCGGCAAAGGACATCTCCACGTCGCTGAGCGGCGGGCCGGTGGACTGGGAGGCCAAAGAAGCCACGTTCATGTTGAGGATGCGCTCTTTGAGCTTGCCCTTAACGTTGACGAAGTACTTGGGGCTGGAGAGATCATGCCGGCCGATGGGATTGAAGCCGTTAAATTTGCTGTCGGCCCGGCCGTCCCAAAACTGCAGGAGATTGAAGACCGCGTTCACCGAAGGGGGCGCGTTGCGCCCGGTTCTCTGGCGCATGGTCCCAAGCCCTATAGTTTGGTCATAAATGTCAACCGGGTGGCCGGGCGTGACTCCGGCAAACTTGCCGGTCATGAGACCCATGGAGCCCACCACGTCGTTGCGGTTTTTCGCTGCCGCATCTGCCTTGATGATATTGTCTTCTTCAATGAAGGCGTTTTGGGTGATGACCTGGGGGAAATCTATTCCCTCCAATTGAAAGTTATCCCCCCAGGTTCTGTCATCGATGGTTTCATAGGCGTCAGAACCGGTTTTCGGGGCGTTAAAGAACCCGATGATGTCAAAATTATCACCTTCGAATTCCCAGGGGGCCGCACGCTCATATTTGACTTGCTCCCCTGCCGTGGAGACCTGATTCTTGGTGCGGATGTCGCTCCCGGCCTGGAAGTGGCAAGTGGCGCAGGCCTGGATGCCGTCCGAGCCCACCTGCATGTCCCAGAAGAGGGCCTTGCCCAGCACCAGGGCGGCCTCCCGGTTTTTGACGAAATCGCCCAGGTTGAACGGCATGGGCACCTTAAAATCTTTGTTAAGTACCAGGGGCTGAACGTTGGTGCCTGAGTTGTAATGCCCCGAACGCATCAGGTTGCCCAGGGAGTCCAGGCCCCAGGAGCGGGCGTCGGCAGGGGTTTGGATTGGATAAGCTGGTGATTGATCGGGTCCAGGCAGCGGGGCCGGATTGGGCCCTTTGCCCTCGGGAGGTTTCGCCCAAGCCGCGTTCATGGGCGCACCCATGAAAATCAGCCCGACAATGATCGGCACAAGGAGAACACTACAGATTTTCCGCCGCGCAAGGGAATTGAACATTTAAGCTCCTTTCATCTTTAAACTACAGTTATTTTTTGCTTTTATCAGTTTGAAGGTTAAGGCGCGAAAACAGGCTGATTAATGCTAAGAAATTAAAAAGAATTAAGAACTTATGTTTGTTTGAGGATAAATTTATATTTTTGGTCCTACGTATTCAATAGGTAAAACTACGCCTTTTTATATAGGTAATTGTGCTTATGGAAGGTCATTAGAAGTCATGGAAGAATAGCCTGGAGAAAAACCGGCGGCAGGGTATAATGAACAAGTTAGCCAGGACTCATGCTCATGCACCAGATTGTCATCATACCGGCCCGCTACGGCTCCACCCGCCTCCCCGGCAAGGCCTTGGCCCCCATTTCAGGAAAGCCCCTCATTCATTGGGTGTATGAGCGGGCCGGCCAGGTTCCCGGCGTTGACGGCCTTTATGTGGCCACCGACGACGAGCGCATCAAGGAAGTTGTAGAGGGTTTCGGCGGCCGGGCCGTGATGACCCGGGCCGATCATGCCTCCGGGAGCGACCGTCTGGCGGAAGCCGCCGGCCTTTTGGGCTTAGACCCGGAGGATATTGTTATCAACATCCAGGGTGATCAAGCCGTATTTCCGCCGGAACTCATCAACCGGCTGGCCGCGCCCCTGAGAAACGACCCCGGGGTGGTCATGGCCACCCCGGTCCGGCGTCTCATTGATCCGGAAGCCGCCCGGAATCCCAACGTGGTTAAGGTCGTCTTTGACAACCACGGCCGGGCGCTGTATTTTTCCCGGAGTCCGCTGCCCTATTGGCGGGACGGCGGAGAAGCTTATTTTTACAAGCACATCGGCATCTACGCCTACCGGGTGGCTTTTCTGCAAACCTTTGTCACCCTGGCGCCCGGGCGCTGGGAGCAGGCGGAAAAGCTGGAACAGCTCCGGGCCCTGGAGCACGGCTTTCCCATCCAGGTGGTGGAAACCACCGAAGATACCCTAGAGGTGGACACGCCGGAGGATGTGCAGAGAGTGGAGACTTATTTGGTTCAAAGTTCAAGGTTCAAGGTTCAAAGTTGATCGCCCCAGGCTGAGTTTGGGGTCGCCCGGTTCGGTCCCCAATTGCACTTGGAAACGAGAAGCCTAAAGCTTATTGCTTAAAGCCCAAAGTTCAAGGTTCAAGGTTCAAAGTTGATCGCCCCAGGCTGAGTTTGGGGTCG
>JASEFS010000032.1:0-3200 GCA_030018495.1 Deltaproteobacteria bacterium | reverse complement strand
CCCGGTTCGGTCCCCAATTGCACTCGGAAACGAGAAGCCTAAAGCTTATTGCTTAAAGCCTAAAGCTTAAAATGCTGCGGCTCATGGAGAAAAAACTCTCTCCGGTGGTCATTTCCACTGCCCTGGGTCTGGGCGGGCAGGGCATCTTTCCTTACACCCTCTGGCCCGCGTACCTGAGACTCATTAAGGCGGTCCGGGAAACCGGCGCCGCGGTGCTCACCAAGTCCGCCACCCGCCACCCCCGGCAGGGCAATTTTATTCCCGCCAATCCCCTGACCTGGAAGTATATCCAGAGGCTTCCCGGCTGCGGCATGCTTAACGCCTACGGACTCACCAACAAAGGGGTGGAGGCCGCCGCGCCCCGGATCAAAAAGGCTTGTGAGGCGGGCCTGAACGTCATTCCCAACCTCTACCCGGAATTTGCCAAAGGGACGGAAACAGCCGTGCGGGAGACCCTGGAGGCCGCCGGCATTTATCAGAAGGCTTTAGGAGCGGATTTCTGGGCCCTGGAGCTGAACTTTTCTTGCCCCAACTCCGAGGAGGAGATCCGGGAAAACGCGGCCCAGGCCCTGACATGCAGCCGGGCGGTGCGCCAACAGTTCCCCGACCTTTACCTTATCGCCAAAATCAGCATCTGCCACCCCTACGAATTCGCCCGGCAACTGGAGAGCTTGGGGGTGAACGCCATCCACGCGGTCAACACCATCCCCTATGACTTGGTGTTTCCCCAGGGGCCGCCCTCTCCTTTGGCCGCGGTGAACGGCGGCGGGGTCTCCGGCGGCCCGGCCTTTGCCCAGGCTTACCGGTATAATGCGGGTTTAAGGAAATTCGTGAAACTGTTTTTGATTATGGGCTGCGGCGTCACCTGCCTGGAGGACGCAAAGAAATACCGGGACGTTGGCGCGGACGCGGTCAGCATATGCACGCTGGCGCTGCGGAATCCCAGGGAAGCCGAGAGGATTGTCAGGGAATATGGAGGTTGAAAGATCTATTTATCCTTCTAAAAGTTATTGATCAATCGCACAGGCTGGAAAGCCTGTGCCACCAATTTTCATGGATCTTGGGAGCTGAAGGGCTCACGAATGGATCGTTCCCGAGTTGTACCTGTTAACGTACCCGGCAACCCGAGCTCACCTGGGGAATAAATAACGTTCCCAAGCTCAGCTTGGGAACGAGGGGAAAAGGCGGGAAAAGAAGCACAGCCGTCCCGCCTGTGCCACCGGGATTCTTCTGAAGTCCGCCAATCCGGGGACAAGCAACACGGGCGGGACGCCCGTGCTAACAGATAAATATTCATTCAGCAAAGCCATCGTTTTAGTTACCGGTGAAGGGTATTACATGGCATCTTATCGCGATCTGATGGAAAGCGTCGGCGTAGCCATAGACACCGCGGGGGTGCTGATTATCGTGATCGGCGCCCTGCTCGCTACCTGGCGCTTTCTCACCCACCGCCAAGGGGAGCCTGGCGCGGCTTACCGCGTTTACCGCCAGGACATAGGCAAGGCCATCCTGCTGGGCCTGGAGTTTTTGATAGCCGGTGACATTATCCGCACGGTGGTGGTGTCGCCTACCTTGCAGAACGTCCTGGTTCTCGGGCTCATCGTCCTGATCCGCACCTTCCTCAGCATGGCCCTGGAACTTGAAGTGGAAGGCCGCTGGCCGTGGCAGAGGGCTGAATAATACGGTTTTCAGTTTCAGTTTTCAGTTTTCAGAAATACTGGTCTTGCCTCTTGCTTTTCGGCTTTAAATCCAGCCATCCTTTTTAACAGCCAGAGCCCATTTGGTTTTGCACATTGTTGCATTTCGCCGCGGGCGTGGTTATGAATTAATCAGACTCAGTCAAACAAGCAGGAGGTGAAGCATGAAGGGCCTGACCATTGCAGTAAACACCAGCAAGATCGCCAACCGCCCCGAGAGTTTCGATCTCATGCACAAAGTGGGACCCAAAGTGTGCATCGCCACCGCCAGCCATCCTGGTTTCGTAGGCTTCATGGCCCTGCTGCAAACCGGCGTCCACGACATGGCCGGGCGCTACGGGGGCGCGGCGCTGGATATGCGGGAGACGCTAAATCCTTTGGCCATGTTTCAATACACCATCTGGAAAGACGTTAAGTCCCACGAGGAAATGCATTACCAGCAATTCAACACGATTTATGAACTTTGTCATCACTGCCTGAGCATGGTGGTGGAAGGGCCGTGGGAGCCCTACTATGAAGTGGTGGCCGCGGACCTGTCCGGTGCGCCGCACACGCCCCAGACCAGGATAGTGTTGGGCGACCACTGGATCATGGAGGGACATGAGCAGGCCTTTGAGGCCGGGGTGCAGGAAGCCCTGACGTGGCTCAAAGAAAAGGCCCAGGGCCTCACCGGCTGGATGCTCATGAAGCAAATCGGGGCCTCAGCCGTCGGCTCCTTCCAGTTGGACCCGGAAGGCATGCTCAAGCCCACCCTGGGGGCCAATCCGCCGGCCTACAATACCAACTACGGCGACAAGCCCCTGGAGCATCCGCCCATCCCGCCTCAAAAGCCGGCGCAATATTTCGTCCACATGGAATGGGCCGGCCCGGAACAGGCCCACCTGGGGCTGGCCAAAACCATGGTCAACTACGAACTCCGGCAGATCCACAACCGGGGCGTGTTGGCCCACGTCTGCCGGGGGCCTTACTTTTACCTGACCCAGCCGATGCATGAAGAAACCGCCATGGTATTTCCGTGACGGCTTACCATTTTTCTTAACTCAGGATTCTGGCGGGAATCAAAGGAAGATCGGGATAGGGGAGGGCAGGGCGAGCCAGGCCTTGCCCTCAAAAACTTTTCAGCCTCAGCCGCCGCCGATGGGCGGGAAGAGACCCAGGCGCTCATCGCCCTGCAAGGCAAAATCAGGGTCCCGCCTGACGCCGTTCACCATGATGAGGGTCACTTCCTCAGGCGGCAGGCCCAGTAGGGCAATAATTCGGGACACCCTGGTGCCGGGGGGGACCTCCAGGCTGAGGCCCCGGTATGGGTCATACGCGGGGACAAAGCGGCGCAAGGTGGCGTTTAAAAGCACCTGAACAGGCATTGTTTCCCAGGTCAAGGGCGGGGAAGCCCCGCCCTAAGTTTTCTAAAGGCTATGAGATTGAAGGCGGGGAGACCTCGCCCCCGAATTTTCTAGAAACTATTTCAAAACCTCGTGTGCAGAGAAGATTGGTCATTTTACT
>JASEFS010000062.1 GCA_030018495.1 Deltaproteobacteria bacterium | reverse complement strand
TCTCATAACGAGAGCCTAACATATATCGCTAATTATAGCAATTAAGTACTAGTTTTGTGGGCGTCACCGGTCTGGTCCACCGCATGACTCTGGACCAGTGTTTTCCGCAATTCTTCCTGAAATCCAACCGCCGGGGGACTTATCACCGCATTATTTTGGGCTTCATGATCCTCTGTGTTTCCATTCTTTACATGACTAGAGGCCAACTCCTCAGCCTGGCCGGGGTTTACACCATTTCATTTCTTTCGGTCATGACGCTGTTTGGCATCGGCAACATTCTCCTCAAAGTCAACCGCAAAGAGTTAAAGCGCACCTTCCGGGCTTCCTGGGGCACCGTGTTGCTGGGAGTCCTGGCCACCACCCTGGGGGTGATCGGCAATGTCATCATTGATTATCGTTTTCTCTTGTACTTCTCCCTATATTTTGTGCCCGCGGTTTCCATCGTGCTGCTCATGTACGGGCGCATCGCCATATTAAAGACAGTTTTGGTTCTCATCAATGAGGCTTTTGAGCGGCTGTTTGTCTGGCGCAGCACGGTGATCGATAAAATTACCGATATCACCAATATCCGCATGGTGCTATTCGTCCGCGGAGGCAATCTTTACCGCCTGTCCAAGGCTTTTGAATACATCGCCCAGAATGAATTGAGCCAAAAGATCACCGTAGTGCATTTATACACCAGCTTTAAGCAGGAGGAAGAAGACGAAATTCAGGAAAGTCTTCATATTATGGAGGAGCTTCATCCCGGCTTCAAGATTGACTATATCGCCAAACACGGCCAGTTCGGGCCCGTGGCGGTGGAAGAAATCTCCCAGGAGCTGAACGTGCCCAAGAACAACATCTTTATCGGTGCACCTGAGGAAAAACACCGCTTTTCCGTGGAAGATCTGGGCGGGGTCAGGGTCATCTTTTAAAGAAAAGCCCTGTATTTCAGTTAAAATTTGATAAGGAGAGGGTTATGTTGACATCAAAAAGATTCATGCTGGGAACGGCGACCGCACTCATTTTTGCCCTGGTGTCCGTGGCTTCAGCCGCGGAATTCAGCGCCATGGTGGTCTCCAAGGCCAAGGGCGAAGAAATGCAGGGCAAGGTGTTTGTCAAGGGCGATAAAATGCGCAACGAAATAAATATGGACGGGCAAACCAATATCACTATCACCCGCCCCGATAAAAAGGTTGTGTGGGTCGCCATGCCCCAGCAAAAGATGTATATGGAAATGCCCTTGAGCGACAAAATGCAGCAGCAGATAACCCTTAAGGATCCGGAAGTCCAGGCCAGGATGAAGCATCTGGGCACCGAAACGGTGAACGGCTACGAATGCGACAAGTATGAAATGAGTAACGTTTTGGAAGGCAAGTCCATCAAGCAGCATGTCTGGGTGGCCAAGAAATTCGGATTGCCCATCAAGTCCATGACCACCGACGGTTCCATGTCCATGGAATATCGCGATATCAAAGTCGGCGGGGTGGCTGATTCGGTATTTGAAATGCCCCAGGGTTATCAAAAAATGGAGATGCCATCCATGAAGTAAGACGAATTAAGAGGAGACAGCACCTTGCATGAATTCGGAGAAGCCCGCAAGGCCGTTGAGGCCATGATCAGGAGCGGGGATTTGGAAGGACTTTTGCGGCAGACCGAGGCCCTCCACGGCCATCTCTGTCCTTTCGTGTCGTTGGGCGTCAAGGCCGGACAATACGCCATGCAGCGCCTGGACACCGGCAGCACCGGCATGGAGGAAGTGGTGGCCATCGTGGAGTGCAACAACTGCTTCACCGACGGCATCCAGATGGTGACCGGCTGCACCTTTGGCAACAACGCCTTGATTTATAAAGACTTGGGCAAAACCGCAGTGACCGTGGCCCGCAGGAGAGACGGGGCCGCGGTGCGCCTGGCCGTGCTGCCGGACTACCGGCAGCGCCTGTTTGAGAAATACCCGGCCGCGGGGCCGCTTTTTGACAAGGTGGTGGTGAAGCGCCAGGCCACCCACGAGGACATGCACCGCTTCCAGCACGTCTGGGAAGGCATGGCCAAGCGGGAGCTGGCCGCCCCTCTGGAGGAGCAGCTTGCGATCAAGGAACTCACCATCGTGGTCCCGGAATTCGCCCGGATTTACCCGTCGGTCATCTGCCGATGCTGCGGCGAAAGCGTCATGGAGCCCAGGGCTCGAATAAAGGACGGTCAGCCCATTTGCCTGGCCTGCGCCGGTGAGGAATACGGCCTGCTCACCGGCCGGGGGATCAGCTGCAGCCGGGAGCGGTAAAAGGTTGCGGCAAATTGTCAGGGGAGGGGATCAGGGTCGTAACCCCTCCCTCAAACTCACACTTCCCACCCCGATCGGGAGCCCGGGCTTGCCGGCCTGTTTTTCACCGGCAAGATGTTTTTAAGCTTCCGGGAAGGATTTGGCCGAACCTCAGAGGGGAACGCGAGCGGCCTGCGGTCCTCCAGCCCTTTAATCACCGGGCATGGGACTTGCACAATCAGTCGCGCGATTAACGTTTGCTCAGGTCAGGAGGGTCTAATTTAAGCAGGACGGCATATGGGCAACAAAAGTTACCAAGGCGCGGCGCTGTTCTTTAAATTAGCGGCGGGTTTGCTGTTAGTGCTCATCTCCCTGGTCTTTCCAGCTTCGGGGGGGGCCGCGGAATTCACCGCGCAAATGGTCCTCAAAGACGGTGACAAGACCATGCCCGGTAAAATCTATATAAAAGGCGACAAAATGCGCCAGGAGTTTAGCGATGCCCGCGGCCAGTCCGTGACCATCGTGCGCAAAGACCTCAAGAAGATTTGGGTGGTCATGCCCCTGGACAAGATTTACCTGGAGATGCCGGTTAAACGGGAATTACCGGGCCAGTTTCTCGCGCTGCCCCTGGATTATCTTAAAAAGCGCCCAATCAGCACCGAAATCCTGAACGGCTACCCCACCCAAAGAATTCAGGTGACCGTCCCGGGAGATTCGATGGGACCTATGATCCAGACTTTTTGGCTATGTGAAAAGCTGGGCATGCCCTTAAAGATGGAGTGCCGGGAAAAAAGGTTCAGCGTGGAGTACAGGGACATCAAAGAAGTAGGGCTGGATGATAAATTATTTGAACCGCCGCCGGGTTTTCAGAAAACCACCTCACCTGCCGGGCCCCCATAAAAGTCTCAGCACCTGCTGGAAAACCGCCGTTCTGCCGCCTTCCAGCCGGCAACGCCGGCACGTCGTCCCCAAAAGATCTGCTGATCCCCCTAAAAAACCGCAACTTTTGCAAATGGCTGCCTTTCTTGCGGTGAAGGGCCGAACTTGACATCGGATCAGGACTGACTATCGTGAACTTAAGATAATAATTCTGGAGGAAACCTACGATGATGATGATCTCCTTGCAACCTGTGGTGGCTTTGGTAGCCGGGATTCTTATTTTGCTGGTGCCCCGGCTGCTTAATTACATTGTGGCGGTTTACCTGATCGTTATCGGGATCTTGGGACTGGCCCGCTACTGACATTTTCTTTTAACAGGGGCTTCAACCCCGGCCAGCTTCGACACTTGCAGCAGGCGTGACTTGACCTCTTAAACGGAGCTCCATCAACATGGGAGTTTTGGAATTTCTTTTCGGGGTTATCGTTTTTATTGTTGATGTTGTTGCCATCATCACCGTTTTGAGGGGCCCTGCGTCCACCGGCCGCAAGATACTGTGGATTCTGGCCATAATTTTCTTTCCGGTGATCGGCGTTATCCTGTATTTCCTTATAGGCAGGAGCCGGAGGGACTGAGAGCAATTCTTAATTTTGGCTGACGCCGCGGCCGCGGTTTTCCTCAGACGGACCTGAGGGCCTTTAACACCGGCATGCGGGCGGCTTTCAAGGCCGGGAGAAAACCTCCCACCAGGCCCATACCCACTCCGAATGCCAGGCTTTTTAAGATAATTCCCGGGGTCAGGGCGAATTTAAAGGTAAGTTCAGCAAAGCTGGCCCAATTCACGGTCGACAGCGTGTAGAAGTTCAGGAGCGAGGCCGGTATCAGCCCCAGGGCCCAGCCCGCCAGGCCCAGAAGCCCCGCCTCCACCAGGAAAGCGATAAGAATATCCCGGCGGGGGAAGCCCAGAGCCCGCATCGTGCCGATCTCGCCGATCCTGCCCCCCACCTGGGCGTACATGGTAACCATGGCGCCCAGCACCGCACCCAAGCCGAAAATGGCCGTCAAAACGAGTCCCAGCAGGCGGATGAAGTCCGCCAGCCGCCGGGACTGGGCTTCATAGAACTCCACTTCCCTTTTTACCTGCACCGGCAGGCGGGGGTCCGACTCCAGCCGCGCCTGGAGTTGGGCGAACTTCTGGGGATTTTGCAGGCGCAGGATGACGCTGCTGAACGCGGTGCGCCGGAAGGCCTGCAGGAGCTGCTCCACGTCTCCCCACATTTCCGAAGAGAAACCGGTGTTGCCTGCATCATAAACCCCGACGATGCGCCAGGTGCGCATGGCAAAGCGCAATGTTTCCCCCAGGCCGGCGCCTCGGAAGCGCTCGGCCACTTGGGCGCCGGCCACCAGTTCGTTGCTGCCGGGACGGAACCAGCGGCCCTGAGCCAGCTTCACCTCCCGGCGCATTTGCAGGGAAGCCGGCATTTGCACCCCGCGGATCATGACATTGGCCGGGTTGCCCGTGGCCCGCTTGGGCAGGTTGATGAGCACGATGGCTTCCGCGGCCACGAGCCTGCCCTCCGGGCCCATGGCGACTTCGGGCTGAGCCGCGATAATGCCCGCCTGGTTCCGGTCGATGGCGCTCTGCACCTCGGTTTCGCTCCCGGCCCGGAGCACTACGGCATTATCAAAGGAGCCGGTGGCCACCAGCGTTTTGCGCAACCCCTCGGTGAGCATCAGGGCCGCCGCAAAAACAAAGACCACCAGCCCCATACCCGCGGCGGTGAGAAAGCTGGTCAGCCGCCGGGCCAACAGGTTGCGATAGCTGTAAGACAGAGGAATGGGCATGTAATCAGGTTTTCCTGGAAAATTTGTTTTGGGGAAGGGAGCCAGGGCTCATAAGCCCCTACCCCCTCCCCCAATACCACACCCCCAGCCCCTTAAGGGGGGTTGGGAGGGGAGCTCGAGGGGAGGGCGGG
>JASEFS010000031.1 GCA_030018495.1 Deltaproteobacteria bacterium | reverse complement strand
TATCGAAGACGTTTTCGTCTTTGCCGCCTTCCGGGGTTTTTTCCTTTTTCTTGGTGCTGCCGTGCAGATCGAGAACGTAAATCCGATTGAAGGTCTGCATGAGGCTGCGGCGCATGCCCCGGAAAGTGGGGTTGTCCAGAAAGGAATGGTTGGTGATGATCCCCACCACGCCTTCCTCCACTTGCTCCATTTTCCATTGGGCAAAGCGGATGAACTTGACGTAGTCGTCCTGAAGCCATTTGGGATTTTTCTCGCCCAGGGGCTGCCCGTCCACCTGCTTGTATGTTTCAATCAGCCCGCCGATAAAAGTGGGAATTTTCTTTTTACGGATTTGGCCGCTTTTGGCTTCAAAGGGGACTTCGCGATAGCTCGGGTTCAGGGAGTGGCCGGAATACGGCGGATTGCCGGTAATTACCAGGATGGGCTTGTTTTTGACGCCTTGGGCCAGCTCCACCTCTTTGGACAGGGCCGGCAACAGATAATTTTTCTGGGGCTCTATGGGCTCCAGGGTGTTGGTCAGATAAATGTGCAGCCGCTCCCGGGGCTGCATCCGGAAGCCTTTGTCTTGCAGATATTGGGACAGCTTCAAATGGGCGATGGTGTAGGGGGCGATGAGATATTCAAAGCCGTACAGGTTTTTCAGGATATGCTCGGAAATCAGTTGATCCCGCAAACCCTCCGAGGTCTCCTCCAGAATCTGCTCCATCACCTCCAGCAGAAAGGTGCCGGTGCCGGTGGCGAAGTCCAGCACCGTGACCCGCTTGCGGTCGGCCAGGCCGGCCTTGATGCCGAAGACGCTTTTCAGGGTGTCGTTGACGGCGCGCACGATAAAATTTACCACCGGCGGCGGGGTGTAGTAAATGCCCCGGCTTTTGCGCATGGCTTTGTCGTAGGCCTTCAAAAAATCTTCGTAGAAATACACATAGGGGTCTTTGGCGAACAACAGCCGCTCTTCTTCGCTCTGGGGAAAAAGGCGGCCCTGGCGCTTGCTGAAGGCCAAATCCTCCCGCAGCGCGGCCACGTCCAGGGTATTCAGGATGCTCAGGATTTCTTCCACCAGCCACTTGATCTGCCGGTATTCCTCCTTTTCCAGTTCATCAAGAAAATCCACCAGTTCGCGGATGAGTTCGAAATTCGCGGGAATATACTGCTTGGCGTTATGGAGGCTGATAGGCGCGCCGTTGCCGCGGTTCAGACGCGCCAGAAACAAGCCGTAGCCGAGCATCTGCGCAAACGCGTCGGCAAAGCCCGCGGTGTCAAGCTCATGAAAGACATCTCTCTGGAAAACGCCGAACAAGCCAAAGAGTTTGCCTTGCTGATGCTCCCGCTCCTGCCTGGTCAATTCATCGGTGAGAAAGTCCCGCAATTCGTGGCAGCGGATAGCCAGGGCCAAAGCCAAATCCTTGGCCCGGCCGATGCCCTTGGGCGGCGTGGATAAGAACCCGTTGATTAATTCCGCGACGCATTCCGCCTTATCACGGTCCAGGCGGGCCTTGGGATAGCCGATATCGCTGGGATAGGCCAGGGTTTCGCGCTTGACGATTTCGCCGTCTTTCAACCAGATCCATTCCAGGTAATCGGTCAGTATCAGGTTGCCGGACAAGCGGAGGTATTTGAGAATTTGGTCAGACTTCAGGAATTGGTCAAGCTTTTCTCCGATTTTCTTGTTTTCCAGGTAGCCGAGGATGCACTCGTTGAGCTTGAATTTGAAATCAGGCGCGCCTTTGCCGGAGGGGTCGCGCTTGGGTTCGTGAATGACTTTGATGTTCTTCTTTGCGGCCAGGGCGCTTAGAAGATTGTCCAGGGCTGGTCGCAAGGTGTGCTCGGTGGCATCTTCTGCATCCAGCTTTTTGATCTGCTCAAAATATGCTTTGAAGGCTTCAATCATCGTCCTGCCCCAAGATCAGCAATATTACCGTTTCCTCCCTTGCCCAAGAGAATCTCATTTGCCCCCCAATTCCTGGGCCCGGAGGGCCGCGGCGGTGACTGCGTCCATGACCAGGCCCCGGAAGCCTCCCTGCTCCAGGGCGTGCAGGCCGGCGATGGTGGTGCCGCCGGGGGAAGCCACCTGGTCTTTCAACAGGGCTGGGTGGAGATTCCGGTCAAGGCACAGGCGCCCGGCGCCCACCAGGGTCTGAGCCGCCATCTCCAGGGCCAGGGCCCGGGGCAGCCCCAGGCGCACGCCGCCGTCGGCCAGGGCTTCCAAAAACACCGCGGCGAATCCGGCGCCGCTGGCGCTCAGCGCGGTGACCGCGTCCATAAGCTTTTCGTCCACGACCACGGCCCGGCCCCCGGCCTCAAAAAGTTCCAGGGCCAACTCCAGATCCTCCGGCGTGGCCCGGGTGCCCGCGGCCAGAGCCGCCATGCCCTCCCCGACCATGAGGGCAGTGTTGGGCATGGCCCGGATAAAGCGCACCTCGGGGAGAGTTTCTTCCAACCGCGCCAGGGTGACGCCTGCGGCGATGGAAATGATGAGGTGTCGGGCGCGGGCAACCTCCTTAATCTCATTCAGCGCCTGTCCCAGTACCTGGGGTTTGACGGCCAGGACGACCACCGGGGCTTGCATCACCCCGGCATTGTCCGGGGCCGGCTTAAGGCCCAGCTCTTCCAGTTCCTGCTGGCGTTTCGGGTCAGGGTCGTAAAAACTCAAATTGCCGGCCGGCGCGCCCGCGGCCAGCAGACTGCGCAACAGGGCCCCGCCCATGCTGCCGGCCCCGATGAATCCAAGTTTCACTTTTTTGAGCAGCGCTGCCGCCTGTTCACTCATTGACATGCACTCCTTTTCCGGGCATATTTCAGGTAACCTTTATTGTGGCATAAAGAATCTTGCAATTACAGGGAATTTGTTGAACTGATGCGGGAGAGACCCATCCTGGCCCTCACTATGGGCGACCCTGTGGGCGTGGGACCGGAAATCATGATCATGGCCCTGGCGGACGCGTCCGTCTATAAAATCTGCCGGCCTCTGGTCCTGGGAGACCCCGCGGCCCTGACCCGGGCCCGGGACAGGCTCGCCCCAAAGCTGAAGATCAACCCGGTGTCAAGCCCGCAGGAGGGAGCCTTCCGGCATGGCACCGTAGACCTCCTCGCCCTTTCAAATCTGCAAGAAGCCGATCTGAACTACGGCAAACCCACCGAAGCCGGCGGTGCGGCCATGGTTTTATACGTCCTTACCGCCATTGATCTGGCCATGCGAGGGCAGGTGGCCGGGATGGTCACAGGTCCCATCAGCAAAACCTCTCTCAAAATGTCGGGATTGGCCTATCCGGGCCACACGGAACTGCTGAAAGACAGGACCGGCGCCGAGAACGTAGCCATGATGCTGGCCGGCGGGAACTTTCGGGTAGTCCTGGCAACCATTCACGTGGCTTTGAAAGACGTGCCCCAGCGCCTATCCCAGGAATGCCTGGTGCGGCTGTTTGCTCTGACCTGCCGCGTTTTACAGGAGGATTTCGGCATTTCCAAGCCCCGGCTGGGAGTGGCCGCGCTCAATCCACATGCCAGCGAAGGCGGGCTGTTCGGCTCCGAGGAAATGGAAGTTATTATTCCCGCGGTTCTGCAAGCCCACGGGGAGGGGCTGGCGGTGTCCGGCCCGTTCCCGGCGGACACCCTGTTTTGGCGGCATTCCCAAGGGGAGTTCGACGCGGTTTGCGCCATGTACCACGACCAGGGCCTCATCCCCTTGAAGCTATTGCACTTCATGGACGCGGTGAACGTGACCCTGGGGCTCCCCATCATCCGCACCAGCGTGGATCACGGCACAGCCTATGACTTGGCCGGCACCGGCCAGGCCAACCCGGGCAGCCTGAAGGCCGCTATCAGTATGGCTGCGGCCATGGCGGCCCGGCGCTTCCCCCCGAAAGCCTGAGGGGTGAAGCTGCACGGGCCTTGTTGAAGATTTCTTTTACTTTCTGCCTCTCCTCTTAATTTTGCTGGCTTCGATCTCCCGGGCAATATAGGCGCCGTTCTGAGGAGAGCCATGCACCTTCACCGAAGAGCCCATGGCGATGGGGCCGCGCTTCAGTTTCACTTCTGTCCGCGGCGTGACTTCCACGGTCTTGCCACTGATGATCCAGGTGCCCACGTAGCCGTCGGCAGGCATGGCTTCCACCACTCCCCGGAATTCCCTTTGCGCGTATGCGGGGCTCAAGCTCGCCAGCAACATGAGGGTGAGACTCAACATTCCAATGACGCGCCGCATAAGGTTACTCCTTCTTTCGCCTGATTTATCCGCCCAATAAGCACCAGCATGCCGGCGCCTGGGGACACCCGCAAGTATATTATGAACCGCTGCTGCTTTTGGTGGAGTGTCAGCCCCGCCGCGGTTTGCGCAAACCGAGAACCAGCCACAGGCTGGCCAGGAGAAAGTAAAAAGGGAAGGCCAGGCTCTGAGTGGAAATGGCTTCCATGTCCCTGGGGGTCAGGCCGGCGGCCAGGTCAAAGGAGCTGAAGGCCATCCGGAATTTGCGAAAATCGACTTTTCCCTGAGTCCCGGCTGCGGTGGTCGACGGGGAATGGTAACTTCGCGACAGTTCGCGCTCGGACGCGGAAAAGAGCTTGTGTCCGGCAAACAGGCTGATAAGAAACAGCAGCACCAACCCTGCCAGGATTACGGCAGTGGCTTTTTTCATGGAGGAACGCTCCCGGAATTTTTGGCGGCGGCACTAAATGCCGGGGATTGGGAAAGTCGGAAGAGAGGAAAAAATTTTAGCAGCCCAAATCCCAGCCGGCAGGAGCAAGGCCCCTGCCGGGCAACCAGTTTATCGCCTAATCCCTAAGATAAGGTTGAGAATCTTCAGCGGCAATCCCGGCACACAAAAAAAGTTTCAACCGGGTCTCCGGTGATTTCGGCCCAGTGTTCCAGCTGCGCCTTGGGCTCTATATAGTTGCCGCATACGGTGCAGGCCTGGAGTTCAAAGTCCCGGCCCCAGATGGTGCGGATGCCGTCCTTTTCGGTATAGGGGATGACGTTGGTGGGGCAGATGAAAGCGCAGGAGCCGCAGCCGATGCAGGCTTCAGAGGCCTCCTTGAAAGGCGTGGCCACCTGCTTTTCCGGGGTGCGGTTGATCATGCTGATGGCGGAGACTCCGACGATTTCAGCGCAGGTGCGGACACACAAGCCGCAGAGGATGCAGCGCTCTTCCGGGTCCTCGATATGAAACCGGGTTTCGTACACCCCGTGTTGGGCGGCCAGGTCTCTGATGAGCTCCGCAGCCGGGGCTTGGGCCATAAGCAATTCCAGCACCATGCGCCGGGCCTGAAGGACTTTTTCCGAATGCGTCTGTACTTTCAGGTTGGCTTCCACCGGATAGGTGCAGGAATTCACCAGCCGGGTGCGGGGAGGTTCGCCGATCTCCACCATGCACAACCGGCAATGGCCTTCCGAGGGCAGGTCCCGATGATAGCACAAAGTGGGAATATCGATGCCGTTGGCCCGGGCCGTCTGGAGTATGGTGAATTCCACCGGAGCTCTGATAAATTCATCATTGATATAAAGACCCACTTCTTCGATGGTGGGGGGTTTAACCAGGTCCGCAATTTTTCTGCTGGGCATGAACCTTACTCCCTTTTTACCGCGTCGAATTGACACATTTCATAACACAAGCCGCATTTGATGCAGAGCTCCTGGTCGATCTCCTGGGCTTCCTTCTTGAGGCCGGTAATGGCCCCCACCGGACACTCCCTGACGCAAGCCAGACAGCCGGTGCAGGTCTCCGGGTCGATGGTGTATTTCAGCAGAGGGCGGCAGACCAGAGCCGGGCACTTTTTATCCCGGATGTGGGCTTCGTACTCGTCCCGGAAATACTTGAGCGTCGACAGCACGGGATTGACCGCGCTCTGGCCCAGACCGCAGATAGACGCCGAGCCCATAGCGGCGCAGAGCTCTTCCATGAGGGGAATATGCCATTCTTCCCCGCGGCCGTTGATGATTTCGTTGTAAATATATTTCAGCTGGGTGAGGCCTTCCCGGCAGGGAGTGCACTTGCCGCAGGATTCGGCATGGAGAAAGCCGATGAAATAGCGGGCCACGTCCACCATGCAACTGGTCTCGTCCATGACGATCATGCCGCCGGAGCCCATGATGGAGCCCACTTCCTGAAGGCTGTCGTAGTCCACCGGCAAATCCAAAAACTTGGCGGGGATGCAGCCCCCGGAAGGGCCGCCCGTCTGCACCGCCTTGAATGCTTTGTTGTCGGGGATGCCGCCGCCCAGGTCATAGATTATCTGGCGGAGAGTAGTGCCCATGGGGACTTCCACCAGACCGGTGTGGTTTACCGCGCCCACCAGGGAAAAGACCTTGGTGCCCTTGCTTTTTTCCGTGCCGATGGCCGTGTACCAGTCCCCGCCCATATTGATGATCTCGGGCACGTTGGCCCAGGTTTCCACATTGTTGATCACCGTGGGGAGGCCGAACAGTCCGGACTGGGCCGGATACGGCGGCCGGGGCGAGGGTTCGCCGATGAAGCCTTCGATGGACGCGATCAGGGCCGTCTCTTCGCCGCAGACAAAGGCGCCGGAGCCCTGGCTGACCTTGATGTCGAAATTGAAGCCGGAGCGCAGGATGTTGTTCCCCAGGAAGCCGGCGTCCCGGGCCTGCTCAATGGCAAGTTTCAGGCGCTTGACCGCCAGGGGATATTCGTGGCGCACATAAATATGCCCCTGGCGGGCGCCGATGGCGTAGGCGCCGACAATCATGCCTTCGATGACCGCGTGGGGGTCGCCTTCCATCACGGCCCGGTCCATGAAGGCTCCCGGGTCGCCTTCATCGCCGTTGCAGATGACGAATTTCACCGCTTCCGGAGCTTCCCGGCAGATGCGCCATTTGCGCCCGGTAGGGAAGCCGGCGCCGCCGCGGCCCCGGAGTCCCGAGCGCTCCACCAAGTCAATCACCTGCTCCGGGGTCATCTCGAAGAAGATTTTCCTGAGACTGCGGTAGCCTCCCATCAATAAGTAATCGTCCAGGCTTTCCGGATCGATGATGTCCAGCTTGCGCAGGACGATGGGCTGCTGATTTTTATAGAACGGGATCTCCCCCTTGTGGGAGAACTTTTCCTGAGACGCGGGGTCCTGATAAATCAGGCGGTCCACGATGCCCCCGTTCACCAAGGTGGTTTCCACGATTTCGGGCACATCCTGAACCGTGACTTTTTGATAGGAGATTTCGCGAGGCCTGAGGAGGACCCGCACCCCCCTGGCGCAAAGCCCCTGGCAGCCTGAGACCTTGAGCACCACTTTGCCGTTCAGGCCCTTTTCGGCCAGGGCCTCCTTGAAGGCCTGGGCCACCTCTTCGCTGCCCAGGGGCAGGCAGCCGGGTCCGGCGCAGACCAGAACCCGGGGCTGCTCGGGGTCAAATTTGGCCTTGAGCTGGCGCCTGTACTGAGTCAGATGGTCAACCGATTCGAATCTGGGCATAATCGTTCTCTATAAGTTCTGTAGCCGCAACCTTTAGGTTGCGTCTTTAAAAAAGCATTAAACCAATTCCTTTTTCGCAGGCTAAAGCCTGCGGCTACAATTTATTTGCTGGTTCATGAACGCTTACGGCTACGTCTGGTACTGCTTCAAAATCTTCGGAACCTTGTCCACCGTCACCCGGGCATGATACTTGTCATCCACCATCATCACCGGGGCTTGGGCGCAGGAGCCCAGACAGCCCACGGTCTCCAGGGAAAACTGGCCGTCCTTGGAAGTATAGCCCACCTCCACCCCCAAGCGGCTGGAGAGGGAGTCCACCAGACGCTGGCCGCCCTTCAGATGGCAGGTGGTCCCCAGGCAAACCTTGAGTTGGTGCTTGCCCTTGGGGATGAGGCTGAACATTTTGTAGAAGGTGGCGACGCTGTATACCTGGGTAATGGGCACGTTAATGCGCCTGGCCACCGCCTTGACTTCCTCTTTGGGAAGGAAGCCGTAATTATCCTGGATGTCCTGCAAAATCGGGATCAGGTCGTAAGGTTCCCCCTCATAACGGGAGAGGATGCTTTCAAGCCGTGCTTCGTCCATTATGCACCTGCCACAAGCTCCGGCTCCTCCGGAGGAAACATGGGAGGAAATTCCGGAAAAGGAGCCTGACATTTTTCCAAAAGCAGTTTGTAATTGGCTTCGGTATGACGCTGAATGAGGTTGATCTCCGGGTCACGAAGGTGCCGGAAACGGCCCTGGAGCTTGAGGTAGTCTCTGACAGGCCGCATTTTCGGCACTTCCACGGTTAAGCGGTAGCGGCCGTCCACCACCTCATAGAGGGGGAAAATGCCGGTTTCCACCGCCAGGCGGCCCAGGCGCACGCTCATATCCGTAGCTGAGCGCCAGCCCGTGGGACAGACTGAAAGTACGTGGATGTAGGCCGGTCCGGGGGTCTCCAGGGCTTTGCGCACTTTGAAATACAAGTCAAAGATGTAGCTGGGCGAGGCCGTGGCCACGTAGGGAATGCCGTGAGCCACCGCGATGTGCACCATGTTCTTCTTCCAGGTGGACTGGCCGATGCTCTTTTTGCCCGGCGGCGACGTAGTGGTCATGGCGCCGTAAGGCGTGGAACTGGAGCGCTGAATGCCGGTGTTCATGTAGGCTTCGTTATCCCAGCAGACATAGGTGAAATTGTGGCCCCGCTCCATGGCCCCGGACAAAGCCTGGAGGCCGATATCGCTGGTGCCGCCGTCGCCTCCCATAGCCACCACCTTGGGCATGGGACCGGCAAGCTTGCCTTTGCGTTCCAGGATCTTTAGGCCCGTCTCAATGCCCGAAGCCACCGCGGCGGTATTCTCGAAGGCCACGTGGATCCAAGGGTGCATCCAGGCCGTCTGGGGCATTCCCGAGGACACGATTTCCATGCAGCCGGTGGCATGGGCGATGATGGCGTCTTTGCCTATGGCCTTGGTAACCCAGCGCACCGCCAGAGCTTCGCCGCAGCCCTGACAGGCGCGGTGCCCCATGGTGAAATACTCCTGCCGGGGCATGAGCCGGGAGGCATAGGTATCAAATTTCTGACTTTGGGCGTAACCGAACTTTTCCATTAACCTCTCACTCCATAGAGGTGAAATTCTTCCTGAGGGCCCTGGCTCGCCTCTTGCTGAGCCCGGGCCACGATGTCTTTAATATTGCCGGGGTTCACATCCCGGCCGCCCAGGCCGATGATGTAGCCCAGGGTTGCGGGCTTTTGGGCCATGGGATAAAGGGCGCTCCGCACTTCGGACATCACCGGGCCGCCGACGCCGCCCAGGGACAGGGCCCGGTCGCAGACGATAAGCAGCTCCGCGCCGTTCACCGCGTCCCTCAGGTCCTTGAAGGGGAAGGGCCGCCACATCCTGAGCTTCAAGAGCCCCACCGGCAGCCCCTGGTCCCGCATTTCGTCCACCGCGATCTCCGCCACTTCAGCCAGCGATCCCATGATGAGAAGCAGAATTTTGGCATCCTCGGTCCGATAGCGCTCCACGGGATGATATTGCCGGCCGGTGAGTTTGCCCCATTCATCCCAGACCTTGAGGATATGGTCATAGGATTTGGTCAGGGTGACTTGGTGGTTCATCTTCACTTCGGTGTAAATCTCCGGCAACGCGAAGGCTCCCATGGTCACCGGATTCCGAGGGTCCAAGCGGTGGAGGGGCACGTAAGGCGGCAGAAACTTGTCCACCGTGGCCTGATCCACCATTTCCAGGGCCTCCACCACGTGGGACAGGATGAAGCCGTCCAAATTGACGATTATGGGCAGGAGAACTTCATGGTTTTCCGCGATCTTGAAAGCCATGACGGAATGGTCGAAGGCCTCCTGGCCGTTTTCCACGAACACCTGAATCCAGCCGATGTCCCGGGCCCCCATGATGTCAGAGTGGTCGTTCCAGATGGACAGAGGCGCGCTCAAGGCCCGGTTGGCCACGGTCATGACGATGGGGAAGCGCATGGCGCTGACGATGTAGAGGATTTCGTTCATGAGCGCCAGGCCCTGGGAACTGGTGGCCGTATAAGTGCGGGCGCCGGCCGCGGACATGCCGATGCAGGTGCTGATGGCCGAATGCTCGGATTCCACGTTGACAAACTCCGCGTCCAGTTCGCCGTTGGCCACCAGGGACGAGAGATGCTCCACAATATGGGTCTGGGGCGTAATAGGGTACGCGGCGATGGCTTCAGCCCGGGCCAGCTGCACCGCATAGCTCACCGCGATGGAGACTTCCATGCCCACTCTTTTGGCGGCTGCTGTCTTCTTAGCCATCACTCCTCCTCCGGCACCATGGTGATGCAGCCGGTGACGCACTCCCGGGCGCAAGTGCCGCAGCCCTTGCAGTAATCCGGGTCCATATCGAAATAGCCGCCGGGTTCCTCGATGATGGCCGGCTCAGGACACACCGTCCAGCACACGCCGCAGCGGATGCAGCGGCTTTTGGTCCATACCGGGTGCTGGCTGCGCCAGTCGCCCACCCGGTAGGCCCGGGCGCTGCCCGGCTCCCGGAGCAGGCCTCCCAGCTCGATTTCCTGCCAGGTGGTTTCTTCCAGGGGCTTGCGCAAAGCCATGCGGAATTTCGTAGTCACGGGCGGGCTTCCTCCACTACTGTTTTTTCGTAAGCTTCTTTCAAAGCATTAAAGTTCTTGACGGCCAAAGGTCCAAAGCGCTCCTGGAGGGGGTGCTGCATGGAATCCACCGCCACCACCCCGGTGGCCTTGATGAGGGCGCCCAGCATGGTGGTGTTGGTGATGGGCACGCCCAAGACCTCCCGGGCGATGGTGTCGGCGTCCACCAGAGCCAGCTTGTGGTGAAAGCCGAAATCCCGGCGCACTTCCTCAGTGGATTTGGGGGTGTTCAGGACGATAAGGCCGTCCTTTTTCAAGTCCGTGGTCGGCTTCTGAATGCGAATCAGACTCGGGTCCAGAATGAGCACCACGTCCGGCGCCTCGATCTTGCAGCGCAGGCGGATGTGCCGGTCGTCGATGCGCAAAAACGCCAGTACCGGCGCGCCCCGGCGCTCAGGTCCGAAACTGGGGAAGCCTTGGGCGAACTTGCCTTCGTTAATGGCCGCAAGCGCCAGGAGCTCCACCGAAGTGACCGCGCCCTGCCCGCCGCGCCCGTGAAAGCGGATTTCGAGCATGATATTTATTCCTTAGGGAAAGTTAATAAGCTTAGATAACTTCCTAATAAAATGGAATATCTGGTAATTTTAATTATATACAAAATAATGTTCAGATAAAAGGGTCCTGGATTATTATCGTCTCTTCCCGATCCGGGCCCACGGAGACAATCTGAACAGGCACGCCGGCCAGTTCCTCCACCCGCTTGAGATAACGGCGGCAGGCTTCCGGTAAATCCTCAAAGCGCCTGACCCCGCGGATGTCTTCCTGCCAGCCGGGCAGCTCCTCATAGACGGGGCGGCATTTTTCCAGTTCCGGCAGGGTGGCGGGCATGGCCTCCCGGCGCCGCTCGCCTTCCTCATATGCTAGGCAGATTTTCACGGGATTCAAGGTGGTGAGCACGTCTAATTTGGTGATGGCCAGCCCGGTCAGGCCGTTTAAGCGCACCGCTTCCTTGAGCACCACTGCGTCCAGCCAGCCGCAGCGCCGGGGACGGCCGGTGGTGGAGCCGAACTCCACGCCGCATTCCTGCATGTGGCCGCCCACCTGGTCGGTGCATTCGGTGGGGAAAGGGCCGCCGCCGACCCGGGTGGTATAGGCCTTGACGATGCCCAGCACCCGGTGCAGGCTCCCCGGCCCGATGCCCGCGCCCACCGCGGCGCCGCCCGCGACGGGATTGGATGAGGTGACGTAGGGATAGGTGCCGTGGTCGATGTCCAGGTGGGTGCCCTGGGCGCCCTCAAAGAGGATGCTGTCACCGGCTTTGGCTGCCTGATCGATGAGCACCGAAACATTGGCAACCAGGGGTTTGAGCCGCCGGCCCATTTCCAGATAGGGAACCAGTATTTCTTCAGGGTCAAAGGGCTCGTCGCCCAAAAATTTTTCCAGGAGAAAATTTTTCTCCGGCAAAACCTCCGCCAGCTTGGCCCGGAAAAGGAGTTCATCCACCAAGTCGGCCACCCGGATGCCCCGGCGGGCAATTTTGTCTTCGTAACAGGGGCCGATGCCCCGGCCGGTGGTGCCGATTTTGCCTGCGCCCTTGGCCCGCTCCCGAGCCAAATCCAGGCGTTTATGGTAAGGCATGATCACCTGGGTGCGCTCGCTGACCCTGAGGTTCTCAGGGCCGATCTTAATCCCGCGTCCCGCCAGGCGGTCGATTTCCCCCAAAAAGACTTCCGGGTCCAGGACCACGCCGTTGCCGATCAGGCAGAGAGTGCCGGGATGGAGAATCCCTGAGGGGATCAGGTGAAAAATAAATTTTTCGCCGCCCACCACCAGGGTGTGCCCGGCATTGTTGCCGCCCTGATACCTGACCACCACTTTGGCCTTCTCGGTCAGGAGATCGACGATCTTGCCTTTGCCCTCATCACCCCATTGGGTGCCCACAACCACTACGTTCGGCAAATCTGGTTCTCCTTACTTTTCGCCGTTTAATATGTAAACCGCCGATACAGCAAAGTCAAAAGAAAAAGGGGAAGGTTTCCCCCTTTTCCACTGTTCGCAAACGCGCCTCGGGGGCGGCAAAGCCGCCCCCGAAGACAGGTTAAAATCTACTTTATCTTGGGTACGAACTTATTGGGATACTCCGGGTAGTACTTGCGGAGGTCCTTCTTGATAATCTTGCCGGTGGGGGTGCGTGGAATAGATTCCAAGAACACCACTTCACGAGGCAGTTTATAGGTGGCCAGCACGTCCATGGTGGATTTAATGATATCGCTGGCCAGTTCCTGGCTCGGGGTGTTGCCGGGTTCCAGTTCCACCATGGCCACCACCTTCTGGCCCAGGACCTCATCCGGGATGCCCACCACCGCGTCGTCACGAACCGCGGGGTGCCGCAGGATGGCATCCTCAATCTCGGTGGGAGCCAAACGGAAGCCGGAAGACTTGATCATGTCGTCTTCCCGGGCCTGGAAGAAGATGTAGCCTTCCTTGTCCATCATGACGGCATCGCCCATCATATTCCAGCCGTCCTTGATGCCTTTCTTCATGGTCTTCAGGAGCTTCTCGTCCTGAATATAGGGCTTCCAGTACAGGGTGGCGGTGGGGCCCTTGATCATCATGCTGCCCACTTCGCCGGGGCCGGCGGTGGTGCCGTCTTCCCGAACCACCTTGATTTCAAAGCCTGGGATGGCCTTGCCGATGGAGTCGGCCATGGGAATATCGCCTATGGCCGTGGAGGTCACCAGATGCATCATCTCGGTGCCGCCCAGGCCTTCCCAGATGGGCTTGCCGGTCTTGGCCTGCCACTGGGACAGGGTCTTGCCGGTCAGGGCGTCGCCGCCGGTGGTGTACATGCGGACGCTGGAAAGATCGTAGTCGTTGAAATTGGGCATTTCAAGAAGCTTCCGGTAGGCGGTGGGAAGACCCGTGACTACTGTTACCTTATGCTTCTCGATGGTTTTCATCATATCGTCCGGAGTAAACCTGGGCAGCAGGGAAATGGCGGCGCCGCCGGCGAAAGGAATGATGCAGAAGGTGCCGTAGCCAGCCGCAAAGGTAACAGGCGCGGAGCCACCTAAGACCTCGCCTGGGCCTAGCTTCCAAACATACTTGTTGACCAGTTGCGCTTCGATAAAGACTTCCCGGACAAAATGGACGCAGCCCTTGGGCTGGCCGGTGGTGCCGGAGGTGTACAGGATCACCCCGATATCCCAGGGGTCGGTCATAACATTTTCAAACTGGTCGGAGGCCCCGGCCATGGCCTTGGCATAGGAAATATTGCCCTTGGCCTCGGCGTCTTCGGGTTTGCCGCCCACCACCACCACCTTGGTGGGGAATTCCCATTCGTGCTTGCTGGCCTCCACTGCTTCCATGAGCGGGAAGCTCACCACAAAAACCTTGAATTCGGCGTTGTTTACTACGAAAGCCACTTCTTCTTTGGCCCACAAGGGGGATACCGGAACCGGAATGGCGCCCAGTTTCATGATGGCGAAATTGATGGCCACCGGCTCAGGGGCGTTGGTCATGCGGATGCCCACCCGGTCTTGCGCTTCGACTCCCAAGCTCTTGAGCACATTGGCAAACTTGTTGGCCATGGACAGGAGCTCTTTGTAAGTGACTTTGGTGTCCCCAAAGAGGATGGCGACGTTGTCTCCACGGCCTTCCCTGACATGGCGGTCAAGCAGGAAGTCGGCCAGATTCAACTTATCCGGCACCGGAAATTCGGCCGGAGACGTGTACTCGGCCCAGAGTTCTTTGGGTGGTAAATAATCAGCAGGAATCTTACCCATAAACGTACAACCTCCTTAAATATTTTTGATTTCCGGAGTGAGCTGACCTTCCGAGACCATGACTATGTGAAGCATATTACAAAGTCTGAGGCAAGTGTCAAGTAATTTATGAACTTCTCAGCACTATCGGAGAGCTGCAAACCTGCGGGCAAACCCTTTTTGGGGTATAATGGTGTTCATTTTGGTGCCGGCTGTCAGGGCATGGCCAGTTAACCCGTCAAAAACATACATACTATGGCAACCTCCAAACCAATCGCGGCTCTCGTCGGGCCTGAATTGTTTCCCATCCCTCCCATCCGGGGCGGGGCCAGCGAGCAGTTCATAGAACAGACGGCCAGATGTTTGACCCGCTACCGCCCTGTGGTGATAGGAGTCGGGGACCCTGAACTTCCTGGATATGAAATCAGGGGACGGGTGGAATATTTCCGGGTGGCTCTGACCGGCTGGCGTCGATGGCTTTACAAGAGGCACCGCCGAACGTTCCCTTATTACGACCGGCGGGTGGCCGAGATAATCCGGCAGGTGCAGCCCGCGCTCATACATGTGCACAACCGGCCGCTTTTGGCTTTATTTCTCAAGCAGCAACTGCCACGCCTCCCGGTCATCCTTCACATGCACAATCTCTATAACATTCTGGGCAAAAGAGAGCGGCCGGCGCCGGGCACCCGGATACCGGTGGAGGCCTTCGCCGCGTGCAGCCGTTTCGTGCTGGAACGGGAGAAAGACCGCCTTGGGGCAGGCGCGGCTTCACATTGGGTGGTATATAACGGCGTGGACCCGGCAGCCTTTCTCCCCAACTGGGAGCACCCGGATAAAATCAGGGAATTAAGACGGCGTTACGACCTCACCGACGAGCCCACGGTCCTTTTTGTGGGTAAAATCAGGCAAAGCAAGGGCGTCGGCGTGCTGCTTCAGGCCATGGAGCAGGTCTGGCGGCGTCAGCCCCGAGCAGTCCTGATTCTGGTGGGCGGCACCGAGTTCGGCCGGGGGCGCATCGACCGCCGCACTCCTTTTCTGCAGGAACTCCAGAACAGGTTGCAGCAAGCCTCCGGCCGGGTGATTTTGACCGGGTTCATTCCCCCCAGTGAGGTGGCGCAGGCTTACCGTCTGGGAGATATATGCGTGGCGCCTTCGCAAATAGATGAGGGCTTGCCCCTGGTGGTTCTGGAAGCCTCCGCCAGCGGCCTGCCCATCATTTCCACCAAAATGGGAGGCATCCCGGAATTTGTCAGGGACGGCTCAAACGGGCTGCTTCTGGAGAATAAGGCGGATGGCGGTGAACTGGCGGCCAAAATCGTCCTCCTCTTGGAAAATGAAGCTGTTCGCCGCAAGCTGGGAGAGCAAGGCCGGGCTTTGGTGTTGGAGCGCTTTTCCTGGCAAGCGGTGGCCCGTTATCAGGAAGAGTTATACGATACAATGCTGAAAGAGGCGCTGAGTTAGTGCCGCCTATTCCCCAAACTATTTAAGAGCATGTGGCATCGTTTCCTCATGAGCGCAGCCCGGCGGTATCTTAAGCGGCAGGTCCGGCGGCGCGCCCCCCAGCCTCTAAACGGTTTGGACCTAAGCCGGGTCCGGCGGGTTTTGCTGCTCAATTTCACCGCACTGGGGGACTTGCTCTTTTCCACCCCGGCCATCCGGGCTTTGAAGGAAACGTATCCAAACTGGCGTCTGGACTTGCTGGTAAAGCCCCAATTCATCTCGCTCATGGAGAACAACCCCCATATTTACCGCCTGTGGCAGTATCCCGGCAGGGGCATGGGATTGCTGAGACTTAAGGAAGAATTGGGGCGGGAAAACTTTGATTTGGCCATCATCCTGCACGGCAACGACCCGGAAGCTTCGGTGCTGGCCAGGGCTGCGAGCCCCTTTATCATCGGCTCGGGCAAGAGCCCGTTATCTTTCGCCTATTCCGCCGCGGTGGCGCAAGCCGACCCTTTCCGGCACGCCATCGAACACCGCCTGGATTTCGTGCGCCTGGTGGGGGCCGACACCGCTGACAAGCGGATGGAATTGTTTCTGCCAACGACTGCTCAAGCTGAGGCCGATGTCTTATTGTCCCGCCATTTCGGAGCTTCAGCGGTGCGGCTCATGGCCCTGCATCCCACCGGTTCCGGAGCCTACAAGTGGTGGCCCCAAGAAAACTTTATCACCTTAGGCCGGTATCTTTATGACCGTTATGAGGCGCCGCTTCTCATCATCAGCGGCAGGCAGGACCGGCCGGCGGCCGAGGCGCTGGCGGCCCGGCTTCCCGGCCCCAGCCTGGTGACCGGGGGCCGCCACCCGCTGGCTACCGTTGCCGCCTTGCTCCGGCGCGCCCGCTTGCTGGTGGCCAACGACAGCGGCCCTTTGCACCTGGCTCTGGCTCTGCAAGTCCCGTCCATCGCCTTAATCGGCGCCGACCACCCGGCCCGCATCGGCCCCTACCGGGTGGACTGGGGCGCCTGCCTGTACCGGAAAGACGAAGCGTGCCGAGAGGAACGCTGTCTGAATCAAAGATGCCCGGATAATCGCTGCATGCAGGCCATCGAGCCGGCGGAGGTGGTGCGCGTCATCGAAACCTGGTGGGAGCCCGGATTCCTGGATTCACGCAGGTGAACAGGAACTCAGGCAGGAAGGCCTTTACCACGCTTTATTCATGAGCTTTTCAAAATATGCGGCAACGCATTGAAATATATAATTGAAACGAAAAGTTCGAAAAAGCGGAGTGTTTTTTGCACAGGCTGGAAAGCCTGTGCCACCGAGTCCTTCGGTCCTTGAATTATCCGGATTAAAATCCTTTGAGGCGCGCCCAATCTGTGCAGATCTCAGCCACCAGGTGCCCGTAAGTCCGCACTGTAGTGGCCTTTTGATAGCCTGCCGCGGCGATCTCCTCCCGCTTTTTGTCATCGTGCAGCAGTTCCGCCAGCTTGGCCTGCATTTCGGGCAGCGTGGCGGCGCTCACGAATTCCCGGTCCGGCACCAGGAGCTTCTGGGCGTCGCTGGCATAATCGGACAAGAGACAGGTCCGGCAGGCCGGCACTTCCAGGAGCCGCATGTTGACGCCGTGGCTCCCCTTTTTTTCATCCCCCCACACCGAGATATTGATAACCACCTTGGTTTGGTTGTACAGGCGGTTTAATTTTTCCTCCCAGATACCCTTGCCTTTAATGCCGAGCCACAAGGCCGGCTTGTTCCAGGTGCGCCGGCGCCAGCGGGGACCGTAAATGGCGAATTTTTTCGATACTTCGGCCAGGCCCTCGGCATATTCCTGGCGGCGGGGATGCCATTGCCCCACAAAACACCAGTCATAGATTTTCGGTAGATTCAAGGGATGAAACTCGAAGGTGTTCACCGCGTGGAGCAGCAGGCTGGTGCTGCGGCCCAGGCTTCGGGCCTGCTTCATGCTGAGGGAGGAAATGCAATAGATATGGTCGTAGTAGGGGAGTTCGTGCTCTATTTCGTGGAAACGGGTTTCCGATTCGGTAAACCAGTAAAACACCGCACCGGTGGCTTGGAATTCCTCCAGAACCTCGGGTTTAAAGCGCTGCACTCCAGTTATCAGAATCAGCTCCGGCTTGAAGTCGCGGCACAGTTCAATGGCCTGGCGGCTGCGCCATTCCTTGTGGGACTTGGGATGACCCTGAAATAAATTCTGAGACTTGGGGATAAGCCGCAAGGTGCGGGCGTAGTGGTTGGCCGGCCGAATAACCAGGCGGTCGAACCAGGTGTTGCACAGCCAGGAGTAAAAGACGCGGGTTTCCATGCCCCGGCTGCGGAAGGCGTCGGCTATGGCCGCGGCCAGGGGCGGCTTGTCCACCTGGGTCACGATCAACACCCGCCGGGGGAGCTTTTCCGGCAGAATCACCGCCTCCGACGGGAACTGGGAAAATTCATGAACAGACATCCTTCTGCGGCGGCGCCTTAAAAATGCTCCGAAACCCCGGCGCCCGCGTGTTTGTCGCGCGCCTCGAAAGGGCCTAAATTTTCTTCCATGACCTGCTTCAGGTGCCCAGCCCGACTCTGCTGGTCGGCCCGGCTTATCAGGTCGTGGGCTTCGGCGTAATCGGCCTTGAGATCGTAAAGTTCCAGGCGGCCGTCGGCCCACTGTAGAAGCTTGTGCAGGTCCCGGTCGATGATGCAGCGGCAGGGCTGCATGAAGGGCTTTACCTGAAAATCATCGGCCCGGCGGCGGCAGGCGGCTATTCCCAAAGAAGGGTTCAGGTGTTCGGCAAAGGCGTACTCCCGGACGTCTGAGAGCATGGACTTGGAGCTTTCCGGCGGCGGAATGGGCACCCCGGCAAGCTCCAGGACGGTGGCGTACAGGTCATGGAGTTGCACCGGATGAGCCGATTCGCCCCTCAGACCGACCGAAGCTGGATATTTTATAACCAGGGGAATATGGACCAGTTCGTTATACAGGCTGAAATAATGGCCCCATAGGTCGTGCTCCCCCAGGAATTCGCCATGGTCCGAGGTAATGGCGAACATGGTCCGATCTTTGACCCCGATTTCATCCAGAAAGCGATAAAGATCATACAGACGATCATCCAAAAAATACAGTTCCTGTTCATAGAGCAGGGTCAGTTTTTCCTTCCAGTCGTCGCTTATACCCTGAATGAAATAATAGAATGGGTCAAAAGTCATCAACTGCTGCATTTCTTTGTCATCAAGCTTTATAATGTTGTGGTAATTTTTCGGCGGATTATACTGCCAATGCGTATCCATTAAATTCATAAATATAAACAGCGGCTTTTCATTTTTGTATTTTTGTAAAAGACGCTTAACGATTTTTAAACTTCTATTTGTGGCATTATAGGAGCGTTTAAAGATGTCGACAATAAATTTACGGTACAGCCGGTCAAATATATTATGCACCGGATAACTATAATAGTTATTCTCCTTCATATAACCAATAATGTTTTTAAATCTATCTGATGAGGTATCTTCCTTTCTTTTCAAGGATTTCATGTGCATCCGGCCTTCGTGGTACCGCTCCGAAAAGACCAGGGTGTCCATTTCATAAAACACCTCAAAACCCCGGCGCAGGCTGACCAGGCCGTTGCACGAGATGCCCACGGTGCGGTAGCCGGCGCTCTGGAGAACTTCCCCCAAGGTGTAGAAAACCTCCGGCAACTGGATGGACTTCTCGTCGCAGCCATGCTCCGAGGAATAAAGGCCGGACATCAGGGAGGCATGGGAGGGAATGGTCCAGGGCGCCGGCGCAAAGCAATGTTTGTACAATACGCCCTCTTGGGCGATTTTCTCCATTCCCGGCGTCGTGTCCCGAAAATGCCCGTAAGCGGAGCAATGTTTGGCCCCGGCGGCATCCATGATGATGACGATAATATTGGGAAGCTCCTGCTTATGAGCCATGTAATACCCCTGTCAAGTCCGATTTCGGCTGGAGACCCCACCCTTCCGGATCCGGTTCCCAGGTGAATGGACCAAGATAATCGTTGAGTTTCGCCTGCAAAGTCCCAACGACCTGCGCCCGGTCAGGAGAGCTCGCCAGGTTATGCCGTTCATCATAGTCGTTTTTGATGTCGTAATATTCCAGACGGCCATCCTGCCATTCGATCAATTTCATAAAATCGGCGTCGATGACGCAGCGGCAGGCCTGCATGACGCCGGTGGGGCTGAAGCCGCGGTGCCGGCGCCTGATGGCCCTGACCCCGATGTCATACTGATTTTCGCAAAAAGCAAAATTGCGGCGCTCCGAAAGGAGAGATTTAGAGCTGTCCAGTCCCGGCAGGGGGCTTTCAATCATCTCCATAATCGTGGCCCAGAGATCGTGGAGCTGCACAACCCGGTCGGATTCGCCCTGCAGCCCGATATCTTTGGGATATTTGACAACAAGCGGGATATGAATCACTTCGTTATAAACCCCGAAATTGTGCCCCCACAGGCCGCGTTCACCCAGACTTTCGCCATGGTCCGAGGTGGCGATGAACAAAGTCCGGTCCTGTTGTGCCGAGTTTTTCAAGAACCTGTAAAAATCCCAAACCTTGTCTGTGGCATACATCAATTCCTGTTCATAGAGGCGGGCCAGGGCTTCCAGAAGATATTCCGGGATTTCGTTGACATACATATCAAAATAATCAAGTTCTTGAAGTTGCCTTAAGTTATCTTTTTTGATGTTCACGGACTTCAAGTATTTCGCGGGGGGATAATATTGCCAGTGGGTTTCCATGCAGTTGATAAATATAAATAACGGGTGGTCATCTGCATATTTTTTGAACAACCTCTTGGCCAGGAAGAAGGTTCTTTCGGTGGCGTATAGGGATTTAATTTTAATTTTACCGAAATATTTTCTATAATATTTATCAATAAGGCTCATTATCGGCAAGGTATAAAAGTTATGTTCGATTATATACTTTAGCAAAAATTGCAATCTTTTTAAATCACTTTTGGATTTTTTCTTAAAATCATCAATAGCTTTTCTGGCTTTGATGAATTCAGGCGAATTGAAAAGCTGATTCATGCCATGAACTTGCTCAAAGCCCGCTGGTGAAACCAATAAGTTGCTGGTGATGCTCATGCTTCGATATCCCATCTGTCGGAGAAATTCCGGCAACTTATTGATGCTGTCGGGGATCTCCCGGTTATAGACATTGCAGCCATGCTGCGACGGATACAAGCCTGAGAACAGGGACGCGTGCGAGGGTATGGTCCAGGGCGCCGGAGCAAAGCAATACTTATAGAGCGTCGCCTCTTCGGCAAGCCGGCTCAATCCCGGCGTAGTCTCCCGGGGGTAGCCGTAAGCGGAGCACCTCTTGGCGCCGGCGGTGTCCAGGACAATCAGAATGATGTGAGGCAGCGAAGAAGTTTTCATAGGATTCTTGAGAGGAAACGCCACGGCGCACCCCACGCCCACTACTTTACACGCATTTTTCCACTTCTGCAAACTAGGAGGCAAGTCATTGAGACTTGGAGTCCACAGAGAAAAATTGAGGCCACTGGCGAGAGCGGCGCCGCATTTATATCAAGTGCGAGGAATCAGATAATCGGAAGAGGGCTGGCTATAGAGCTATTTAGGAAGACTGCAGTTTCTGGATGATTTTGAGATGCAGGAGTTTTTCCACTTCCCGGGGCGGCAGGCGCTTCACCCTGCCAAGCTGGAGGGCCGAAAAGATGATGAGCGCGGCGTGCTCCAGTTTTTCCATTTTATTGTAGGCCTCCATCAAGTCCCGGCCCACGGTCAGGGCTCCGTGGCGCTCCAGGATGAGAGCATCGTGCTTCAGGACCAAAGTGCGTATGGATTCGGGCACTTCGGCTGTGGTGGGAGTAGCGTAGGAAACGGTGGGAATCACGCCCATGGTCATCACCACTTCGGGCAGGACGAAGTCCTCTAAAGAGATGCCGGCAATGGAGAACGCGGTGGCCACGGGCGGGTGCGCGTGGACCACGGCCTCCACTTCCGGACGCAGGCGATAAACCGCGAGATGCATGGCCATCTCGGAAGTGGGCTGGCCGCCTCCCTCCACCACCCGGCCGTTCCAATCCACCAGAATAAGGTGGTCTTCTTCCAGAAATCCTTTATTCACTCCGGAAGGTGTGGTGAGCAGGCCGTCGCCGCACTTGACGCTGACGTTGCCGTCCATGGCCGCAATCAGGTTCTTGTGGTGGAGCATCCGGCAAACCCGCACCAGGTTCTCTCTCAGGGTTTTTTCCGTAGTCTTGGCCATTGTAGAAAAATCAAGCTTGAGGCTGCTCAGGGCTGCGGGTTGAGGGGGCGGTCATGAAAAACTTTATTAAAAAGGCCCTATCGCCCGGATCAACCGTGGGAACCCGGCGGCCGGAAAATTCTTTCAAGAAGGCGTCCTCACGGGGATGCGGGCAGCTTTTTCCCGGTGCCGGGACAGCGACGGCTTGAACCAGAAAATGTTGCGGCTTTTTACCCGTGTCACATCATCAGTCTGATACCACTTGCGCCGGTGGAGAAAGGCCGGAACATAACCGTATTTAACCAGAATATCCTGGATTAAAGATTTATCGGTCCCTGCAGCCTTAAGAACGGCATCCTTCATTTCTATCAGCAGGAGCGGTTGATCTCTGGTAAGGATAAGCTCGGCTCCCCGCAGCACCGCCAATTCCGCGCCTTCAATGTCCATTTTGATGAAATCCGGGGAGGGAAGCTGCTGGTCCTGGCTGAACTTGTCCAGGGTGACCGTGCGGCAAGTCTGAGTGATCGTCTGCTCTGTGCCGGGAGAGAAAAGGTTGGCTCCCCCGTCGGCAATATGTGCGGCGGCAAACAAGACAGCTTCTCCTTCCGCGTCGGCGACCGCCACCTTGAAGGGCAGAATATTGTCAAAATGGTTGAGGGCGATGTTTTCCAGCAACATCTCGTAAGCGATATTTGCGGGCTCGAAGGCTACGATCCGGCCGTTGTTTTTAACCAGGGTTGCAGCCAGCAGGGAATAGACACCGATATTTGCGCCCACATCCCAGAAGACCTCGCGTTCCTCCAGAACCCTTTTCACCATTTCGATTTCATGGCGTTCGTCATAAGAGCCGAAAAAGAAGGTCTTCCGGTGAGCGGGATCGTGCAAGTCGAGCTTCATACGGAAGCCGGCCGACAGTTCGGCGATGACATAGCGTTCCGCCGGGGCCAGGCACTCCTGAAACCTTTCATAAAAGGCACCCTTGCCGTTCCTCAGCGGAAAATCCCGCAGGTACCACTGGAGGAGCTTCCGGCCGCATGTCTTCAAATATTCCACTGGGAACTTGAGGTCTCCTAATATTGCTTGGTGACGATGACGTTTTCGATCTTGCTCAGGTTTGCCAGGGCCTCTTGCGGCCGGGCCAAGGCAACCAGGGTGTAAAGGCTGTCGATGATGCTGGTCTGGCACAATCGGGAGGCCATGGCTTCCTGCCTAAAGCGCGTCTCCCGGGACGCGGTGACCAGCACGATGTCGGCCACCCGGGTAAGCGGCGACATGGAGTTGTTGGTGATGCAGATCACCTTGGCCCCGGCCTCCTTCGCCACCCTGGCGGTCTCCACCGGGTCTCTGGTGCTGCCCGAATGCGAGACCGCGACCAGCACGTCTTCGCTCGACAGCAGCGCCGCGGCCATCATCATCAAATGGGAGTCGGTGTGCGCCGTGACCCGGAGACCCAGGCGGAAAAGCTTGTTGGCCGCATCCGTGACGATGGGACCGGAGGTGCCCACCCCGATGAGCAGTATTTGGCGGGCCGCCAGCAGGCACTGCCCGGCTTGCTCCATGGCCTGCATGTTCAGCACTTCCATGGTGTCCTGCAGGGCGTTGATATTGGCCTGAAAAACCTTGTGCACGATGGCGTGGGGAGTGTCTCCCTCCTCCACTTCTTCATGCAGCCGCTGGATGGGGGACACTATCTCCCGGGCCAAAGCGATTTTGAAGTCCTGAAAACCGCGGAATCCCAAAGTGCGGCAAAAACGCATCACCGTGGCCTCGCTCACCTGCGCGGTGGCGGCCACTTCGTTTACTGAGGCGTAAATCGCCATTTCGGGTTTGCTCAGGATCAGGTCCGCCACCTTGCGAAGCGCGGCTTTCAGAGAAGGATAAAGCCCCCTGAGGCGGATCAGGGCGCCTCCTTGAGAATCACGATCACGAGAAATAACGGCCGTGGTGGCCCGCTCCATAAGTTTCCTCCTCGGATGTCAGGCGTCAGACTTATGAGGCCAGCATTAACCCGATTGTCAGACTATATCAGGCTGGCTGCGGTTCTCTTTGGTAATCAAGTATATGCTTTTAGCATTATTTGACAAAAAAATAAAATGTCTATTTACTTCTAAACTAAAAAAATTTTAACTAATTGAGAAGCCTACAAAAGTTGCCGCACTAAATTAAGGGCCTCTTCCCGGTTGGTCACCCGGCCTTCCCACTGCGCCTCTTCCACCGCGCTGAGCAGCCGTTTGAAGCGCGGTCCGGGTTTAAGACCCAAGATTTTTTGCAGATCATGCCCGGTGAGAAGCCGGGGAAGATACTCCTGGGGTTCCAAACGCTCTTTCAGGAAGCGGTAAGCTACGTCGGCCAGATCGGCCAGGACAGCTTCCGCATCTGCCGGCTTTTGATTTCCCTGGGCCGCCAGACTGTCGGCCATGGCCACGACGAAGCAGCCGGGCAGTTCCGGCCGGGCCGCCCGGACCATCCTCCCCAAGGCCCGCATCGTCAGGGTGCCCTGGCGGAAGGCCGGCAGCAGCAAAAAGGGGCGCATATGCCAGCGAATTATATGTATGACCGTCCGGGCCTCCACCGTGCTGAGGCGCAGCCGCGCCGCGGTGGTCTCAAAAATCTCCACGCCCACCCGTTCATGGTGATAAAACGTATAGCGCTCCGGCCGGGTGCGCCGGGCCTGGACCTGGGGTTTGCCGATGTCGTGGAACAGACCGCTGAGCTTGAGGAGCACCCGTTTTACAGGATTTTGGGCATACCTGCTTATCTCCCCGGCCAACTCGCCGAAATACCTGGAAGGTTCATGGAGCACCTCTTCCACTTGGCGGACGGTCTCCAGGGAATGATGGAGGACATCCAGGTGATGGAACCCGTTTTGGGGCACATCCTCAAGATCGGTCAGTTCGGGAAAAATCTGAAACAAAAGCTTCACTTGCGCCATATCGGCCAGCCAGACCGCGGCCCGGGGCGCGGCCAGGAAGATGAAAAGCTCCTGGCGCACCCTTTCCCCGGCTACCCGTGAAAATTTATCGGCATGACGGGCGATGGCGGTCCGGGTCTCCGGGGTGAGGCTGAAGCCGTGGGTGGCCGCAAACCGATAGGCCCTCAAGAGTCTGAGGGGATCCGCAGCCAGATTTTCTTCGCCCACCAGGCGGATCAGCCCGCTGGCCAAATCCTCCAGGCCGCCCAAAGGATCGATAAGGACGAGGGGCCGGTCCCCGGCGACCACCGCCTCCAGGTCCAGGGCGAGGGCATTGATGGTGAAATCCCGGCCCCGGAGGTCTCCTTCCAGGGTGGGGGCCCGGAATTCGGCCAAGTCGAGGATTTCTTCCCCCCAGACCACCCGGGCGGTGCGCTCTTTCTCATCCAGGAGCACAAAGGTGCCGCCCAGGGCGTCCGCCAGGCTCCGAGCCAAATCGAGAGTGTTGGCCGAAACGGCCACATCCAGATCCGGGATGGCGCCGCCTCGGGCCAGTTCCCGGACCGTACCGCCCACCAAGTAGGCCTTAAGGCCGCGCTCCGCAGCCAGATGCTGCAGTATTTGCAGAGAGCGCCGGCGGCCCAGACCTTCGGCGCCGCGCCTCAGATTGTCCAGAAATTTTCCCCGGTCCATTATGAAATTATAGGTTGAGAAAACCGGCTTTGCCACCTGATATCCTGCGGTGCGATTTGCGCCTTTTAATATTCTCTTTAAATAGTGAGACTGCTTTGCCCGGCTCGTGTTAACCCGATTCAGCACTATTGCGATTTGCGTGCCAATCCTTCCTTGGCAAAGGGAAAGGTTATCGAGTACAATCGGAGGACTCGACCTCTGAACCTCAGGAAAGCTGATATGTCAGTGCGGAGCGGCAAAACGGTGTTTGTCTGCCAGAACTGCGGCCACCAGGTGAGCAAATGGCTGGGGCGGTGTCCCCAATGCAATGCCTGGAACTCCCTGGCCGAAGAACTGGCCCCCGGCGGGGCAGCCGGGGGTGAAACCGCGGTGCCTCCCCGTCGCAGCCATCCCCAGCCCCTGGCGCGGCTGCGGGTGGAAGCCGAGACCCGGCAGTCCTCCGGCATGCCCGAATTTGACCGGGTTCTGGGCGGCAGCCTGGTGCAGGGCTCGGTGGTGCTGCTGGGAGGCGATCCTGGCATCGGCAAGTCCACCCTCATCCTCCAGGCCCTCGACAAACTCTGCGCCGGAAGCCGGACCGCGCTTTATATTTCGGGGGAAGAATCCGAAGCCCAGCTCAAGCTCCGAGCCCAGCGCCTGGGGTTGACTTCCGACAGCCTCCTGGTGGCCACGGAAACCTGTCTGGAAAATATCATCCGCATCGTGGAGGAAGTCCGGCCTGCGTTTCTGGCGCTGGACTCCATCCAGACCCTGTACACCGCGTCCATTCCCGCGGCTCCAGGGTCGCTTCCCCAGGTGCGGGAGACGGCCTTTCGCCTGGTGCAGCAAGCCAAGGTGGCCAATATGGCCACCTTCCTCATCGGCCACGTCACCAAGGAGGGCACCCTGGCCGGCCCCATGGTCCTGGAACACCTGGTGGATACGGTGCTCTATCTGGAGGGGGACCGGTCCCATGCCTTCCGTCTCCTGCGCACCGTGAAAAACCGCTTCGGACCCACCCAGGAGCTGGGGGTGTTCGAAATGGCGGAGGCGGGCCTGATGGAAGTGGCCAATCCTTCCGCCCTGTTTATGGCGGAGCGCTCAACGGAGGCCCCGGGCTCAGCCGTGGTCCCCAGTCTGGAGGGCAGCCGCCCCATCCTGGTGGAAATTCAGGCGCTGGTGTCGCCGTCATCGCTGGCCCTGCCCCGGCGCCAGGCCATGGGAGTGGACGCGGGCAGGGTGTCGCTCCTGGTGGCGGTGCTGGAAAAGCGCGTGGGCCTGTCCCTGGGCGGCCAGGACCTGTTCGTCAACGTGGCCGGCGGGGTGCGCCTGGCCGAACCCGCGGTGGACCTGGGCGTGGCCCTGGCGGTGGCCTCCTCCTTCCTGGAGCGGCCGGTGCCGCCGGACACCCTGATTTTCGGGGAAATCGGCTTGACCGGCGAGGTGCGGGCCGTCAGCCAGCCTGAGGTGCGCCTGAAGGAAGGCCAGAAACTGGGGTTTCGACAGGCCCTGTTGGCCCGGCGCCAGGTGGAACGCCTGGGCGATCCCCCGGGTTTAAAACTTTTGGGGGTTGAGACCCTGGCCGCGGCCATCCGCAGCCTGTTCCCGTGAGCCCGTCCGGTTTTTTGTTGAGCGTGCCTGCGGTCCGCGGTCATCCCCCGAATTTTCCCCGGCCCGCTTAATGACCCTCCTTCCTGGCAGACTTCTTTTGCATCAAACCCCTATTCAAGTAACTTCCTTATATTTCATATTAATTTAAAATAGTTGTTAGGGAAGTTGAACATTTATTCAATTTTCTGTCATTTTATTCGAACACATTTTTGCCAGGTCTGCGGCTTGATATATTTAATTTATTTGTATTTCCAATTAGATAGACAATATGGCACATGCCTTGAATAAAACCCCACCAGCAATCTTTCGGGCTTTATGCATATTTTAAAATTCGTTTATCTCGGCAGCCGGTCTACGCCGGCGCCCATGGAGGCTTTTCATGCCTGAACAACCGGAATCGTTTTGGCGCAGCGAAAAGGGGGCGGTAGCCCTGACCGCAGCCATCTGTCTTACGGCCCTTTTGGCGGCAGCCGGGCTGGTCATTGATCTGGGCCATTATTATCTGGTGCGGCAACAATTGAAAAATGCCGCGGACGCCGGGGCGCTGGCGGGAGTGCGGGCCATCTTCCCGTATGACCTGAAGTCCGCGTCCCTGCCTCTGGAACCCCGGTGCTCCTTTGCCATCACTACCGGCACGGCCACCGCGCAAAGCAATCGCACGGATGCTTTAAGCCCCGGTGTCAGCTATATCCAGACCGGCAAGTGGGACTGGCAGAAGCGGGAGCTTGTTCCCTGCTGTTCCTCGGACCCGGCGGGCTTTCCCAACGCGGTCACCGTGACCACCCAGCGGGCGGACGTGCCTCTCTATTTCATGCAAATGTTCGGGGCTAAGCCCAAGACCCTGGCCGCGACCTCCACCGCGGTCATGGACTGGGTAAAATCCCTGAAGCCGCATAAGGGTTTGGGATTGGCCATCGGGAAGGATTGGTACAAGGAAGAGGCTGAAATAGAAATAGCCTTGAATGATGATAGTAACGACAAGGGCGGCTGGTACGCCTTTCCGCCTAATAAGCCTAACGACGAACTGTTGACCAATTGGCTCACGGGCCAGGAACTCATTCCCTTCACCACCGCCGGCGACTACGTCTATTTGCAAAACGGCGTGATGCACACGGTGCTTGATTTGCTTAAGCAAGGCTCAATCGGCGAAGCATTTCCGGTTCCCGTGGTGGATGAAGTTAAGTTCAACCAAACCGCCCAAGTGGTGGGCTTTACACTTTTTACCATCACCGCGATCAAAAAGGTCAACGGCAAACACATAGTTGTGGGCAAAACCGGGAGGCTGGGCGAGGTGTCGCCGGAACTCGGCCTGCCCGGAGGAGAAAATTTCGGCCTGCTGACCAACGCCAAGCTGGTTCAATGATGCAGTTTTCGGTTTTTGGTTTTTGGTTTTGGGGCGGCTGACCGGGGAGCCCGCGGTTCCCCGGTCCTCCCCCGGAGTTAAGTTAATCGCAGTATAGCAAAAACTGCCCCCGGATTTCCTCAAATCGCCGCAATTCCCCCTGCCATGAAGCCTCCAACTCCGCAAGCGGGGTCCCGGTCTCCAGGGCTTGGCGCACCGCGGCGTCCCCGGTCAGGAGGTCAAAGGGCAGCCGTTCCGTCTCATACTCGTAGGGAGGCTGCCGCCAGGAGAACTGTTCCGGATAAAGGGAGAGAATGGCGCGGATGAGCGCCAGGGTGGTGTAATAAGGTTTAAAGGCCCGGCGGTCGGTGACGTGGAGTTGGAACCCCCGGCACATCTGGCCGGCCCACTTGTGGAAAGTGGGTTCAAATACCACCTCCCGCAGCATCACCCCGGGCAGAGGGGATTCCAGGGCAGCTTTGATTCCGGCCGGCTCCAGGAAAGGGGCGCCGAAATATTCAAAGGGCCGGGTGGTGCCCCGGCCTTCCGAGAGATTGGTGCCCTCCAGCAGGACTTGGCCGGGATAGACCAAGGCCCCCTCCAGGGTGGGCAAATTCGGGGACGGCATCACCCAGGGCAGGCCGGTTGCGTCAAAATATTCCCGCCGGCGCCAGCCAGACGCGGCGATCACTTCCAGGTCGCAGCCCAAAGCCTGGGTGGCGTTGTAATAGCGGGCCAACTCTCCCAGCGTCAAGCCGTGGCGCATAGGCAGGGGGTATGGACCCACAAAGGAGGCCCACTGCGGCTTCAGGAGGTTGCCCTCCACCTGGGTCCCCCCGATGGGGTTAGGGCGGTCCAGGATTGCCACCTTAACCCCGGCCTCCCCCGCAACCGCCATGAGTTTGGCCAGGGTGGCGCCATAGGTGTATACCCGCGTGCCCACGTCCATGAGGTCCACCAGGACTGCATCCACCCGGCTTAACGCTTCCCTGGGCGGCTCCAGGCGAGGGCCGTAAAGACTGATAACCGGGATGCCGAGGCGAGGGTCCAGGGCGTCCTCGGAGGAGACCATGTTGTCCTGTTTCTCTCCGCCGAAGCCGTGCTGCGGGCCGAAAAGCAGCCGGAGTTGGCCGGGGAAGCGCCGGGCTATGAGCTCCGCGGCCGGCCGGTAGTGCCGGTCAATACTGGCAGGATGGCTCAAAAGGCCCAATTTCGCCCCTGCGGTCCAGTGCGGCGGCTCAGCCAGGAAAACTTCCAGCCCCGGAATCACCTTGCCCATTTTCGCTCCCCTAAAAATCAAGGGGAGGGCGGGATCTTTCGTGCAGCCGCCCTCCCCTTCAAAATCGCTATGTACAATGTTTCAGAAATTCGCTGACGTGTTTTTCTCCTTAAGCGTTGTTGCGCCTTGGGGGAAAATAATTTTTTTTCTCGCAAAGACGGGCAAGGCCATAGGTCGCAAAATAGGTTACCGAATTTATAACAAGCTGTACTAAGTTGGCCGATATTTTAAAATTCCGCTTCTTCCCGCTTCACCACGGGGCGCATCATGAGGACCACATCGTGGGTCATGCCGTCTTTGCGGATAAAATAATCCTCCAGCGTGGCTCTGGTTTCAAAGCCTTTTTCGCGAAAAGCCTTGATGACCTTTTTATGGTCGGCAATAATCTCCGCCTTAAGCCACTGGAGGCCCTCCTTCATGGCCAGGTTGATGAGTTCCTCCAGCATGGCGGAGCCCAACCCTAGGTTGCGGAAAGCCCGGCACACAAAAATGCGAATCTCCCCGATATGTTTGGCCGCATGCTTGCCGCGATGCAGGGTGGCGTCAGCCACAAGGCGGTTGCTTTCCAGGTCAACGGCCACCAAAGGCAGTACCTTCCGGTAGTTGATGTGATCAATCCAAAAATTCACCAAATTTATATTTTTAACGTCCTGTTTGAGGTAGCGGGTGTCTTCTTCAGGCGCCTCCTGAAACATCTGGATGAGCGTATCCCGATCCTGCTCATTCAGGAAGCGAAACATGACGCGCTTGCCATTTTTCAGGGTAACGAATTTGCGGTAAGCGACATAATTGATCATAGGCGGCTCCGGGGGAACCTTTATGGTAGGCATAATATCGCCTGCCGAAAATTTGTCAAGGCAGCGGTCAGGCCAGACTGCAGGTCTCTTTATGCATATTTACCTGATAATATTAAAAAAAATAAATTTCGACAACTTAGTCACCTAATTCTAATGAGTTACCAGTTTTATCCCTCATCTTTTTTAAGTCAGTACAAAATTGGGCGAAAAAAAGAGAACAGGGGAGATCGATTAAAATGCCTTGGAGGAGGTGGACGATCAAAGGTTGCCTGAGCAATTTTGGCCTGAGAAGATTATTTAGCTAATTTTGTTAAGATTTTTTGACAAATGGCAAAGCCTCATCATTATTGAGCGTGCCTTTCTTGTGTTCATTTGGACTTCCAGAGGGAACCTAAAGTTTATTTCGCTCCAACGCCTTTGACGGAAAATTAGAGGGAAAGCTATCATGCTTTCACCAAATACGGGGGGTCTCATGGAAGAGATTTGGGAATCGGTAAAGGCGGATTTGAAAAATCACATTTCAGCCTCCGGCTACGCCCTTTGGGTCGACCCTCTGCAAATACAGACCGGACAGGAAGGAGAGTTGCAGTTACTTTGCCCCAACCTCTTTGCCCAGCGCTGGATTCAGTCGCATTACCTGCCCTTGATCCATCGCGCCCTGGAAAACATCGGGGCCGATATTAATGTGAAACTGTCGCTGGCCACCAGGCAGGGAGGGCGCGCCCTGGCTCCGGTGCCGCCTCAGGCCGCGTTGCCATTGCTGTCAGGAGCGCGAGCGACCGGCCGCAAGATCAACAAAGCCTTTACCTTCGACCGCTTTGTCGTGGGTTCGTCCAACCGCCTGGCTTTTCAGGCCTCCCAGGCCCTGGCCCGCAATGACACCTTCTACAAGGGCATTCTCTATTTAAGCTCCGGCCCCGGTTTGGGGAAAAGCCATCTTTCTCAGGCCGTGGGCAACTTCCTGCACAGTTCTTATTCCCAGGGCAACGTTCTTTACATCTCCGCCGAGGACTTTGCCAATGAAATGGTCCGGTCTTTGAAAAACGGCCAGATGGCCAGTTTTAAGAAGCGCTATCGGGAAGAGTGCGATGTTCTGCTGCTGGAGGAAGTCCAGTTCCTGAGCAGCAAGGAAAAGATTCAGGCCGAACTCTGCTATACCCTGGATACGCTTTTGGACCGCCAGAAACGCATTGTTTTCACCAGTTGCTACCTGCCGGGGGAGATTTCTCAAATTTCCAAGGAACTGCGTTCGCGGCTCACCGGCGGCCTCATCACCCCCATCGGCCCGCCCGACTTTCCCACCCGAGTTAAAATACTGGCCAGGAAAGCCGAGGAACGCGGCGTCAATGCCCCGGTGCAGGTTCTGGAATATATGGCCGAACACCTGGTGGACGATGTGCGCCGCCTGGAGAGCGCCCTGGATTGCCTGGCTGCCCGGTCTTGCCTGCTTAATGAGCCCGTCAGCCTGCGGGTGGCCCAGGAAGTGCTCCATGACCTCCAAGCCGTGGAGAGGCGGTTGAGCGTCCCGCAGATCCAAAAAATCGTGGGGGATTATTACCAGATCGGGTTGCAGGATATGTTGGGGCGGTCCAGGCAAAAAAAACTGGTGCGGGCCCGGCAAATGGCCTTGTACTTTTCACGTCTGTATACACAAAAGACTGTGTCGGAACTGGGAAAATTGTTCCAGAGAAGCCACGCCTCCGTGGTCCATGCTCTTCAGACCCTGGAACGGGACCGGAAGGTTCATGCCCGGGTAGCCGAAGAAGTGGCGTTTTTGGAAGAAAAACTGGCCCAGGCCCAAGTCAGGCGGGGGAGCCAAAGAGGGCCCAGTCCTCACACCGATGCTTGATGACCTTGCCCTCGACGATAAAGACGATGGCCTCGGCGATATTGGTGGCCAAATCGGCGATGCGCTCAAGGTTTCTCACTATGATAATAAAGTGGTGCAGGCGCACCACCCACCTGGATTCATCAATCATTACATCCAGAATCTTCTGAATGTACTCGTCATCCAGAATATCCACCTCCACATCCCGCTGGCAGACTTGCACTGCCAGTTTGGGGTCCTGTTGGACAAAGGCATCGATACTGGTGCGCACCATGCTCAGGGCTATGTCAGCCATGGCTTTGAGGTCCACCGGCAGTTCGACGGGCTCGCGGCTGTTTAGTTCCAGGGCCCTTTCGGCAATGTTTACCGCCTGATCGCCGATGCGCTCCAATTCCGTGGCGATGCGCATAGCCGCCACAATGAGGCGCAGGTCAGTGGCCAGAGGCTGGCGCAGGGCCAACAGTTTGAAGGCCTTGTCCTCTATAGCCAGCTCCAGGCGGTTCAGGTTGATATCATCCGTGATCACGTCGCGGGCCAGATCCGAATTGCGGGTCGTGACGGAGAGGACGCTTTTCCGCACCGCGGTTTCGGCCAAAGCCGCCATGCGAAGGAGACTCTGCTTCAAGTCATCCAGTTCCTGATCGAACTGCCTGGGCATTTGTATGGGACTGGCCATTAAATAAAACTCCAAGAATTACTTTCTTTTAGTTTTTTAATATACAATACATCATCTAAAAAGAAAAATATCCTAAGGCCAAATATTCGCAAAAATTGGCGGAAAAAATAATGATTGAGGGGCCAAATTCACATCTTTGAAATGCAAAAAGAAGGCCAAATTTGCAAGAAGGCTTTAATAAAACTAGTATGAACTGACAGGGCGTCTTTCAAGTCTATAATTTTCGACTGCCCATGAAAATTGCCGTAATCGGTCCCGGGGCCTTGGGATGCCTGCTGGCGGGGCGCTTTTTCGGCGCCGGGGCAGAGGTTTGCCTGGTTGATTACCGGCCGGAGCGAGCCGCATTTTTGCAAGAGCGCGGCATCATCTTCATAGACCTGGACGGCTCCCGCGCTGTCAGGCGCATTCCGGTGGTTCTTCCTGAAGGGCTTAAACCGGCTGACTTGAGCATTGTAACGGTTAAAGCCGGCCAGACGTCAACCGCAGCCCAAGACCTGCCGGCCCTGATGGCCGGGGGCGGCATCGCCCTCACCCTGCAAAACGGCTTGGGAAACCTGGAGCAAATGGCGGCAGTAACAGGACCCCGCCGCCTTCTGGCCGGAGTCACTTTTCTGGGGGCCACTCAACCTGCGGCGGGAGAAGTGATTTTCGCCGGCCAGGGCACTACCATCATCGGAGCGCCTAAAGGCTCTCTGGTCAGGTCCGATGAGCTGGCCGCGGTGGCTGAACTCTTTCGCAGGGCTGGCCTGGCTTGCCAGATCCGGGATGACATCGACACGGTTTTATGGGAAAAGCTCATAGTTAATGTCGGCATCAACCCTTTAACCGCTATTCTCAGGGTGCGCAACGGAGCCCTGCCGGAAATCCCGGAGGCCTGGAAACTGGCAGTAGCCGCGGCCAGCGAAGCAGTTGAGGTGGCCAGAGCCAGCGGCATGGCCCCCGCCATTGACCCTGAGAAGCGCCTCAAAGAAGTCTGCACAGCCACGGCGGCCAACCGCTCCTCCATGCTCCAGGATATCCTGGCGGGACGGCCCACTGAAATCGATGCTTTAAACGGCCAGGTGACAACGAGGGGAGCCGCTCTGGGCGTGCCCACCCCGGTGAATTCCTTTTTGACCGCCATCCTGAAGGCGCTGGAACAGGCGTCACCGCTTCGGGTGAATTAAACCACCTTCCTGAATACCTTACATTCACGTCAGTCTGTAAAGGCTTCTGATTATTCTTTCGGCTTGACCAGGGGGACAAACATGACGGGCACGCGGGCCTCTTCCTTGAGGTGCCCGGAAGTTTTGCGATATTTGACAAGCTGCTGCACGGTTTGCGGCTGCCCGATGGGGACGACCAGGCGGCCGCCCTCCTTGAGCTGGGCAGCCAGCGCCGGCGGGGCTGAGGGCGCGGTGGCGGTCACCAGTACGGCGTCAAAGGGGGCTTCTTCCGGCCAGCCCTGATAGCCGTCGCCGATTTTCACCTGCACCTGCCGGTAACCCAACTCCTTGAGGCGCTCTTGGGCGGTGCGGGCCAGGTCGGGCAAAAGTTCGATGGTGAACACGCGATCGGTGATTTCCGCCAGAACCGCGGCCTGATAGCCCGAACCGGTGCCCACTTCCAGCACTTTGTGGCCGGGCTTGATTTCGGCCCACTGGGTCATCAGGGCGACAATGTAAGGCTGGGAAATGGTCTGGCCCTGGCCGATGGGCAGAGGGTGGTCGAAATAGGCCATGGCGGCCAGATAAGGGGGGACAAAGCGGTGCCGGGGCACCCGGCCCATGGCGGCGAGCACCCGAGGGTCGGTGATGTCCCGGCCCTTGAGCTGATTTTCCACCATGCGCCGGCGGCTGGCCTCAAAGGAGTCGGGCGACTGGGCCTTGAGCTTCCACAAGATCAGCGGGGCCAAGAGAAAGGCAGCTAAGAGGAAAATCAGAACCTTGATTTTCATGGGTGTCAAAATTTTTGTCACATTGTTTAGTAATTTATATAAATATTGTTTTCGATGCGATTCTTTTTGGCCAAACCGGCCAAGCTGAGCAAAGTTCCTCGAACAGTCACTCTGACTGCAGTTTGTAGGCCACGGCCAGAACCCGTGGCTCCTGCCAGAATGGAACTCTATAGGTATGAATTTCCCAAGGCCTCAGTCCTTGGGCTTGGGCGGTTTTTTGGGCCGCGTCCGCTTCCTGCCGCGCCAGGGCCGGGCCTTTGGGGGCCAGGAGGACGCCGCCGGGCTGCAAAATCGGCCCAGCCAATTCCGCAAGCTGCGTCAGGGAAAAAGCCGCCCTGGAGGCCACCGCATCGAAGCGAGGGCCCCACTGTCGCGCCAAGCCGGGGGTCAGGTGCACCGTGGCCACCTCCACCTTATCCAATTTCAGGAGCGACGCCAGATAGTCCAGAAAGGCCGCCTTCTTGCCGCGGGATTCCACCAGAGTGAGAGCGATTTCGGGCCGGGCTATCTTCACCACCAGGCCCGGGAAGCCCGCGCCGCTCCCCAAATCCGCCACAGATGGGCCGCCCAGAAAGGGGAGCAGGGCCAGAGAATCCAGAAACAATTTAATTATTATATCCCGGTCGCTTTTGAGCGCGGTGAGATTGATGCGGGCGTTCCAACGCTTGAGTTCGGCCAGATACTGGTATAATTGCCCAAGCTGGGTCTCGGTCAGGCTGAGCCCCAAGGCTTTTATACCCTGAATGATAAGATTTTGGATATTGGCGCGGGGAGGCTTCATGGAACTCCCAGATTCAGCCGCTGATTTCAGCCTTCTTTAAGGAGCACAAGCGGGACGCCGGTGCCACCTGACCTAACGATAGGAATTGCAAAAGTCTCTTATTTTTCGAGGATTTTTCTATTGTCAAATATCTAATATCTGACCACTGACCACTGATCACTGATCCCTGGCCCCTGGCACCTGGCACCTGACCCCTGGCACCGCCTTCTACTTGCCGATGCAGAATTGGGCAAAAATGCGCTCCAGGATATCGTCCCCCACCTCTTCGCCGGTGATTTCCCCCAGTTCCCGGATGGCGGCCCGGAGTTCTTCGGCCACAATTTCCCAGGGGGGCGCAGGACTGAGCAGTTCCTGGGCCTTGAGAAGATAATTCAGGCCGGCCGCCAGGTGCTGATGGTGGCGCGCCTGGGTGATGACCTCGCCTTCATGGCACACGCCCCCGGCCAGAGCCAGGTCCACCACGGCCTGCTGCAAGTCCTCCAGACCCTGGCCGGTGAGGGCGCATATACGGACAATCGGGAAAGTTGTGTACGGTTGGAGTTCCTGTTCCGCCAGCACCTGAGGCAGGTCGATCTTGTTGATGACCGCAAGTCCGGCGCGGCCGGCCAGCTCGGCCAAAGTGCGCCGGTCCTCTTCGTCCAGGGGGCGGCTGCCTTCCACCAGGTAGAGCACGATATCCGCGGCTTCCAGGCGCTCCCGGGTTTTGGCCATGCCCAGCTCCTCCACCCGGTCGCCCGCCCGCCGGCGCAATCCCGCGGTGTCGGTCAGAAGCACCGGAATGCCCTGGATGGCAAGGCCTTCTTCAATGACATCCCGAGTAGTGCCGGGGATTTCCGTGACGATGGCCCGCTCAGTGGCGAGAAGCCGGTTAAGCAGGCTGGATTTGCCCACATTGGGGCGCCCGGCGATGACCACACGCAGGCCCTCCTGGAGGAGGCGCCCCTCCCGGTAGGTGTCACAAAGCTGGGTGAGAAAGTGGACCGGCTGGACGAAGGCTTTACTTATCTGGACGGGCTCCAGTTCCTGGGCCTCTTCCGGGAAATCCAGGGCCGCCTCCACCCGGGCCAGCAGGTCGAGAAGACCCTGCCGCACCTCCCGCAGCCGCCGGCCCAGCCCGCCCTGCAAGTGCCCGGCGGCCACCCGCAGGCCGGCCTCGGTTCTGGCCCTAATGACCTCCAGCACCGCCTCGGCCTGGGTAAGGTCCAGCCGGCCCGAAAGAAAGGCGCGCAGGGTGAATTCCCCCGGCTTCGCCAGGCGCGCCCCCCGGGCCAGGGCCTCGGCCAGGATGCGCTTCAAGATCAGATAGCCTGAATGGCAGTTGATCTCCACCACGTCCTCGCGGGTGTAGGAGTGGGGGGCGCGCATGATGCTCAGGAGCACTTCATCAATGACGGAGCCCTGGGAATCGAAAATGTGGCCGAGATAGAGGCGTTGGGAGCGCCAAACTTTCACCGGCCGGCGCGGGCGGAACAACCCGCGGGCGATGGCTTCGGCTTGAGGTCCGCTCAAACGCACAATACCGATGCCAGCCTCTCCCAAGGGAGTGGAAATGGCGGCAATGGTGTCGTTCAACCAGACCGTTTCAGGTAAGACCGGCGTCCTCCGGTTCTTCCTTTTTTTTGACGGGATACACGACCACCTTTTTGTAAAGGCCTTCCCCCCGGCTCAGGGTCTTGAGCTCGCTGTCCCCTTGCAGGGCCAGGTGCACGATGCGGCGGTCATGGGGGTTCATAGGATTCAGGGTTACCGGTTTCCCGGTTTTTTTGACTTTCTCGCCGTATTTGAGCGCCATTTGGGTGAGGGCCTCGCTGTGCCGGGCCCGATAGGACTCAATATCAATGACGAGCCGGACCTTTCTCCGGCTCTTTTTGGAGATGATTTTGCTGACCAGGTATTGCAGGGCCTCCAGCGTCTGGCCCTGTTTGCCGATAAGCAGGCCGGCGTCCGCGGATTCGATGCTGAGGGTGATGCGGTCATCCTCGTGGCGCGCTTCCACCCTGGCGGTCTCACCCATTTTTGCCAGGATATTTTCCAGAGTCTCCCGGGCCTCTGCCAGGAGATCGGTTTCGGGAGCCTCCCTAAGAGCGGCGCGCACCTTGGCCGGCTTGCTTCCCAGGCCAAACAGCCCGGGAGAGCCTACCGAGACGATTTCGATCTCCAGGCTTTCCGCCGGAAGATGAAAATGATCGCAGGCATTCTCAATGGCCTCCTCCGTGGTTTTGCCTTCAAATTCCAAAAACTCCATCAATTGTTCCCCCGGAGCCTAAGTGATGTACTTGTTGGTGAAGTACTGCTGCACGATGGCCAGGACATTATTTACCAGCCAGTATATCACCAGGCCTGACGCAAAGTTTAAAAACAGGAAGGTGAAGATAATGGGCAAAAACATCATCATCTTGGCCTGAGCCGGGTCACCGGGCGAGGGGGTCATTTTCTGCTGAATCACCATGGTGGCGCCCATGACAATGGGAGTAATCAACAAGGGGTCCTTGGCGGAGAGGTCGGCCAGCCAGACTATATCGGTGAAGGGCAGGGTGGGAATGAAGGACGCGTGACGCAGCTCGATGGCATTGCCGAGAATATTGTAAAGGGCGATAAAGACCGGCAATTGCAGGAACATGGGAAGGCAACTGCCCATCGGGTTCACCTTGAAAGTCCGGTACAGCGCCATCAGTTCGCGGTTCATGGCCTCCTTGTCGTCTTTATACTTTTCCCGGATTTTGGCCACCTTGGGCTGGAGTTTCTGCATCTCCTTCATGGACTTGTAGCTTTTGTGGTTGGGCCACCAAAAGATGAGCCGGGTGATAATCGTCAGGACAACCAGGGACCAGCCGTAGTTTTGGAAAATGCGGTCGAGGAATTTCAACAGGTAAAGCAGGGGCATGGCCAGGATGTGGAACCAGCCGAAGTCCACCACCTGCTCCAGACCCAGGCCCACTTGTTTCAGGACCTCCAACTTCTTGGGGCCGAAAAAGAGAGTGTAGGCAGTGGTGAGCTGCTGCCCTGGAGGCAGTACCTGCGGCGTCTTGAGATTGGCGGTCAGAAAGCCCCCTGCCGGCTCGGTGACGGTAACCGTATTCTGCTCTTTGCCGGTGGGAGCCATGGCCAGGAAAAAGTAGCCTTCGTCCAAACCGGCCCAATGGACATCGCCGGCGAAACTCTTACCCTCCTTGAATTTGCCCTGGGCCACCCTCTCATAGCGTTTGTCCACCGAACCCGCAAAAGCAAGATAGCCTTTACGGGAAGGGTCTTCTCCGCCGGTCAGGTAGAGGTCCAGATGGCCGTCCAGGGGCCGGCCGCTGCGGTTGGCCAGGCCGGCCTCCAGATCAAAGGCGTAGGTTGCGGCATTGAATTTGTATGTTTTGGTGATGGTGACGCCATCGGGACTCACTGCCTTAAAGCGCAGGACGCCGCTTTCGTTGTCCTTCAAGGAGAGTTCTGTCCGGTCCGCTTCATAAAACAGGGTAGGGGGCAGGTTCACTTCCTTTCCGTCCCAGCTCAGGCTCAAAGGCAAAGCCTGGAGCGGGTCGGTCCTGACCAGCTCTTTATAGGGACCGTCACCGTCATTGACGGTCTGATAGCGTTCCACTTCGAAACTCACCGGCCCCAACGAGAAGCTGAACAAGGTGGGGAAGGGCATGCTTTCCCGATATTTTTTCAACTTGAAGCTTTTTAGGCTCGCCCCCGATTCAGTGAATACCGCTTTATAGAGAGGAGTGTCCACCACCACCTCCCGGGCCGGCCGCGCCGGCTGGGCCGGGGCTGCCGGGAGCGGCGCCACAGGCTTGGCCGCCTCGGGCTGGGGTTTTGCGGGTTCCGGCGCCGCGGCCTGTTCGGCCGGAGGCTCCGGAGGCGGGACCTGTCGGGTTTTCCCGCCGATATACATAAAAACCAAAAATACCAGAAAGCTTAATGCCAGGGCAATTATCGCCCGTTTTTCCATAGCTTACTCCTCAGGGAACCGGGTCATATCCCCCATGACTGAATGGATGGCAGCGCACCAGGCGTCCCAGACTTAAAGCCAGCCCTCGCCGAAATCCGTGGCGTCGGAAAGCTTCGGTGGCGTAATGGGAACAGGAAGGGACAAACCGGCAGCAATTCGGAATTAAGGGGGAGAATATCAATTGATAGACCCTGATGGACCAGAGCGCCAGTTTAGTCATGATGCTCAACTTGAGATTTGGGGAGCAGCACGCGGGCCAATTCCGCGTGGACCTCAGCAAAGGATAATTCTGCGGCTCCCTTTTTGGCCATAATAACAATATCCGCCACCGGCAAAAGATCTTTGTGACGGCGGAAAAATTCCCGCAGCAGGCGCTTCACCCGGTTGCGCCGGACGGCTTTGCCCAGGCGCCTGGTGACCGCCAGGCCCAGGCGAGGAGATGAACCCTCGGTAGGAGCCACACAAACGCCGAAATGAGCGGTATGCATTCGCCTGCCCCGAGCCTGGGCCGCAAGAAAGTCGCGCCGCCGGCGGATACGATCTTTTTTGGTGAAACGGGCGTTCCCTTTTCCGGAAGAGGCGTCGCCGGAGATATTGGTTTTGGCTTGACTCACAAAAGGCGTGGCTCAGAGGAATCCCTCGGTCTTTATGCCGTTAACCGTTTGCGGCCTTTGGCCCGGCGGCGCTTTAAGACCTGGCGGCCGGCCCGGGTGCTCATGCGGCTCAAAAAGCCGTGCGTCCTGGCGCGCTTCAATTTACTGGGCTGAAAAGTGCGTTTCATATAGAATCATCCTTAGAGCCATAATCGATCACAAACTTTTTATAAACCATTTCAACGGCATTTTGTCAAGGACGCACTTTTATTTTCCCTGGCTGCCGCCTCCGGATGTGGGCTGACACCTCTTCTCCAAAGACCGCTGCCGCCATCTGCAGGATGATAGCAGAAATAAGCCTGACATGATATGAGTTACTTTAGTGAACCGCATCTTCGGAATCACCCGGTCCAGGCCGCGGCCCCTTGCCGGAACCAGAGGAAATGAGGGCGCACCTCAGCCAAGCCGGGTTTATCCCGGTTGAAGCCAGCAAGTTGTATCCGTTTGAGGCTTTTTTATGCTTTTGAGGGCTCTTCCCCTTAAACCGGCAGTCCCGGCAAACATGCCTTAAGGAAAAGACCATGTCGCCCGAGTATAAAGTCGCGGCAGTAAACGGCTCCCCCCACGTGGGGATGGGCAATACCGGCCGCATGATCGGCATGCTCAGGGAAAACCTGGCCGCAGAGGGCTTCGCGGTGGAAGAAATTTTTCTGAGCCAGCACCATATCGAACCCTGCACCGGCTGCGCCCTGTGCCTGGAGAAGGGCGTCTGCTGGGTGAGGGACGACTACAAGGACTTGGCCAGAAAGGTCTTTGCCGCGGACGCGGTAATTTTGGCTTCGCCGGTATATATTTTTAACGTCACGGCCCAGATGAAGGCCTTCCTGGACCGCTCGGTGGGCTACGGGCACCGGCCCCGGGAAGGCTGGAAGCCCGGTCTGGCCCTGAGCGTTTCCGCAGGTTATGGCGAAACCGCGGTGGTTGAATATTTGGGCCGGGTGCTGAGAATTTTCGGAGCCTTTCCGGTAGGCCTGTTCACCGCCATAGCCGTGGGACCTGGCGAGTTTTTGGGCCTGCCCGCGGTTGAGTCCCGGGCCCAGGATCTGGCCCGGGGTCTAGCCAGGGCCGTTAAAGAGGGCCGGCGCTATCCTGCCACGGACCAGGATCTCCATTTCTGGCACTTTATGGGGCACCTTATCAAAGAACACCGGGATTTCTTGCAAGCAGATGATGAACATTGGCGGAAACTGGGTATTTTTGACAGCTTCGAAGCCTACGTCAAGCAAACCCGAACGCCGGCCCAAGGCTCTCCTGAGATGCGGGAGG
>JASEFS010000061.1 GCA_030018495.1 Deltaproteobacteria bacterium | reverse complement strand
CGCACCGCCTCTTTCAGGCGGCCGGTGCCGACCCCGTGAATTATATCCACCCGTTCGGCGCCCTGCAAGACGGCCTGATCCAGCAGCCGGTCCACCAGCGGCAGAGCCTCATCAACCCTGAGTCCCACCACATTCAGGCTGGGCAGGTGCTCCGCGGCCGGATGAAAGGACCTGAAGGAGGCCTGCTCTTTCGGCTCCGCGGCCCCGGCCGCGGGCCGCACCTCTTCGGGCCTGACCTTGAGCTTTACCTTTCTGACCCGCACTGACAGCTTGCCGTCCCGCCCAGGCGCGCTGAGCACTTCGCCGCTCAGCCCCAGGGCCGGGAGAAAGACTTTTTGGCCGGGTTTAAAAACCGGCATTTCCGGGGATAGCGGCGGCAGCTCCGGCTCCAGGTTCTTTACCAGCTCTTTGGCCCGGTCCGACAGCTCCTTGCGCAGCTTACCCCAGGACTCCTCTTTCCCGCGGAGTTTGGCCAGGATGCCCTTGAACTCCTCTTCCGCGGCCCGGATGGCGGCCTGGGCCTGCTGTCGCGTTTCCGCCAGCAGCTTCTGCCGCTGTTCATACACTTCCTGGCGCTGGGCCGCAACCTCCCCGGCCTGGGCTTCCACCTGACGCTGCCGCTCATTCAGTTCCGCTTCAGTGCGGGCCAACCGTTCCTGGGCCGATTCCACTTCGGCCATCAGGTGATAGGCCTTGAGCTCCTCCGCGTCCAGGTAGCTTTCCGCTTCCGCCAATATTTCCGGCGACAGGCCCAGTTCCCGGGCTATGGCCAGGGCATTGCTGCCGGCCGCCGCGCCATAGGCCAGCCGGTAAGTGGGCCGGTTGGTCTTCTCATCAAAAATCACCGCGGCGTTCTGAAAGCCCGGCTCCCGAGCCGCAAAGCCCTTGATGAGGGGAATATGAGTGGTGGCCGCGCCATAGGCCCCACGCCGGTGGAAGGCCTTGAGCAGGGCCAGGGCCAGAGCGCCCCCTTCGGTGGGGTCGGTGGCGGTGCCCAGCTCATCAAACAGCACCAGGGCGCGCTCCGGCAAATCCGCCAATATGTCCAGGGCCCGCTTTAAATGCGCCGAAAAGGTGCTGAGATTCCGCTCCAGGTCCTGGGGGTCGCCGATATCGGCAAAAACCCGGTCAAAAGGGGCAAACTCGCTGCCCTCGGCCACCGGAATGGGAATGCCGCTCTGCACCATAATAGTGAGCAGACCCAGGGTCTTCAGGGCCACCGTCTTGCCCCCGGCGTTGGCTCCGGAAATGATGAGGAAGCGAAAATCGGGCGTGAGTTTAAGGTCTATGGGAACCACCGGCTGGGCTTCGGGCTGCCCAAGACTCCGGGCCAAAAGCAGAGGATGGCGGGCCTGACGGAAATCGATGCCGCCTGAACTTTTCAGAATCGGCTCCCGGGCTTTAAATTCCTCGGCAAACCTGATTTTGGCGGCAATGGCATCCAGTTCGGCCAGAGCGGCCAGGTTTTCCTTGAGCTCCGGCGCAGACTGGCGCACCGAATCGGTAAGCCGCCGCAGAACCGCCTCTTCCTCCCGCTGTTCCTGATTCCTCAAAAGATTCAGGGAGTTGTTCGTCTCCACGATGGCCAAGGGCTCGATGAACAGGGTGGCCCTGGTCTGGGAGGCGTCGTGGATGATGCCCGGAATAGTTCCTTTGTGGTCGGCTTTGATGGGGATGACGTAGCGGCCGTACCGCTGAGAGATGGTCGGCGACTGAATGGCGTTCTGATGGGCTGCGGTGAAAAAGGTCTGCCGGATGAAGCGGTTGAGGTGTTCCCGGGTGGCCGCCAGCTCCCGGCGGATGCGGGCAAGTTCCGGCGAGGCCTCGTCCAGAATGAAATTGTGGGGACTGATGGCCGTGCTGATGGCCTGGCGCAGGGCCGGCAGCGGACTCAGGCGGGCGGCGTGGCCGGCCAGGTGCGGGGCCTGGTCCCCGGCCTGAGCCAGGTATTGGCCCAAAGAGCGCACCAGGCGCAGCACCGCCAGGATGTCATTCAAGGCCTCCGGGGGGAGCAGACTCCGGGGAACCGAGGCCTTGGCCAGCCAGGAGGCCACCTCAGGGAAATCGGTAAGCGGCGGCGGGCCTTCACGGTCCTGGAGGTCCCGCAATTCCCTGATTTCACTGAACTTGGCCCTGATGGCGGCAAAATCCGCCAGCGGTTTAAGACGGGTGATATGGCGACGGCCAAGAGCGCTCGCGGCATACTGCTTGACCACGCGCAGCAGTCCCGGAAACTCCAGGACGGTCAGAGTGTGTTCAGGCATGCTTTGTTGCGATCTCCGCCTACAGGCAAGAAGGACCTCAGGCCGAAAGTTGACGCCTGACGATTTCCTGGACCACTTTGCCGTCAGCCCGACCGGCGAAGCGGGTCATAGCGGTTTTCATCACTTTGCCGAAGTCCTTGGGGCCGGCGGCCCCGCACTCGGCAATAATTCGAGCGAGTTCCCGTTCCAGTTCTTCCGGGCTCAGTTGCGGGGGCAAAAAAGAGAGGAGGATACCAAGCTCCTCCTCTTCTTTGTGAGCCAAGTCCTGGCGTCCGGCTTTGCCGTATTCGGCAATGGCTTCCCGCCTTTGCTTGGCCTGGGTGCCGATAACCGCCTGGACTTCTTCTTCGGTTAATTTACGCTTAAGCTCCACTTCCTTGTTGCGGATGGCGGTGCGCAACATTCTCAAGGTAGACAGGGCCACCTCCTGCCGCTGTTTCAAGGCTTCCTTGAAGGCTTGATCGAGTCGGTCTGATAAGGAGCTCATGAACTTTCAAGTTTGCGAAGCTTTTTCAAGGCCCTCTTTTTGGCCGCCAAAATCTTCTTTTTGCGCTTGATGCTGGGCTTTTCGTAATGTTCGCGCTTGCGGATCTCCGATAAAATTCCAGCCTTTTCGCACTGTTTTTTGAAGCGTTTAAGCGCGGCCTCGAAGGGTTCGTTGGGCTTTACCCTGACGCCGGGCATTCATTTTCCCCTCCTCCCCTTATCAAATGGAACCTTGCACCGCCTTCGGTCCGGTCCGCCCCGATAAGGCGCACCTCAACGGTCAGGTTTGCGTACATGGAAGATAAATGTTTGTATCATCTTTTTAACGGCTGTCAAGGGCTTTTTTTAGAGGGATCAGGGCCGTGAGCCTGGCTAAAAGCGAGCTCGGCCGCCAGGCCCGGCAAGACTTCCCCGGATTTGCCGGTCAGGACAAAATCGCAGTGAGGAGTAAGCGGCGTAGGCTCGGGATTGATTTCGGCCAGCTTGGCGCCCCATTGCTTGGCCCATAAGGCAAAGGAGGCCGCCGGCTGGACCACCGCGGAGGTGCCCACCACCAGCAATACCTGAGCCTGCTTAAGGGCGTGCTGCACGGCATCGAGGACATCGGCGGCCAGGCCTTCGCCGAACCACACCACGTTGGGCCGCAGCAGGCCGCCGCATGAATTGCAATAAGGCGGGATAGGGATGGGCACGCGGCGGTCAGCTTTGACTTGGCCGCAGGCGGTGCAGCGCACTTCCCAGATGCTGCCGTGGACCTCCAATACCCGGCGGGAACCGGCCAGAGTGTGCAGGCCGTCCACGTTTTGGGTAATCAGGGTGAAGTCCGGCACCAGTCCCTCCAGGGCCGCCAAAGCCTCATGGCCGGGATTCGGCCAGGCCTGGCTGATGAGCCCCCGGCGCCAGTCATACCATTCCCAGACCAGCCGGGGGTCTCTGGCAAAAGCCTGGGGAGTGGCCAGTTCTTCGGGACGGAAATTGCGCCAGAGGCCGCCCGGACCTCGAAAGGTGGGGATGCCGCTCTCATGGGAGACGCCCGCCCCGGTCAAGGCCGCCGCCTGGCGCACCCGCCGCAGCAGTTCGGCCAATTTTGCCAGGATAGGCGCGTGCTCTGGTTTTGTTGCCATGGCCTGTTGCCAATCAGTTTGCCATGATTACTTTATAGAAAAAGGCCGGTCCATGCAGATCTCCGGTTCAGGGGGAGGAGAAAATGCCTGCCGCCTTGCCCAGATTCACCAAGCTGTAAAAGCAGTCGGCTGTCACGCTGCGAAAAACGCGTTAATTATAACATTGCTTTTCAGAACTTTCGGCAGAAGGAGTTCTGCCATGATGCATTTTCCGCAACGCCAAACATGCTTCTTTCCCCCCTCGGCTTTTTTATACCTGCTGATTGCCTTCTTTCCTGTGAGCTGCCAGGGGGCGTCTTTTAAAAACCCTGCCGAGGCGGGTACTGCCGATTTTGTCAAGTTGAGCTCCAGATCTTACACAGCCCAACATCTGAAGGCTTTTGAAGCCCAACAAAAAAACTTGCTCCGGGAAAACGGCGAGAATGCGGATACCTTGATTCGCCTGGCGCAGGCCTGCTGGATTCTGGGGGAATTTGCGGAAGCAGGGCAAAAGCTCGATTATTACAACAAAGGCAGATATTACGCCGAGAGGCTGATCCGGGAAAATCCCTCCTGCGGCGATGGCTATTACTGGAAGGCCGTAAACCTGTGCGGCGTGGCCGAAACAGGCGGGGCGGGTCGGGCCTTGAGGCTGCTGCCGGAAATTGTGGAAAACATGGAAAAGGCTGCGGAAATTAATCCCGCCATTGATCAGGGCGGCCCGCACCGGGTCCTGGGGCGCATTTTTTGTGAAGCCCCGGCCTGGCCCATGTCTGTGGGAGATATCGAGGAATCTCTGCGCCACCTGACTTTGGCAGTGCAAATAGCCCCGGATAACTCCACCAATCACCTTTACCTGGCGGAAACTTTGCTGCGCCTGGAGCAGGAAAAACAGGCCCTGGCCGAGCTGGACAAGGTTTTCCAGTCAACCCAACACGCCACCTGGCCGTTAGGGGTGGAAGAAGATCGCCAGGAAGCGCGGCGCATGCAGGCAAAAATAAAAAATCCGTAAAGTTTGGGTCTCTAGAAAATCTAAGCTTTTTCTAATCCGCCATTTTTCGGCCTCCCGGCAGACTGTTCTGCCAGGAGGCTCATTTCTATGGCATAATGGGCCGAGCTATTTCAGGACCCGCTCAAGTCTTCTTTTTATCCTGTGGACAGCCGTGAGTCGGGCCGCGTCGCTGCCGTCGGCGCCCGGGCGTCCGGTGGGGAGGAGATGAGTCCGTTATCTCTCGTTCCCAAGCTCCTGCTTGGGAACGGCGTTGTCCGCCAAGCTC
>JASEFS010000030.1 GCA_030018495.1 Deltaproteobacteria bacterium | reverse complement strand
GTTTTTTGAGGTTGATTTACCATTATTTTCCATGAGACTTTCGCAGAGGTCTCAAGTTGGGATTCCCGCTGATATGCTGTTCCACCAGGGCCTTGGCCTGGTCGGCGCTCAGAGGCTGTCCGGGTTGGGCCACCGGAGGCCCCATCCTGCCGCCCGGACCACCCCAGGGGCAGTACCAGCCGGGTCCGCCCCGCATGCCGGGGCCGCCTCCGCCCATCCAGGGGCAGTACCAGCCGCCGCCCTGGCCGGGGCCCATGGGCTGGGCCAGGGGGGTTCCAACGGTCAACGTGGCGGCCAAAAACACAAGCAGTCCCACAATCGCCAGTCTTTTCATGTTCGTTCCTCCTATTCCCTGATTAATTTTAGCGTAAGCATGCAGCTTCACTCCGACAATCTAGGCGTAATTATTTCCAAAAGCCGTCGATGGGCCGGAAGCCGAAGCCGAGAATATGAAAGTCGGCCCGGCCGGAGAGGGCCAGGCCGATTTATGGTTGTTGGTTTAGATTACCAGCAGGAGCCCCAGCTGCGCCGGTAGCCGCTGGCATAGCCGGTGTTCCAGGGGCCCCGGGCGCCCCGATGACCCCGGCCCCAGGACCGGGAATCATAGTTCCGGTGGCCTTGCCTGGCCGGCCTGTAATACCCGTAACCGGAACCCATCGGGCAGTAAGGGTCCACATAGCCGCTACCATTGTAACCGTAGTAGCCGCTGCCATAGTCCTGCATGGCGGGGCCGTATGAACCCGCCGGCCCGCCAGGCTGGGCCTGGGCGCCGCCGGGCATGGACACCGCCAGGGCCAGCACCAGAGCCAAGCCCAGAATCAACCAGTTCTGTGTCTTCATGACAGTACTCTCCCTCTTAAAGTGGATGTTTTCCATTAACCCTCTTTAAACTTGCATGCGAAGTTGATGCAGGTATTGAGGGTCCTTGTGCCACCTTCGCTCCGGAAACCTGGAACGGTCTTCATCGGAGTAAGGCAAACAAAAGTTTCTTAAAAAAACCTTATTGCTGGAACGCGAAGGATCAGGCCCGGGGAGGATGGAAAATGGTGGAGGCCAGGAGCGCCGGTGCAGTCGTGACCGGAGCCTGAACATGGGCGGTCACCTGTTCAATGTGGATGATGGGGCTGGCGTGGATCACCCCGGCGACGTGGCAACAAATGCAGGGCAGCAGGCAATTGCCGTTTTGGTCGGTATTTATCTGGCAAACCGCCGCGTCCGCCACCGCCATCACCGCGAAGAGGCCCAGCAACAGAAGGGACCCCCATCGCAGGCAGGGATGTTTTCGCCAGTTTTCTAGCATATTTTGTTTATAACCATTAAAATGAAAAAGTCAATATGAAGGCTTATTTTGCCCCGGATTCAGGCCCGCACCTGTGGGCCAGAGAAGCGGACTTTCCCTGATAAATTAGGCTGTTTCCAGATTTACCGCCCTCGCATCATCCCGGGGTGCTCCCTCCCCGGGCCCATCATGCCGCCCATCCGCAAAGCGTGGCTGAACATCATGTAGTGCATCCGGGTTTGATGGAGAATGAGCCCAAGCACCCGGCCGCTTTCAGGATCCCCGGCCTGGGCGATGAGCTGCTCGTACCGGGGAATCAGGTCCGCTTCCAGTTTCAAAGCGATTTCAAAGGCCTCGGTCACCGTGCCGGATCGCCTGACCGCCGGGGTGGGGCCGGCGGCGGAGAGACCGTAAGCCGCAAACAAGTCGCTGATCCAGCGGATATGCAGTTCTTCCTGGGGAATGATCATATGGTAGGGCATATGGACCTTGTACTTGTCCTCATCGGCCTGATATTGCACCAGGGAGAGCCGTTCCAGAGACAGGATGTCCCGCAAGTCGGCCAGCCAGGCTTCACTTTGGGGCTTCGGCAAGGCGCCGGGGATGCTTCTCCAGGGCTGGCCGCACATGGGGCACATGCCGCCGCCCATCATCCCGTGGCCCTCCATGCCCGAGCCGCCCATCATGGCGGAGCCCATGCCCGGACCGTAGTCAGGTGAGTAATCTCTTGTCTCAGATGCTCGACGTACCCCGCAAGCCCAGGCCACCAGAGTCGACATGACGGCCAGGCCGACACCGATGAACCGCCGCCGCATAGCGTCCAGCCTGGGTTTTTTCGCGGCGTCGGGGGAAAGCCTCCCCGGTTCCAGGGCCATGCCGCATCTCGGGCACCGGCCCTGGGCGTCCCACACCACCTCCGGATGCATGGGGCAGACCCAGCCGCACCATGCAGATGCCGTACGCGTCGACTTCTCCGATGCCATAAAGCCTCCCTAATTTTGGCTTTAATGTTCGCCGGAAGAATCCTGCTTCGCAAATTACGTGTGCCCGCGAGCCTGAATGACGACGCCGTTTTTAAGGACCGATTGTTTTGGGAATCTCCAGAATGAAGGTGGCGCCGGCGCCGGGTTGGCTCTGGACAGCCAGTTGGCCGCCGATTTTTTGCAGAAGGTGCAGGGTGACTTTCAAGCCCAGATGCGTGCTCTCGGCCTCCCGGCGGTCGCCGGGGGTGGCCAGATATTGTTTGAGTTCATCAATTTCAAGGCCGGGGCCGTTGTCCCGGATTTTCACCTTGATCCAGTTGCCTTTCCCCTCAACGCCGATATCGATGCGGTCGCCGAACTTCATGGCGTTGCTGAGAATGTTGTCCAGGATGACTTCCATGGAGTAAGGTTCAAAGGCAAAGGCCAGAGAATCCTGGCAGGACTCATAAGGTTGGCCGTTGATGGTGATCGCCAGGTCCTTGTCCCGAAAGCGTATTGCCTTAAGGTCATTAATGGAATGCTGCAGGAGAGGAAAGAAATCCCCGGTCTGGGGTTGAAGAGATTCGCTGGTAATAGCCCGCAAAAAGAGCAGTTCCTGTCCCAGGGTGTGCGTCAGACGCTGGGCCGCATCGTCCAGCACACCCAGGCTTTTGACCAGGGACTGCACATCCTGCTGAAACTCTTGAAAGATCGGATCCTGGAGAGCGCAGGCGCCGGCTTTCTGCTCCAGGTCGCCCAACTTGCGCTTGATACGGCTGGAGAAGCCATGTATGCCCAAGGCCAGGTTCTTGTAATGATGCCTGAGGGTGGCCACCTGGAGCTCGAACTCCTCATGAAACACATCCAGCCGCTGCTGTCGCTCCCTGAGCTTCTGGAGGATAAACCCGATAACCGCGCCGAACATTCCACCTGAGGCGGCGTAAAAGAAAATCATAGGCCACATGCGCTGGTGGAAGCTGTCGAGGATTGCCTGCCCTATCCGGAGGGGAGCCTGGTCACTAATGTATCGATGTAAATTCATGGCCACCATGGACAGGGGATGCCCCAGGAATATGCCAAGGCTCGCGCCGACAAGGAGGCCCCACCAGGGATAGCCCCGGATGCCGGTCCGGTCGACGGGCATCTGGAGCACGGTTGCCTTATTTTGATTCGCTCCCATGGTTTTACGTGAATTCAATTGAGGTCCATTTTTAATGTAAGGCTTGCCTGACTGCTGTCAAATTGCCAAGCCATTTTTAATGTAAGGCTTGCCTGACTGTTGTCAAATTGCCAAGCCATTGATAACGGTAAGTTTTTTTTTTAACTTATGATTAAATGAATCCGGCCGCCAGACCCAGGGCGATGCCGCTTAGCAGCAGGGCCACGATGAGTTGGATGCCGCGCATGGTGATTTTTCCCAACAGGCGGCTGCCCAGAAAGGTGCCGGCAAACGCAGCTGCGATGGCGGTCAGGAGGATGCCGGCATTTTGAGTGAAGTCGGCCAGGAAAAAGCGGTCAAAGTAGACGATGAGCCGGGAGAAGTCCACCAGACAGGCGATGATTACGCCGGTGCCGATAAAGCCCTCCTTGGCCAGGCCGTACCTGAGCAGGAAAATGCTGCGCAAAGCCCCCTGATGTCCCGACAAGCCGCCGAAAAAGCCGCTCAGCAGGCCGCCCAGGGGCAGATATCTAGGCGGCAGGGAGAACCGGCGGGCAGCCTGGGCTGTCTCCAGCAGGGCAAAGCTGATCATCAGGATGGCGATTACCAGCTTTACCGGCATTATATGAAAAGTCCGGCCCCAGAGATGATAGGAAAAGAGAGGGTCGAGCTCCCCCAGCCACAGCAGGGCCTGGGCCCCCAAATAGGCGGCGGCGATGGCCGGCAGGCCGAAGCGCAGCACTACGGCCCGGTTGGCATATTTCCCCAGCAACGCGAATTTGAGAAGATTGTTGGCCAGATGCACCACCGCGGTCAGGGCGATGGCGACCCGAAGCGGAAAGAACAGGGCGAAAACCGGCAGGAACAGCGTCCCCAGGCCGAATCCGGAAAACAGGGTGAGGCCTGCGGTCAAGAGGGCGGCCAGGGCGACGATGAAATAAGGCAACATGTTTTTTAAGCTATAAGCTATAAGCCTTAGGCTGTAGGCTTTAAGCTATAAGCTTCAAATCTTCCAAAAACCGGGTCTGCCTTAGGGTGACTCCTCGAGGCCGCCTAAAGAACTTGTCGTAACGGCTTAAAGCTTAAAGCTTAGAGCTTCTTCACTTCCCGGTGCCACTTCCACAGGTAGTAAATGGCAGGGTAAACCAGGAGTTCCAAGAGAAATGAGGTGGTGACGCCGCCCACCATGGGGGCGGCGATGCGTTTGGCCACTTCAGCGCCGGTGCCCGTGGCCCACATGACCGGCAGCAGCCCGAAGATGTTGGCCAGGATGGTCATGAGCTTGGGGCGCAGGCGCATGACTGCGCCGTGGGTGACGGCTTCCTGCAACTCCTGCCGGGTGGTGAGACGCCCCTGGGCTTTGCGCTCATCATAAGAAAGATCGAGGTATAGGAGCATGATCGCGCCGGTCTCCGCGTCCAGACCCGCCAACGCGATGATGCCCACGATCACCCCGACGCTCAAGTTGTAATCCAGAAGATACAAGAGCCAGATGGCGCCGATGAGGGAGAAGGGCACGGCCAACAAAATAATGAATACCTTGGTGATGGAGCCGGTGCTGAGATAAAGGAGCAAAAAGACCAGGACAAGGGTGATGGGGATGACCACCTGGAGCTTTTGCCGGGCCCTCTCCATGTATTCGTACTGGCCGCTCCACAGCAGGGTGTAGCCGGCGGGAAGCTTGAGTTTGGCCGCGATGGCCTCCTTGGCCTGCTGGATGTAAGTGCCCACGTCGATGTCGTCCAGGTCCACGAAGACCCAGGCGGTGGGCCGGGCGTCTTCGCTTTTGATCATGGGCGGCCCCTGGCTGATATTGATTCTGGCTACCTGCTCCATAGGGATCTGGGCGCCCGTGGGCGTGGGGACGAGAATGCGCTTCAGGGCCGGGATATCCAGACGGTAATCCTGGAAATACCGCACATTGACGGGATAGCGGGCCAGGCCTTCCACCGTGGTGGTGACCGTCATGCCGCCCAAGGCCGTGGCGATGACATCCTGGACATCCCCAACGGTGAGGCCGTAGCGGGCTGCTTCCTTGCGGTTGATGTCGAAGTCCAGGTAATAGCCGCCCGTGACCCGTTCGGCAAAGGCGCTGGCCGTGCCGGGCACTTCTTTCAGGATGGCTTCGGCCTCAGTGGCCAGACGGTTGAGGACCTCCAGGTCCGGACCCAGGAACTTGAGCCCCACCGGAGTCTTGAACCCGGTGGAGAGCATGTCGATCCTGATTTTGATGGGGTAGCCCCAGGAATTGGCCAGCCCCGGGAAGCGCACGGCCCGGTCCAGCTCCTGAATGAGCTTTTCCGTGGTCATGCCCGGCCGCCATTGGGACCGGTCCTTGAGGCGGATGGTGGTCTCGATCATACTCAAGGGCGCTGGATCGGTGGCGGTTTCAGCCCGGCCCACCTTGCCGAAGACGTAGTCCACCTCCGGGAAGGTGCGGATGATGCGGTCCGTCTGCTGGAGAAGCTCCTTGGCCTTGGTGACGGAAATACCCGGCATGGTGGTGGGCATGTAAAGGAGATCCCCCTCGTCAAGAGGCGGCATGAATTCGGAACCCAGCTTCATGAAGGGATATATCGTAACCGCCATCAGGATCAAGGCCAGCAGAATGGTGATTACCGGGAAGCGCAGCACCAGCTTCAAGGCCGGGTGGTAGAGGGCATGGGTGAAGCGGGAGAGAGGATTTCTTTCCTCTTTGGGTATTCTCCCCCGGATGAAGAAGAGCATGAGAATGGGGATCAGGGTAATAGCCAGGATGGAGGCGCCGGCCATGGCGAAGGTCTTGGTATAAGCCAGGGGCTTGAACAAGCGTCCGCTCTCGCCCGTCAGGGCAAAGATGGGCAAAAACGACACTGTTATCACCAGGAGGGCAAAAAAGAGAGACGGCCCCACTTCTTTGGCGGCCTCCAGGATATACGGGGCGCGATCCGCATCCGGCGGGGCGGACTCGATTTTCTTGTGGGCGTCCTCCACCATGACCACGCTGGCGTCCACCATGTCGCCGATGGCGATGGCGATGCCGGCCAGACTCAAAATGTTGGCGGTGATATTGAATTGATATTGCAAAATAAAGGAAACCAGCACCCCCAGAGGCAGACCGATGATGGCCACAAAGGCGCTGCGCACATGCAGGAGGAAAAGAATGGTGATCAGGGCGACGATGGCGATTTCTTCGATGATGGCGGTCTGCAGGGTGTTGATGGCCCTCTCGATCAGGCCGGAGCGGTCATACGCGGTGACAATGCGCACTCCCGGCGGCAGACCCGGCTTGAGTTCCTCCAGTTTCTGCTGCACCTTTTTAATAACGGCCCGGGCGTTTTCGCCGAAGCGCATGACCACGATGCCGCCCACCACCTCGCCCTCGCCGTTGCTTTCAGCCAGGCCCCGCCGGAGTTCCGGTCCCAGGCGCACCAGGGCCACATCCTTTAAGAGAATTGGAGTGCCCCGGCCATCCGTGCCCACCACGATATTTTCCAGGTCATCCAGATTTTTGATATAGCCCAGGCCCCGCACCATATATTCGGTTTCGGCCCGTTCGATGACCCTCCCGCCCACATCGGCGTTGGACCGCTGGATAGCCGTCTTCACCCGGGAGATGGGGAGGTTGTAGGAAGCCAGCTTGTTGGGGTCGACTACCACCTGGTACTGCTTGACAAAGCCGCCCACAGAGGCCACTTCCGACACGCCGGGGACCGTTTGCAGCTGATAGCGCAGGTACCAGTCCTGGATGCTGCGCAGTTGCGCCAGGTCGTGCCGGCCGGTGGGGTCCTCCACCACGTACTGGAAGACCCAGCCCACCCCGGTGGCATCGGGGCCCAGCGCCGGGTTCACCCCGGCAGGGAGCTTGCCCCGGACAAAATTGAGCTGCTCCAGCACCCGGGAGCGGGCCCAATAGATGTCGGTGCCGTCCTCAAAAATGATGTACACCAGGGACAGGCCGAACATGGAATAGCCCCGCACGACTTTGGCGTAGGGCACGGCCAGCATGGCGGTGGCCAGGGGGTAAGTGACCTGGTCCTCCACCACCTGGGGGGCCTGGCCCACATAATCCGTGGAGATGATGACCTGGACGTCAGAGAGGTCGGGGATGGCGTCCACCGGCAGGTTGTACGCGGCATAGAGGCCCCACGCGGTGATCAATGACCAGATGAGGAGCACCAGGACGCGGTGGCGGACGCAGGCTTCGATGAATCGGGCGATCATAGGTCAGTAATCAGTAATCAGTTTCCAGTGAGCAGTAAGCAGTGAGCGTTGGACCAGGTTTCAACAGGCCACCGACCACTAATGTTTATGCTCTGGCATGGCCGCGGGCGGGCCCTCGGGCTTTCCCCCTTCTTTTTCTTTGCCCTCCAACATGAGCGAAATGGCCTCCCGGAAGCGGGATTCGGAATCCAGGAGGAATTGGGCTGAAGTCACCACTTCCTCGCCGGGCTCAAGGCCTGCGAGAATTTCCCGATAGCGGTCGTCGCCGAAGCGCCCCACTTTGACCTCCCTGGGCTCGAAGCGGCCTTGCCCCAAGGCCACGAACACGTGCTGCTTTTCGCCGGTATCCAGAATGGCTTCAGCGGGCACGGCCACCGCGGGTTCTGCCTGAGGAGAGGCAATCTCCACCTGCGCGAACATGTCCGGTTTGAGCCTGAGCTTCGGATTGGCGAAGGCCAGACGCACCTTGGCGGTGCGGGTGGCGCCGCTCAGGTAGGGGTATATATAATGGATGTTGCCGTGAAAGGTCTCTCCCGGCAGGTATTGCAAGGTCATTTGGGCGTGCTGGCCCACCTTCACCCAGGGAAGCTCATATTCATAAATGTCGGCCTCCACCCAGACGGTGGACAGGTCGGCCACTTCCAGCAAAGGCATGCCGGCTTTGACATACTGACCTTCGGTCACCATGCGCTTGGTGATGATGCCGTTTACCGGCGACGCCAGGGTGAGGGTTTTGCTGATGGTCCCGGTATTTTCCAGGGCCGCCACCTGTGCGGCGGGAATGTCCCAATAAATCAGGCGCTGGCGCGCGGCTTCCACCAGCCGCTGGGCCCCTTCTTTCAGCTCAGGAAAGGGGCTTTTTTCCATATTCCGACGGTTTTTCAAAGCCAGGAGATACTCCTGCTGGGTGGCGACCAGCTCCGGGCTGTAGATGCTCAAGAGGGACTGGCCTTTGCGGATGGGGTCCCCCGTGGCCTTTACATAAAGGCGTTCAACCCAGCCGTTGATTTTGGTATTGACCACCGAGAACTGGCGTTCGTCATACAGCACCTTGCCCACGGCCCGAATGGTGTGGGCCAGAGACCGCCGCTCCACCTTGGCGGTTCGCACTCCCATGGACTGGAGGATATTGGGGTCCACCGCAATGGTGCCCTCCACGGCCCTGGCCTCGCCCTCCTCTTCGTATACCGGCACCAAGTCCATGCCGCAGGGGGCCTTGCCGGGTTTGTCCCGCACATAACCGGGGTCCATGGGTGAGACCCAGTACTTGATTTTCCTCTCTTTTACAGGAACTCCAGGTTTGGGGGTGGGCGGGCCCACTTCGCCGTAAACCGGTATCAGGTCGTGGCCCATGTAGTCTTTTCCCGGCTTGTCGCGGATATATTTGGGGTCCATGGGAGACTGCCAGTATTTTATGGCTCTTTCAGGCGGCGGCGCCCCCGGAGACGGCGGTTGCGTAGGATAGACCGGCACCAGTTGCTGGCCTTGGGGGTCCTTGCCGGGCTCGAAGCGGATATAGTCCGGATTGGTGGGGGAGACGTAGCACAGGGGCGCTTTCTCCTTTTCGGACGGGGGCGGAGCCGAAGGCTCATGGCGCATGATATGGTAGCCTGCCAGGTACAAGACGCCATAGGTTGCCAGGACCAAAAGCACACCCAGGACCAAGCCTGTCAGGAGATAACGTCGGGGCGCAGGACTCATCGGCGATTTCCTCCGGGCCGGCGAGGAAGCTCGGCGCCCACCAGCCATTCCAGTTCGGCCCAGTTTTCTTCAAATTCCTTGAGATATTGCTGCAACTGGAGCTCGGCATTGTACGCCGCGATCTGGTTCTGATACAACCGGGAAAAATCCAGGAGGCCCACCTGGTAGGAGGCCAGCGAAGCCTCGGCGGCCTGGCGGGCCTGGGGAATGATGCCCTGATCGTACAGGGCTATTTGCTGAGAGAGGCGCTCCAGCTTGGCATAGCGGTCTTTGACCGCCGCGGCCAGGCGGTCGAGAAGGGCCTGATAGGCCTCCTGGGCCGCAGCCTTTTTGGCCTGCTGTTCCCGCAGCCTGGGGTTCAGCTTGGAACCCCACCAGAGTGGTACGTTGACGCTCATCAGGGCGGTGAAAAAATCGGCCCGCTCCCGTCCGATGGGGCTTTTTTCCCGGAAGCCGTAGGCCAGACCGACATTGAAGTCGGGATAATAATCCTTGCGGGCCAGCTCCACCGCGGTATTCTGCTTGGCTATCAGGGCTTGCAGGGCCTTGAGGCGGGGTTGGCCTTCGGCCTGGGCCAATAAATCTTCCAGCTTGAGGCCGAAGCCTCTGGGCTTCATAGGTTCCGGCCTGGGAATATCGGTTTTCTGGGGTTTGGAGCGCAAAGCATTCAAATCCGCCCGGATGGAGTCCTGGCGCTGGCGCCACTGGAGCAGACGGTCCAGGTAATTGCCGAGCTCCACCTGAGCCTGGAGCACGTCCGCCTGCTGGCCGCGCCCCACCCCATAGACGGTTTCCGCCACCTTCACCACCTGTTCCCAGAACTGTTTGTTTCTCTCGGTGATATCGGCACCGGCGTAAGCCAACGAAAGGCCCCAGTAGCCCTGGATCACCTTGGTCCTGATTTCATTCCTTTTGTCTGCAAACACAAAGCTGTCGGCTCGGGCCTGCTCCTCGGCCACTTCTGAGCGCAGGCGGCGCTTGCCGGGAAAGGGAAACTTCTGGGAAATGGCCACTTGCTTATTGGTCATTTCCTCCTGGGCGAAGTCGAAGGTATCGGCGGCGAGATTCAAAATATTAAAGGAGAACATGGGATCGTCCAGGGCCCCGGCGGGCTTGACGCTTTCCTCGGAGGCAGTCTTGATCTGGGCCCGTTCCTTGATTTCGGGATTGGCCTTCAGAGCTTCCTGGATCAAAGCCTGAAGATCGGCGGGCAGGCCGGGTTCGGCCCCTGAGACCGGCAGAGGCCGACTCCAGAAAAAAATACTTAGGATGATGAAGACCAGCAGTGCAGAAAACAGCCGACGGTGAGGGTCCATGCCTGACTCCCCTGAAGGAATTTCCTACAGCCTTAATCATAAAATCTAGGTTCTACCGGAAGGGACTGCAACCTAACCTGGCAAATTTGCTGCATTTAATTTTATGCCATGGAGGATTAATTGTCTATATATAAAAATGGTAGGGAAAGTTTAAGCTTTAAAGCAATGGAACAGAGCTTTGTCCTGGGCTGGTTAATTTGTCTTTTGGGGCGTTTCCCCGTACTGCTTCAGTTTGTCGCGTATGATTTTGGTATGAGCTTCGTATTCGGGTGGAGCATATTCGACGAAATGTTTAAATGATTCCAGGGCTTCAGGGATGCGGTCGGTCTGTTCGCAGGCCAGGGCTTTGTAAAAATAGGCCTCGGCCAGCTTGGGGTCCAGTTCCAGAGCCTTATTGCAATCGGCAATGGCTTTATCGTATTCGCCTTTTTGATAATAGACGCGCCCCCGCCGGCTGTAGCCTTTGGCATATTTGGGGTCCAGGTTTATGGCGGCCGTGAAGTCGGTCAGAGCCTCATCCAGTTTTCCTTGCTCCAAATAGACCAGCGCCCGGTTGGCATAATTGCTGGCATTTTTGGGGGCGAGGCGCAAAGCCTCGCTGTAATCGGCAATGGCCTTGTCGTGGTCTCCCTGCCGGAAGTACACATTGCCCCGTTGTCGATAAGCCTCATCATAATCAGGGTCCAGCTGGATGGCCCGACTAAGTTCCTCTATCGCCTGGGGATAGCGGCCTGCCTGCATGTGCTCGGCGCCCAGGCCGAGGTAATGCTTGGCACTTTTTTCCGCCGCATGGCTGACTTGGAGGGGCGCCAGCAAAGCCAGAACGGCGACAAGACCCGTGAAAAAGAACCATCTTTTCATCTTGGACTCCTTACCCAGTGAGTTTTTGGAAGAATGACCTATAGCTTATCCTACATCGGGTGCAAGTAAACAGGAATCTCGTGGCGGTCTCCGGCAGACTCGGCCTAAAGCGACAATATCAACGGGAGAATCATAGGACGGCGCTCCAAAGCCTTAAAGAACAGTTTGCGCAAGGCCTTGCCCACTTCCGCCTGAATCTCCAGCCAATCCTGGGTAGGGTCGTTAAGGGCGCGGGCCACAATGGCCGTAAAGACATGACGCGCCTCGGCCAGGAGGGGTTCATGCTCCTCCTCCAGGATGAACCCTCGGGTGATGAGGTCGGGTTCGGTGACCATTTTTCTGGCCGTGGCGTCTACGGCCACCGTGGCGATGACCAGGCCGTCGCTGGCCAGGGCCCGGCGGTCCCGCAGTACGATGAAGGAGACGTCCCCCACTCCCTTGCCGTCGACAAAAACCCGGCCCACCTCCACTTGCCCGGCAATCCTGCCGCCGTTGTCGTCAAACCGCACCTGATCGCCGTTTTTGGCCAGAAGGAGGCGGTCCTCATTAATGCCTAGGGCCCGGGCCAAGTGGGCATGCTTGACCAAATGACGGGTTTCGCCGTGAATTGGTATAAAATACCGAGGCCGGGCCAGGTTCAGCAAAAGTTTGAGCTCTTCCTGGCAGGCGTGGCCCGACACGTGGATATCGGCTACCTCTTCGTAAATCACTTCCGCGCCCAGGCGGTAAAGATTGTTGATCACCGTGGTGATGGCCCGCTCATTGCCGGGGATGAACTTGGACGACAGGATGACCAGATCGCCTTGGCGGATATGGATTTGCTTGTGGGACTCCAGAGCTATGCGGGCTAAAGCGCTCAAAGGCTCGCCCTGGCTGCCGGTGGTGATGATGATGGTCTGGTTGGGGGGCAGGCGCTCCAAATCATTCACCCTGATTTCCATCTCAGCGGGCACCTCAAGGAGCCCCAATTCTCTGGCCAGCCGGGTGTTGACCACCATGGACTTGCCGCTGAAAAGCACCTTGCGGTCGAATTTCTGGGCCAGGTTGACGATTTGCTGGATGCGGGCGATGTGGGAGGCAAACACCGCGACGATGACCCGGCCCTGAGCCTCCCGGATCAATTCCTCCAGGGTGTGGCCGATTTGCCGCTCCGACATGGTGAAGCCCGGGCGCTCGGCATTGGTGGAATCGGAAAGCAGGGCCAGCACCCCGTGTTCGCCGTAATGCGCAAAGCGATTGAGGTCCGTGGCAGCCCCGATCACCGGGGTTTGGTCGATTTTGAAGTCGCCGGAGTGGAGGATAATCCCCTGGGGGGTCTTGATCGCCAGACCCACGCCGTCCACGATGGAGTGGGACACGCTGATAAATTCGACCTGGAAGGGCCCCAGCTCAAATGGGGCCCGCGGCCTGGTTTCCATGAGGTCCACGCTGCCGTTCAGCCGGTGTTCCCGGAGCTTTTCCCGGACCAGGGCCAAAGTCAGGGGGGTGCCGTAGACCGGCACGGAAAATTCCCGGAGCAAAAAGGGCAGGGCGCCTATGTGGTCTTCATGGCCGTGGGTGAGGACCACAGCGCCTATCTTATCCCGCCGTTCCCGGAGATAGGCAAAATCGGGGATGACGATGTCGATCCCCAGCATGTGGTCTTCCGGAAACATGAGGCCCGCGTCCACCACCATCAGGTAGTCGCTGGTTTCCAAGGTCATGAGGTTGAGGCCGATCTCTCCCAGGCCTCCCAGAAAGGTCAGATCAACCCGGTTTTCCGTGAGATGCCTCCTTCAGCGGCGGGGATAATCGGGATCAAAGCGCTCGGCGATCTCCCGGCGGACCGCGGCCATGAGAGCTTCCTTGGTCGGGAATCGCAAGGGGTCTACAGGGGGGGCAAGCACCACCTGGATAGGCCCGGGATGCAGGCGCAGCGCGCCCCGGGGCTGGATGGCCATGGTGCCGTTGATGGCCACGGGCACCACCGGCTGCCCGGCTTTCATAGCCATGACAAAAACCCCTTTTTTAAAAGGGATAAGCTCCCTGGAGTTGGCGCGGGTGCCTTCAGGAAAGACGATCATGGAAAACCCTTGTTTAACTTTGGCCACGGCCAGATTGAGACTCTTGATGGCCTCCTGGCGGTTGCTGCGGTCAATAGGGACGGAACCTGTGCGGGTCAAGGCCTGTCCAAAAATGGGAATCTGAAACAGGGATTTTTTGGCGACGAACAGAAAGTTTCCGGGCAGGATTGACAGGAGCACGAAGATATCGAACTGACTGCGGTGGTTGGCGGCAAAGACGTAGGTTTCGCCGGGTTTGAGGTGCTCAAGGCCGCGGACCTCCACCTTGACGCCGGAAAAAAAGAGCAGTGACCTGCCCCACCACTTTGCCAGGCGTTGCACCTTAAGACCGAGGGGGTCAAAGAGGCTGACGAGCAGCGCCATTGTCCCCAAACTGATGGTTATGAGCCCCAGCCAGAAATGAAACCACAAGCCCCAGGCTATCCATAGCCCTTCATGTTCCTCGGCCATACGCTATCATTTACCTGGAAAAAAATGGCCCGTCAACCCGAATGGTTAGGTAAGTGGGAGATATCTTTGATATATGTAAAGTATGGCCATTCCCAAAATCAAGACCGCCGAATTTGAGCTCAGCGTGCACCGCATCGAGCAGTTGCCCCGGAGCGCTCTGCCCGAAATCGCCTTCCTGGGGCGCTCCAATGTAGGGAAATCCTCTCTTATCAATGCCCTCCTGGGCCGGCGGAAACTGGTGCGGGTGAGCGCCAAGCCCGGTTGCACCCGGGGTCTGAATTTTTACTTGATCAATCAACGGTGGCATTTCGTGGACTTGCCGGGTTTCGGCTATGCCCGGGTCTCCCGGGAGATGCAGGCCGGCTGGGGCCGCCTGCTCATGGACTATCTGGAACAAAGGGAGAACTTGCGGGGGGTGGTGTTCCTCCAGGACGGCCGCCGCCGGCCGGGAGAGGAGGAGTTGTTTCTCTGGAAAGTTTTAACCGCCAAAGGCCGGGCCGTGATCCCGGTGCTTACCAAGGCGGACAAGCTGAAGATGGGGGAGCGGGCCCAAGCGGTCCGCCGGCTAGCGGCGGACTTGCAGTCATTCGGCGTGGCCGCGGGGGAGGTTATCTGGTTTTCCGCCCTCACGCATGAAGGCCGGGACAAGCTCTGGCGGCGATTGCTGGATTATCTGGAACAATAGCGGCGTGACCATCATGCCGGTTTAAAGAAGGCCATAAATTTTTCGGCTGCTAAACAACGTAGTCCTTAAGATGGCAAAGGTGAGGACACCTGTGCCACCCTTTTCATTAGTTCTGAGAGAGCCGAAGGCTTGTGAGCAATGCTCAGAATAAAATTTAGGTTAAATGTCGCGCCGCCGACCCGGCGGCGCGTGAACCGGTGAGGGCGGCGGTTCTACATTTTATGTTGGGAGTAGCAGGATGTTTATTTAAACTTTATTGTACTAGGCCCGGCATTGCCGGGGTTCCACCCGGAAGACGCCCTCGCGTGTGAGGGTGGCCTTAAAGCCCAAATCCCGCAGGAAATCGGTCAGGCTTCGGCCCAAAAGCATTTCGGTGGCCGCGGCGCCCATCTCCCATTCCGAAAGCAACATCTGGCGCAGGTGATGGTCGAAATGCAGGGCTTCAAAGAGGATATCCCCGGCCTCCTCCTCCCCCTGGGCCAGGCGTTCGAGAGCCTCCCGCACCTGCACCCGGTCGCAGCGCTCCTGATGCGCAGTAATCAAATCCCAAATTTCCGGGATTTGCCTGAAGATATGGGACCGGTTTAAGTACTCTTCCGAGTCAGGCTCCGGCGGCGGCTCCCCCCAGCACTGGCGTCGGCGGCACTGCTCAGGGCGCTGATCATAAATGCGACACTTCTGCTGAGCCGCCTGATAAAACCAGCACTGGCGGCTGCCCGGCACCTCCCTGATCTTAAGGCGCTCTTCCTCCAGTGGCTGCCGCAGGCCCTCCGGGGATGATGCCCCTTTGGGCAGGGCATAGACTTCGTTGGGGGTAAGCACCTCCTGCATAAACAGAGGCAAGTCCTGAAGCAGGAGAACAGGACTTGAACTTTCGCAGCATTCGCCGCAGCGGACACAGGTGGCCTCGGTTTCCTTGGCTTGGGCCCGGGCGGTTTCCACTAAGCGGCGCCAGGCTTCGCCCCTGTCTTCCGGAGAGAGGGGATTCCATTTACGAAAGATTTCCTTATACCCTGCGGCTTCTTCTATTTGCTGGCGCAAAATGCGAAAGCGGGCACTCTTTTTGGAAACTTTTAACATCTCGGCCAAATATTCGCCCCATAAGGAGGCCATGACTTCCCGGGATCCCCGGGCCAGCGATTCCCATGGATCGGTGCGGATTTTGCCGGTAAATTTTGCTTTTTTCATGGAAGCAATGTCTTTGTAGTTTAATCTGCACCAGATTATGAAAGGCACGGACAAGCCGCGCCCTAGTTTTTATTTTATGAAAAAAGCCAAAAGCAGGAAACAGAAAAACAGTTAGCAGTGAGCAGTAAACGGAAAACGGAAAACCGAAATCCTACTTCTCCGCGTTTTGCATGAAATGGACCAGCCCCAGGGTCAGCTCCGCCATGGCATCCAGGTCCAGGGTTTCCAGCCGGTCACTGCCGGTGTGATAGTGGGGGTTGCGCATGAAAGCGGTGTCGGTGAGCATAACCGCGGGATAGCCCTGGTCCCAGAAATTGGCGTGGTCGCTTAAGCGCACTTCCGGCAGCAGGTAGCCTCCCAGGGGGACGGCCAGAGTGGCCACCGGCAGGCGGCTGCCGTTTTCCAGAGACTTAGCCAATGACTGCATAAGGGGCTTGGATCGGCGGTCGCTGATCAGGCCGATGAAATTGCCGGTGGTGGGATAGCCCATGTACTTCAAGGGCAAGGGCAGATGCTGACTGCCAGGTTCCTGGGAGTAATAGCCGACGCTCTCCAGACACAGCATACCCAAAATTTTGTGGCCCTGCTTTTTCGCCTGACGGGCGTAAACGTTGCTGCCCATATAAGGGGTGCCAAAAACCGGCGGCTCCTCCGTGGTAAAACCGACAAAAACCCAGGGTTTCGCGAGGTTCACTTGCCGGGCGAGACGGGCCGCCTCCAGGAGCACGGCCACGCCGCTGGCGTTGTCGTCCGCGCCGGGACTGCCGGTTACCGTATCGTAATGTGCTCCCAGGAGGTAATAGCCCTGAGGACTCTGTTCCCCGGCAATAATGTTGGCCACCTGCTGGCGCATGGAGACCAGCTTCTGGCGCCGGGGCTGATAACCAATATTCTCAAAGCACCGGTAAACATAGTCTTCTGCGTCCTTAAGCCCTTGAGGACGGTAAACGGAGCGCTCCCCCAAAGTGACGCTCAGATGCTCAACATAATTTTTCAGCCTGGAGCGGATTTCCTCTTTGTCCATTGAATTCCCGCAAGCCATCACGCCTTGAGGACTCAAAAAGATCAGGCCAATAAAAAGTGAAACAAGTTTAATGCTGCACCCGTGGCGGCTGCTTCGGTTAATGTCTGAGGCTCCCACCTGTCGTAAGAGGAAAAGGCAGGTACATGCCTCTTCCCCCCCCGACCTCATCTTATTCAAGCACCGGCAGGCCCAAATCCTCCATGAACTTGGCCAGGGTGACCTCGTCGATGACCCGGCCCAGGCGCTTTTTCTTGCCCATATCCCGGTACCAGTCGATGACCTTGTCCGTCAGGGCCAGGGCCTCTTCGTCGCTCAAGCCGGTGGCGATGACGTCGGCCAGGCGCGGTTTGAGGCCCGAGACAAAACCGCCCGCCAAAACCCGCCAGCCTTTGGCCATGCCCACCAGGCCCAGGTCCTTGATAGAGGATTCGGAGCAGTTGTTGGGGCAGCCGGAAACGCCGATTTTGAATTTAAAGGGCAGTTCCATGCCATGGTACTTTTCATCCAGCTTCAACCCCACGCCCACCGCGTCCTGCATGCCGATGCGGCAGAAGGTGGTGCCGGGGCAGATTTTGATGGAGCGCACACACAGGCCGATGGCCGCACCGGGCACCAACCCCAACTCCGTCCAGACTTCGTCCAAAACATCGGCCTGGAGTCCAACTATGGCGAAGCGCTCGGCCGAGGTGAGCTTGATTGCCTTGGCACCGTACTTTTCAGCAACATCGGCAAGCTTTCTCAGCAAGTCGAAATTGGTGATGATGCCTCCGGGTATGTGCGGGGCAATGGCGTAGGTCTCCTTGTCTCTTTGCAGAATCGCCCCTTTTTCCAACAGATCTTCGGACATTTATTCCTCCTCAGGCAGCAGTCTGATCATGTTCTAAATGATAATAATTCCTGATTTTCGGAATGCAAAGGCAATAAAGCGCTCGACCTAAAATTTGTTCAGGTAACTCCGGCCCCAACGCCAGTTCTGCAAGCGGCCGTCGTTAGATACCGAGAGTTCCAGGACAAAAGGGAAGGCCCTTCCAGGGATGGTAAACCGCAAATCCAGAAATTGCATGGAAACCGCGTTATCGCGCGGTTCCCAACGGTACAGCAGCGGAAAACGGGCGAATTCCAGAAAGGTTTTCAGGACAGCGGCGCTGTCAGAGGCGTAAGCCAGAGGCGGCGGCCTGGTTATCTGCCAGGTCTGCACCACCAAGCTTTCGGGGGGCTGATAAGCCAACGGCGGCGCATGCGGATTTAGCCCCGGAGCCCAAGTGTCTTCCCTGACCTTTACCTCTTGCGAAGCTCCCCTAATACCAAGGCGCGGCAACTGCACCATAGTTTGCTTCACTTCAGCCGGGCCATAGCACAGCAAATGCCAGCGGCGGCAGGACAGGGGCTGGGGCAAGGCGGCCACCTGCAAATCAGCAGTTGGCGAATCGCTGAAAACCTGCCGGCTCAAAATCATGGCCTGGTTATGGTAGAACCCGCACAGGAGGAAATAGACCGCGGCCGCGCTCAGGGACAAGGCTGCCAGCAGGCGGCCTCTGGCAGGTGATACCAGACCCCCGGCCGAGCCTATCAGGAGAAGAAAGGTAAGGTAGGGGTCAATGATAAAGATCCAGTCCAGGGCAAACTTCTGCCGGGAAAAGGGGCTGAGGATCTGGGTGCCGTAGGAGGTGGCCAGGTCCAGGAGCATGTGGCTGGCCAGCACCGCGAGGCCGAGCGCCAGCACCGGCTTGAACCAGCGGGGTCCGCCCCAACGGCGGGCCAGCAGGGCCCCGAGCCCGGCAAATACGCCTAAAGCCAAGAGGGAGTGAGTAACACCCCGGTGGTAGCGGATATAAGCCAGGCGGTCAAAAAAGAGCCAGAGAAAGTCGATGTCCGGGAGCAGGGCAAACGCGGCTCCGAGCACCAGCCCCCATTTCCGCACAGGGGCAGGGATGAGCCGGGAAATGGCTAATCCGGCGACCGTGTGAGTAACCGCGTCCACTTATTTGTGATCGCGCCGACCCCCGTAATTGGGGAAGTGGCACAGCAGGTCGGCCTTCAACGCCAAAGCATTCTCGTAGCGCTCTTCAACCTTTTTCTTCAGGCATTTCAGAATAATGGCTTCAAGTTCCGGCGGAATTTCCGAGTTGTGCTCCCGAGGAGGCAACGGCTCCTGCTCCAGGATCTGGTCGATCAAATATTTTTCCACTTCGCTGTAAAAGGGAAGCTCACCGGTGTAAAGCAGGTACATAATAACCCCAATGGCCCAAATATCGCTGCGCCGCTCGCTTTCCCCCATAAGCTGCTCCGGCGCCATAAAGGGCCTGGAGCCCACCATGGTGGCGCTGATGTCCTTCTCCTTGAGAACCTTGGCGGCGCCGAAATCCAGGAGTTTGAGAGTGCCGTCCGCCTGGATGATGATGTTGGTCGGCTTGATATCCCGATGCATGATGCGATGGGCATGGGCGTGAGCCACCACGTCGATAAGCTGGAGAATAATGCTCTCCACCAGGGGGCGGGGCAATTCCTCTTCCAGCATATCCGCCAGGTTCCGCCCTGCCACATATTCCTGGATCAAGACCACCCTGCCGTCTTCCTCAACGATATCCACCAGATTCACGATCCCGGGATGCGGTGACAGTTGCCGGCAGATGTCGGCTTCCTGGCGAAATTTGGCATTGGCGGTCTTGACAAACGGTATTTTGGCTACAAATCGGCGCTCAGGTCCCAAAGCTTCGGTGTCCAGGACCAGCCAGACCTCGCCGAAGCTCCCCTGCCCCAGTTTTCTCACTTTTTCATATCGTCCTCCCAACAGCGGCGTCATGGAAAGGAGGGCCAGGTAGTCCCGGGCCGAGGGCAGGAAGTTTTCCACCAGGGTTTTCAAGGCTTTTTTCAAGGGCGAGGCAGTGCCCACCTGCTGAACCTGAAAACTTGCCTGGTCAGCGACCTGACTAAGCGCCAGGTCGTTCAACAGAACGGTCACCGGCTGGCCCGCCCGATGGCGCAGGTTAATCTTGACATGACGGCCCGACGCGGCCCCGGTCAAAATCTGTCTAAAGCGCGCCCGATCTTCCTCGCCATATAAAAGAGCTTCAGCCGGCACCACGCTCTCCCCGCGCTCAGGGTAGCCCAGGAGACGCTGGAGGGAGGGGTTGATGTGACACTGCACCCCCTGACGGTCGCAATAAAACAGGGGCTGGGGATTTTGCTGAAAAAGGCGGGTGAACTCATCCTTGGACGCAAGGAGAATCTGGCGGTCGCGATGCAGCTTGAGAAGCACGGCCACCCGGGCCAAAACTTCTGGAGCGCGAAACGGCGGTACCAGGAACTCATCGGCGCCCCACCCCAGGACCTTGGCCGCGGCGCTTTCGCTGAATTCAGTCAGGGCGACGAGAAGGGGAATCTGCGCGGTCGCCGGAGCGCTTTTCAAACGGGGAATAAGCTCCCCGGCAAACGATGAGTCGTCAACTAGGACGACCAGATCAGGAGCCTCCAACTGGCAGCGCTGCCACACTTCTTCCGGCGGACAGCGGTCCACCTCAAAGGCTTGCCCGGCGAAAATTCCGGAAAGCTCCTCCATCACACTGTTATCTGTGCCGGTGAGTAAAAGGCGCGGCATGAGTTTTCAATCATCAGAAAAGAAACTAGCTTAAACAGGAAGGGCCGAACCGCCGCCCCCCGCGCTTACGAGCTCCGCTCCTGACCCCCATAAAGGGATAAGAGTGGGGCTTTGGGGAGGGGCAAGGGTTTAACCCCCTCCCCAAAAAATTGCCAACTATTATACCATGAAAAGGAAAGTGGCCCAGGGCCGTTACATGATTCGAATCCTGCGGGGAGGCTCAGGCTGGGGCTCAGGTTGCACCGGGGCCGGCTTTTCCACCGGTGCGGGTTCCGCAGGCGCGGGACTCTGCCGGACCGGCCCGGGCTCGACAGGTACCGGCTCTGGTTCAGGTTCTGCGGCTTCCGCCGGCTTGGGAGCAGGTCTCGGAAGGTAGGTCTTCGCGGGTTTCGGTGGTTCGGGCCTGCTGGTGGCCGGAGGCTGCTCCGGCCTCGCCCGTTCAGGAACCTGCGGCTCCATCTCCGGCTCCGGGGTGGCTGGAGCCATTTCCATGGGGGCCGGTCGATCGGACAGGTAACGACTTGCCACCCAGCCGATGCTGCCATCCCGCCTTACTCTCACCTGAACCCAATCTTCGGCTTGAGCGACTTGCTCCACTTCTTCATTGCGCTCCAGGGTGGCGACCTTGGGGCAGTCCATGCCGGGGCAGGCGCGCAGGTTAAGACGGGAGGCGTTCACATATAACAACGGCCGGCTGGGAGGCGGCGGCGCCGCGACAGGCGGCGGTGCGGGAGGAGGGGGATAGGCGGACGGCGGAAACAGGCCTTGGCAGCCAGTAACAATCAGCAGAAATCCCAATAGTCCCAACCAAATCGGCACTCGCCGGGTCTGGTAGATCATCATACTTAGGTCATGCCTCTTCGCGGCTTTCCCGGATCTTCCAGCCGTCTCCGGCTTTCTCTAGGTTGATCTTGTACGCCGGCCTCAAGAGCATGTAGTCGTGAGTGCGGTGGTCATACACCTGGATGTTCCAGACCAGCAGTGCGCTGGCCTCACGCTCCCCGAGGCTGGCCACGTCGCTTATACGATAGGAAACTTCCTTAATGTCATAGTTTTTCCACAACTGCAAAATCTGGCTCTCCAGGCCGCCAAGGTCCGGATATGAGGAAGAATAGCAGCTGAGAAATTTGTTGATGTCCTTAGTGAGATGGGCGGAGCGGATCTTCTCGGCCACCCTTTCAACTTCACGGTGCAGGTTCTCTTGGGGCGTGACGGCCAGGGGATAAGAAGGCTGGGCGGGGGCCTTGGCCAACTGGCGCCAGCCGTAGAGGCCCGCTAGAGCCACCAGGGCGATGACCACCAGAGTGACGACGGCCCTGCCGGGCCGCCTCTGATAGCGGTTGGGCTGCGGCTCGGGACCCCGCGGGTAAAAAACCGGAGCCCGCCTTGGCGCCTCGGGTTCTTCCCGGCCAAAAGGCATGGTCCTCAAAGGCAGGCCGCAGTCCAAGCAGAATTTCTGACCGGGATAAGTCAAGGCACCGCACCTGGGACAAGCCCGGCCTGTAGAAGGCGCCCGCTTCAGAATCTGGCCGCACTTCTGGCAGAAGCGGTGCTCCTCACCATGAATCAGTTCACATTGACTGCAAAAGGACATAGGTTGCTCTATATTGCCAATCTGCTTAGATGTTTAACACAATTTCGGGTTAAAAAAAAGATGTTTCCCCCCAGCCGCGGGGACGAACCTATCAATACCGGCACCAGGCCTGATGATACTGCTAATTTCCCGCTCTCTCATCTGTTTTTTTCTCATAGACCCCCTAATTTTATTCAGAAAATTTTCAGACATTTGAAAATTTTTTAAAGTTCCTTCAGCTAAAATCCGATCAGCTTCACGGGAGCGGGAAGAAAGATCGACCTGCTACCGCCTACGGCATGCGGGTCTCCTGTGGAAGGAGCATCAAAAAATTAGAAAAGCGGCTTCCTCGGATGTTAAGGGAAAATTCTCAGCCGGAGGGATGGAGACTTCCTTACCGCCAAATCGAGAAAAACTCTTTCAAGCTTTGACAAAATGGGTCCAGGGATATGAAAAGCAGAAGCCTTGCCATAGGATTGGTTTTTCTGGGGTTGGGAATTGCAGGATGCGGGGCTGCCGCGTCCTACCAACAGCAAAGTCAATTGCTGCTCCAATTGGAAGAGCAGAGAAAACCTCCCCAGATACAGCAGCACCTCCTGACGCAGATCAGTCAGGTCAATCCGAATGATTATCATGACTATCGGGTGGGGTCGGAAGATCTTCTGGAGATCCAATTATTCGGCCACAATAATCTTAACCGCCAGGTGCGGGTGAACGGCCGGGGAGCTATCACCCTGCCGTTGGTGGGTGAGATTATGATTGGCGGCCTTACGCCTCAGGAAATCGAAAAGCGGCTGATGGAGGCATACGGGTCGGAATACCTGAAAAATCCCCAGGTCAGCGTGAGAGTAACGGAATACCGCCATAATCGGGTGGCGGTGACCGGGGCCGTAGACAAACCCGGGCAGTATGAAATGATCGGCCCCCGTACCCTGCTTGAAATGCTGGCCTTGGCGGGCGGCCTCCAGGACAAACCGGGGGCCAAGGCCGGGGACATGGTTCATATCATTCGCCGGCAACCCTCAGCCGGACCCGAAAGCAAGAAGCCCTCGGGCAATGGCGGCTCATTTTCGCCCCAGGCCGAGACTTTGGTAATCAACTTGCGCGGTCTCCTCCAGGAAGGGAAAACGGAACTTAATATCCCCATCAGGCATGGCGACGTTATTCATGTGCCCTTTGCCGGCCAAGCCTACGTCTTGGGGGGCGTCAGGCGCCCCGGCAGCGTTACGATCAGGGATAACCTCACGCTGACCCAGGCTGTGGCCTTGGCGGGCGGCCTCGATCCGGTTTTGGCCACCCAACGGGTGGATATCCTGCGCCTTGGTGAAAAAGGCAATCCTATCACCCTTAGCGCTGATCTGGCCAATATCAGGACCAGGGGTGAACCGGATATTCCTTTAAAAGAAAATGATGTAGTGGTGGTAAATGAAAGCTCTTTTAGAAAAGCCCTTTTTGTATTCAAAGAACTGTTGCCGGGAAGTGTGGGCGGAGCCTATCGTTTCGGCGGCAATTAATCCCGGCACCCTTGGTGCAGGGCTGACCAACAGGCATTGCAAGGACCTGACCTATGTCTAAAAATTATCACCTCCCCATGATGATTTCCTCTTCCAGGGCCATGCCCTCCCAAGCGCCCGGAACTTACGAGCTGTTGCCGGAGGAGCCCATCCATTTACAGGACTACCTGCACATCTTGAAAAAACGCAAGCGTTTGGTCATCGGCATATTTTTGGGAACAATCCTCCTGACCGTGGCGGTGGTGCTGCTGGTGACCCCTATTTACTTGGCCACAGCCCTGCTCCAGATAACCCCGGACAATAATGTGGCCCAGTTCGGTGAACATGATCCCTTGGCGGCTTTGAAAGTCGGACAGGATCTTTCCAGGTTTCAAGAGACCCAGGTAAAAATCCTGACGAGCCGTTCTCTGGCTTGGCGCCTCATCGAGAGCTTAAACCTGGAAAACCATCCGGAATTCAAAGTGCAGAGCGAAGCCGAGCCGCCCCTTTCTCCCCAACAGGTGAAGAATGATCTGCTGAACCTGTTTCAACAAAAGTTGGACATCAGACCGATCAAGGATTCTTATTTAGTGGAAGCTTCCTTCAAATCCTCGGACCAATCTCTGGCACAAAGGGTGATCAATGCCTTGGCCCGGGAGTATGTACAGCTGGCCATTGACAAACGCACCGAGTCATTTTCCCTGGTTAAGGAGTGGCTGGAAAAGCAGCTTCACAGCCTGGCGGCACGGGTTCAAGACTCCCAGCAGAAGCTGTATGAATTCGGCCAAAAATCTGATTTCTTCGCCTTGGAGGACAAAGACAACGTCATTATTCAAAAATATCTTGAGTTGAACGGCCTGTTGACCAAGGCGCAATCAGAGCGCATGGCCAAGGAAGCACAATACCGCCAGATTGAGGAAAAAGGTCCTGAGGTCCCTCTCATTACCAATAATCCCTTAATTTTGGCGCTGCGGCAGGAATTGGTGTCCCAAACAGCCAAGACCGCCAGCCTGAAGAGAATCTATCTTCCCGGTCATCCTGAAATGCAGGCTGAAACCGCCAAGCTTCACGAATTGCAGGGTCGCCTGAACAATGAAGTAAAACGCATTCAGGAGGCGGTCAAGGCGGATTATGAAGCCGCCAAGCGCACGGAAGCTTTGCTCAGCGAGGCCTTCAAGGAACAAAAGGACCGGATGGCCAATCTTCAAAAGGATCTGGTGGAATATAAAATTCTTAAGCGGGACGCCCAGACGACTGAACAACTCTATCAGGCCCTGTTGGCCAGAATGAAGGAGACCACAGTGGCGAGCACCATGGTGGCCAGCAATGTGGCGGTTATCGACCCGGCCGATGTACCCGTGGAGCCTTATTTCCCCCGCAAAGGTCTATTCCTGGGATTATCAGGGATCATCGGCTTGTGTTTGGGACTTGGCGCCGCGTTTCTGGCGGAATATCTCGACGATTCCCTAAAGACCACTGAGGAGGTGGAGCGGGTTTGCCGGCTGCCCTCCCTCGGACTGGTGCCGCAGCTTTCTGAAGAAACCGGCGCCAGGAACGGCCGCTCGCACCTGTATGCCCATAAATTGCAGACCTACTTGCCTTTCGGGAGAAATCAAAGCCAAGTTGCCGAAGGCAACGGAGATGGTGTGGACCTGGCAGTGTTAAACGAGCCGACCTCCATAATCTCCGAAGCCATTCGGCAGGTGCGCACTTCTATTATGCTTTCCGCGGTGAACGGACCGCCCCAAAGCATTATTGTCACCAGTCCCAATCCTCAGGAAGGCAAATCCACCATTGCCTCCAATCTTGCCGTTTCCCTGGCGCTGGATGGCCGGAAAGTAGTCTTGTTGGACTGTGACCTGCGAAAGCCAAGACTGCATCGGGTCTTTGAAATGCCGCCCCAACCCGGCATGTCCACCTTTCTCACCGGCAACAATGAATGGGAAGAAATCATCAGGCCCACCAAGGCCCCGAACTTATGGTTCGTTCCGGCCGGGCCTGTGCCGCCCAATCCCTTTGAACTCCTGAATTCCGAAGCTTTTAAAGCTTTGATGGATGAACTCCGCCGGGAATTCCAACACGTCATCGTCGATACACCTCCGGCCTTGGGGTTTGCGGATGCCCGGGTGATTTCCAAGCTCATGGACGGCGTATTATTGATAATGAAACAGAATTCCACCCCCCGGGAAGCAGGCCGCCTTACCTGCCAGCTATTCTCCCAAATCCAGGCCCCCCTGCTGGGCATAATTCTTAACCAGGTCAACGGTCATTTTTCAAGTAGATATGAACTTTATTATCATCCCAAATATTACCGGGACTATTACCGCGGCGGGCAGCGCCATGCGGCTGAGGGATAAGCCTTTGAACACTTTTTTTAAAGATAAAATCATTTTGATTACCGGAGCCGCGGGTTCCGTCGGTCAGGAGTTGATCAGGCTGTTGCTGGCCTGCGCACCGGGTGAGATTCGGGCCGTTGACAACAATGAAACAGCTTTATTCCTCCTGGGTGAGCGCTATCGGCACACCAACGGCCTAACCTTCTTTTTCGGCGATGTGCGAGACGCCCGCAAAATGGAAAACCTTTGCGCCGGGGTGGATATCATTTTTCATGCCGCGGCCTTAAAGCATGTCGGGCTCTCGGAATACAACCCTTTCGAGGCGGTGCAGACCAACATTCTGGGGGTGAAGAACATCATTCAGGCTGCCATTTGCCAGAAGGTCAAGCGGACTATCTTCACCAGTTCGGATAAGGCGGTAAATCCCACTAATGTTATGGGGACCTCCAAGTTAATGGGGGAGCGTCTGATGAGCGCCGCCAACATCGTCAACCCCGGCGGCCAGCAGGTGTTCTCCAGCGTCCGATTCGGGAATGTCATAGCCTCTCAGGGGTCGGTGGTGCCCATATTTGCCGATCAGATTAGAAGGGGCGCCTCAGTGACCATCACGGATATCAAAATGACCCGATTTTTTATGACCTTGCAGGAAGCGGCGCATCTGGTGCTCGAAGCCTGCACTCTGGCTTGCGGAGGGGAAGTGTTCGTCACCAAGATGCCGGTGATGCGTATTCTGGACCTGGCCCAGGCCATGATCGATTTGCTGGCGCCGATTTATGGCTTTGACCCGCAAGACATCGCCATCGAATTCATCGGGGCCAGGTCCGGCGAAAAGCTTTACGAAGAACTCCTCAGTGATGAAGAAATTGACCGTACGACCGAACTGCAGAGAATGTTCGTCATTTTGCCGGCCCTTCGGAATTTCTATACCAGGATTAAATACGCTTATAGGGATGCCGGGGCCCGGCCGGCGCGTCGCAGCTATATTTCTTCCCGGGAAGAGCCTCTGACTGTGGCGGAGATAAAGACTTATCTCATCAGGCACAAGGTTTTGCGCGAATTTATGCCCTCTTTCCCGGATGCCGCCTTCACTTCGGAAAATTTTTTAACCGGAGAACCTTCTCAATTGGCGGCAGCTCACTAAGGGGAAGACCGATATGCGCGTCTTGATTTTGGGAGGCGATGGTTATCTCGGTTGGCCCACGGCCATGCACCTTTCCCAAAAAGGACATGAGGTGGCGGTGGTTGACAATTATTTCCGGCGCCGGGCCTGCGTGGAAATGAACTGCCTGCCCCTGCTGCCGGTCCCCGACCTGCCTCAGCGAGCCGAATTATGGCGGGCCCTGACAGGATATTCGATCCGGGTGGCGGTCGGTGATGTCTGCGATTACCCTTTCCTGCTGCAAATTTTTAAAGATTTTGCTCCCGAGGGGGTGGTCCATTACGCGGAACAGCCTTCCGCCCCTTATTCCATGCTGAACCGGGAGACCGCCGCCTTTACCCTGACAAACAACTTGCTTTCCACCCTGAATTTAATCCATGCGGTGGCGGAAACAGACTCTGCCTGTCACATAGTCAAACTCGGCACCATGGGGGTTTACGGCACTCCCAATATAGACATAGAAGAAGGCTACCTTGAAGTCCGGCACAAAGGCCGGAAACACACCTTTCTTTATCCAAAGACCCCTGGCTCTCTTTACCACCTGACCAAATCCCAGGACGGCGATATGCTCTATTTCTATTGCCGCATGTGGGATATACGCATCACCGATCTGAACCAGGGTCCGGTGTACGGCCTGGCCATTAACGGCTCCCTGCCGGATGACCGCCTGGCGCCCATCTTCAATTATGACGATATTTTTGGCACCGTGTTGAACCGCTTTGTGGCTCAGGCTGCGGCAGGGTACCCTTTAACGATTTATGGGAGGGGAGGCCAGAAAAGGGGATACCTGAATATTAAGGACACCCTGGCCTGCGTGGAATTGGCCCTGCGGAACCCGCCGGAGCCTGGGCATTATCGGGTCTTCAACCAGTTTGTGGAGACCTTCAGTGTCCGTAACCTGGCGGAAAAGGTCCGCGAAGCCGGCCGGGAACTGGGACTTGAGGTGCAGATCAAACAGATTCCCAATCCCCGCCGGGAAGAGGAGGAACATTATTACAACCCAAGCCATTCGGGCCTTCTTTCCTTGGGGTTGGAGCCTCATTATCTGACCATCGGGGTTTTGCTGGAAATGATATCCATGGTTCAAAAATATCGGGACAACCTCCGCCCGGCTTACTTCTTGCCCAGGGTACGCTGGCAGCATAATAATTGTCGAGCCGTTTCGCTGAATTAGAGGTCGGAAATTAAAGGAAAAGTCTGCGGACCTGATGGAAATTCGATGACTTGCCTTGGAGGGCTGTTGCGTCATATTGCCGCGGATTCAGCCTTGGCGTTAACCTTTAAAACCGTCTCCATACCGCTGGGTTATCTCACCCTGATCATCATCGCCCGCTTGTTCGGCGCCGAGCAGATGGGCACCTACACTATCGTGATTTACCTGATTACCATCCTTTCCGTGGTTTGCCGCTTGGGGCTGGATCTCGGCCTGCTGCGGTTTTTTGCCGCGTTGCAGGCAGAAGGCAAAGATGGAGAGCTCCTGAACTTTTTTTATCCTGCCGTTGCCTTAATTCTGCTTCTCAGCGGCCCTGCGGCCCTGGCTTTGTACGGTTCGGGAGAATGGCTGGCAGGGCATTTTCATGCTCCCAGTCTCCCGCAAGTGCTTGCTTGGGCGGCTCCGGCCCTGCCGCTACTGGTGGTGGCCGCACTATGCGGCGAAGGGCTGCGGGCTTTGGGGGGCGTGCGCTGGGTGGTTTTTTCCCAGGATTTGTTGACCCCGGTTCTGGTATTCACGCTGACCATAGTCATGGGGTATTACGGGCAATCCCTGATAGGAGCGCCCCAGGCCCTTGGGTGCGTTTTTCTGGCCAGTTCCATTATTGCCTTGGGTTTCCTGGCTGCGGTGCTGAAGTCACGCCTCCCAGGCAGGCTTTGGACTTGGGCCAACCCGGCGCCGATCAAAGATCTCCTGAAATACAGTTGGCCGCTATTTTTCAGTTCGCTTTGCATGTTGGTCTTCTGGTCGGTTGACAGCCTTATTCTGGGATTTTTCAAATCCCCGGAAAACGTCGCCTACTATGAATCCGCGGCCAAGACTGCGTTGATTATCAACCTGCCGCTCATTGCGGTCAATGCCGCGGTGCCGCACCTGTTTGCCAGGTTTTGCCAGCAAGGCGACATGCAGCGTGTGGAAACGGTCGCTCAAGCCACCTCCAGGTGGATGTATTATGTGGCCCTGCCGCTGGCCTGCGTATGCATGCTCGCGGCTCCTGAGATACTTGGCTTCTTCGGCCCGGGATTTGCTGAGGCTGACACCGCCCTGCGGGTTTTGGCTGCAGCTCATCTGGTCAATGTATCCTGCGGTTCGGTGGTCTTAATTCTGGCCATGACCGGTCATCAACTTACCCTGACGCTGGCACAGGCCCTGGCCGGCCTGATCGGACTGCCGCTGATGTCTGCGGCCGCGGCTTTTTATGGGCTCACCGGGATGGCCGCGGCCAAAGCTCTCTGGTTGGCAGGCGTGAGCATCCTCATGGCGTCGGCTGTATGGCGGCATCTCAAAATCCGGGTTTTTGCCGCCCATGTCCTGCATGCCAATCTGGGTGGAATTCTGGGGACGGGATTTTTTTATCTGTTGAAAGGCCGTCTGGGGATCATTGGGGCACTGGCAGGTTTTGCCCTGGGATATGGCCTTCTCACCTGTAAGTCCGTGCAGCACGAAATGGGGGTCCTAAACAGTCAAATACCCTGGGACACCCCGGTGACGTCGGAGGCCGGGACGCCGGGCGGCGCGCCCGGCAATCTTCACTTGGGCGGGGCAAAAAACCAGGCCTAGGAGCGCCTGCTCAATACCATGGAACTTATCAGCTGATGTGCGGAATTTTTGGGCGAGTGCAGGCAAAAGGGGTTCTCCGCGACGGTGGTTTGGCCTGCCGCCAGACGGACACCATGAGACACCGGGGACCCGACGGTTCCGGCTACCTGGGAATTAATTTGTCCACCGGCGCTCATTTTTCAGCTACCCGGCCCCATGAATTTAAATCGGCCCAAGGTTGCCTGTCTCACGGCTGGGATGTCTTCCTGGGCCACCGGCGCCTGGCCATCCTGGACCTCTCGCCCCAGGCCGGCCAGCCGATGGGCGATGCTCAACGGCGCTTTTGGCTTACCTTTAACGGGGAAATCTACAATTTTTTGGAACTTAAGCGGGAACTGGCGAGCCTGGGCGTCAAATTTCACACCCGGTCGGATTCGGAAGTACTGCTGATGGCTTTTGCCAAGTGGGGTCCCGAGTGCCTGGCCCGGCTGCGGGGCATGTTCGCCTTCGGGGTGGTGGATGTGCAGGAAAGAACCCTTTATCTGGCGAGGGACCCAATCGGTAAAAAACCGTTGTACTACCGGGCCACTGACACAGAGTTTCAATTCGCCTCCGAGCTTAAAGCCATAATCGCAGACCCGGCCACACCTCGGGAAATCGATCCCGTGGCTTTGAGCCAGTACATGATTTATGGATACATCCCGTCACCCCGGACTATTTACCGGGGAATAGGCAAACTCCCTCCCGGGCACTTCGCCAGCATCGATTTGAACCGGCCGGGGGAGGTCAGGATGCAGCGCTATTGGCAAATGCCGACAGCTTCAGATTCCTGCGGGAAGGATTGGTTTGAGGAATTCGAGGCTGAGTTCGCCGAGGCCGTCCGCCTCCGCCTGATCAGCGACGTGCCGCTGGGGGCCTTTGCCTCCGGCGGCCTTGATTCCACTCTGGTCGTTCGCCATATGCAGCGGGTCAGCGGCAAGCCTGTCAAGACCTTCGCCATAGGCTTCGCCCAAGGGGGCGTCAACGAACTTCCTTATGCCCGCCAGGTATCGCGGCAGTTTCACACGGAGCACACCGAAGAAATCGTCCGCCCCGATACATTGACTTTGCTTCCTCGCCTGGTGAGCCATTTTGACGAGCCGTTCGGCGATTCCTCGGCCATTCCCACCTGGCTGGTCTCGGAGGCGGCCAGGCGCCATGTAACCGTGGCTCTAACCGGCGACGGCGGCGATGAGTTGTTTGCCGGATACCCGCGCTATCATAATGCCTATAGGGTACAGCGGTTGCTTAATGCAATGCCGCACTCGCTGCAGCCCCGCCTGTTGGCCGCGTTGGCAAAAATCTGGCCGCATTCTCTCAGAGGCAAAGCCTTTTTGAAGCGCGCCGCGCTGCAGAACGGCAATGTTTACCGGGCAATTGTGAGCCGGGAGACCAACCTGGCGCTTCTCCACCAGGACATTCGCCGCGCCCTGGTAGATTCTCAGGAAGTGCATGCTTTCTTTGATGATTGCTGGCGGCAAGACTTTCAGCACCCCATCAGCCGCATGCAGTTTACCGATTTGAACACCTATCTGTCGGAAGATATCCTGGTTAAGGCGGACCGCGCCAGCATGGCCGCTTCCCTGGAACTGCGCTGCCCCTTCCTGGACCACAGGGTGGTGGAGCTGGCGGCGCGCATGCCCCTGAACCTGAAATACCACGGGGGCGATCAGAAGTACCTGATCAAGCGGATATTGCGTCCGGAGCTGGGTCCGGCATTCGTTTACCGCAAAAAGAACGGTTTCCAGAGCCCCTTGCGGTCCTGGTTTCAGGGATATCTTTCCCATTTTGTCAGGAAATGCCTGTCAGCGGCCCCGAGCCCCTTGGCCGGATTGTGCGATGAGACCGGGGTCCGAAGTCTGGTGCAAAGATTTTACGCGGGCCAAAGCGATTTGTGCGAAGATGTGTGGCGCTTGCTGGTTCTGGCCGAATGGCGGCGGAAAGTGCATGACAGGGGCGGGACGTGAGGCAAAAAATCAGCCGTTTCTTATATGAGGCGTATTTTTATCTCTGCGGGAAGGAATTAGGGGCCAATCTCCTTAATTTTCAGTTTCTGCCGTCCTACTATTTCCGGCGGGATGTCAAGGCTGACGGCAGCCGGCTTGAAGGGCGTCTGCTGGATGTGGGCTGCGGCAATAAGCCGTATCGCCCATATCTAAAGCAGGTCAGGGATTATATCGGTCTGGACTATCCGGTGACTAAAAACATCCAGGATTTTGAGGCGCGGCCGGAAGTCTTCGGGGACGCCCGCTGCCTTCCTTTTGCCGCGGCTGTTTTTGATTCGGTGTTATGCGCCCAGATGCTGGAGCACGTGGACCGGCCGGACCAGGTCCTGCGGGAAATCGCCCGCATCCTGAAGCCCGGCGGCTGGGGCATTCTTTCCGCGCCCTTCATTTACAATGTGCACGTGGGGCCGCACGATTTTTTTCGCTTCAGCCCATTTGGGATCAAGGCATTATTGGCGCAAGCCGGCCTCAGTTTAAAATCGCTCCGATATCAAGGGGGCATCGGCACCGCCATCGTTCAATTGCTGCACAACTGGATTTTTTCAGCAATGGCGGGCTTGGCCAGGAAGGGGGGCGCCGCGGCCGGCATCGCCTGGCTGGCCACGGCCCTCATGCTGCCGCTTTGTGTCTTTACCAATCTTCTGGCCTTGGGTCTGGACAAGCTGGCGGTGGATACCGAGCGCTTTTCTCCCAATCTCTGGGTCTTGTTTGCCAAAGAATGATAAAGGCAACCCGCAGGTTTCCGGGACAAAGGGTCCTTGATAAAAGGGGGTGAAGCGGAAAGGGCGGGATGGAAGAAAAAGTTTCCTTCCTCCCGCCCCTTTATGAGAAGGTAAGGCAGCCGATCGGTCGAGCCTCAGCTCTCCCCTTCGGTCACGTAAAGCACCTCATAGCGGCCGGCCAACTCCTCCTTGGCGGCCTTGACTCCCTCCGGCGAGAGATTCTTGACGCGAATGTAAATGTCTCTGAAGCCCTCCCGGCTTGAAGTGTAGGAGGTCAGCAGGCTGACAAAACGGGCGCCCCGCGCCCTGAGGAGGTCAACAACCTCTTTAATAAGACCCGGCTTGTCTTCCAGTCGCAGGGCGAATTGCACTCCGGCCTGCTGAATCCCGGTGATGTGCATAAATGCCCGGAACACATCGGATTGGGTCAGGATACCCACCAACTGACCCTTATCCACTACCGGCAACCCGGAAATGGTGTTTTCCAGCATGAGTTGCGCAGCGTGCTCCACCGTGTCCTGAGAAGAAACGGTGATGGGGTTGCGGGTCATGATGTCTTTCACTTGAAGTTCGGCCAGCAAATAATACAGTTCGTGTACATCCAGGGTGGTAGCTTTGGAGGGTGAAGCTTCTTTGAGATCCCTATCGGTGATAATTCCCACCAGCTGATTTTCATGCATCACCGGCAGACGCCGGAAGCGATTCTGCTTCATGAGATGAATTGCCTTCATCATTGAAGTTTCATCAGTAACAGTAACCGGGTCTCGTGTCATCCAATCCTTTACCAGCATTGCCGCCTCCATCCGTTTAATTTGCCAAGTTGCCGGGAAATTTTTTATCTCCGCGCAAGTGGGCTGTGCGCAGCACCGGCGGAGATTAAAGGCGCGGTTCTTCTCCTTTAAACAGACGTTCCAGATTAGCGCGATGCTTCAACAGAATCAGACCGGAAAGAATTCCGGACAAAAATATATAGGCCTTGGAGCCGGAAAACAAGCCGACGGCCACAGGCAGCAGCCAGGCGCACAATAGCGCGCTTATGGAAAAAATCCTGGTTTGGGCAAGGGTTATCGCATACGCTAGGGCTAGGTTAAGTGCGGCCCAAGGGCAAAGCACCGCAATAACCCCGAAAGTGGTGGCCACGCCTTTACCCCCGCGGAAATTGAGGTATAAGGAAAACATATGGCCCAGCACTGCGGCCAGCCCCACTGCCGCCAGCGCTGATTCCTGCCAGGTCCCCAGAGGCGGCAGCCACAAAAGGGCCAGCAGTAAGGCTATGGCCCCTTTTAGGATATCGCCGGCCAAGGTCAAAGCCGCGGCTTTGAGCCCCAACACGCGGTAAAGGTTGGCCGTGCCGATATTGCCGCTGCCGGTCCCTCGGGGGTCCGGGCCTCCCATCAGGCGGGCCACCAGGAGCCCGGTGGGAATGGAGCCCAGAAGATACGCCAGCAGGACCAAGGCCAAAAAATATACCATAATATTACCTTAAAATAAAAAGTCAGATCCGTGAAGCCGGAATAAAATCACTAGCCCTGCCTCCGGGAATTTTAAAGAAATTCACTTCAAAAGCCGATAAAAATTATGCGTCAAAGGTTTCTCCGCAGAGCCGGAAGGCTGGGTTAATGAAAGTCGATCCCCATCTCACCTTGATCAAAGGATCAGAAACTTCCGAAATTACCCCGAAGGGACAAGCCCGGTCGAATCATTCCCAGGAAGGTGTGGTTGCGCTGATTTCCCAGGAAAACCGGCGGGCCTGGAAGCACTATCCCGCCTCGCTTAAGGAGGCCAAGCAAGTACTGGAGAGAATTTCCGCCTGCGTGAGACAAACCCGGGAGGCGACTCTGGCCGACGTCCATCATCTGACGTCCCCTTATCTAATAGTATTGCGGTAACCCCCCCTGCACTTTCCTCCGCCATCTCATAAGCCGTTCTGTTTCTCATCCTTAATCCGAAGTCTTCCCAGGTTCTATTAAGGTCCCGTGCCTAACGCCGCGGCCAGGGGTGTAGCGGAAAGTAAACCGCCGCAAGCCTTTCGGCGCAATAGGCGTTTCTTTCAGAAAAATTTTCGATGGATTCAGGTCCTTGTCATAGCCGGTGATTTCGAGGGAGAAACGCCCCGGTTCTTTCCCGATAATTTCCAAAACATAAATGCCGGCCAAAGGATTTCTTAGTTCAATGACCCCCGATTGAGGGCCGGGCGCGCCGCTCACGGCATCATCCAGGCCTTCGAATTCATAAGACGCGAGGGGGATTTCCCGATAGCTTTTGCCGGCCCGGGGATCATGGCCGATTTTTCTTCCCCGGGGATCCTTGAGCAGAAGTTCAGCAGGCGGCTGGAGTTTGCCTTCCCCGGGGTGAATGCGGACATCAAGGGCACCGGCAAAATCCTCAGGTACGTCGGCAGAAAAATCTTTTTGAAGCGGCGCCGGCATTGTTCCGGCAGGAGCTTGAGCAAACGCCTGCCAAAAAGGCAAAACAGCCGCCGATGAAACTGTGAAGACCAGGAAAAACAGCACTGTCGCCAAGGACTTGAAGAATCCAGCCATGGTTTCCTGTAAACTCATTCGAAGAGTTGCACCATTACGGTTTCATCCCGGTTCAGGCCTTCCACGCCCAATGGAATCATGACCAAGCCGTGGCTTTTTACCAAAGGAGAAAGCAGCCCGGACGGTCCAAGAATCGGATCTGCCCAGAGGGTATCGCCTTCCTGGCGGAGGCTCACCCGGACAAAATCCTCCCGGCCGGAGGCTCCGGACAGATTGCGGGACAGCTTGGCCGTGACCGTGCCGCCCCAGCCGCCGGGGTCGGCAAGGCCCGTCAGGCGCGCCATAAGGGGCCTCCCGAGCACATGCATCACCACCGCGGCGGAAGCGGGATGTCCCGGCAGTCCCAAAAGAGGTTTGCCGCCCACTTCGGCCAGGATAGTGGGCTTGCCGGGACGGATGGCTACGCCGTGCACCAGGACGTCAGCCCCCGGCAAATCCTCGATGGCCTGAATGGTCAGATCACGGGCCCCCACGGAGCTTCCTCCGGAAACAAGAATCAGATCAGCTTCCTGCAGGGCTCCCGCCAAGGCATTTTTCAGGGCCTGGTGATCATCAGGGATGATGCCCCAAACAAGTGGTGTACCACCGTTCTCTTTTACCTGGGCCGCGGCCAGATGAGCATTGCTATCCCTGACCTGGGCCGGGCCAGGGGTTTGACTTACCGGGACAATCTCATCGCCGCTGGAAATTATTGCTACTGACGGCTGCCGGTGGACGGCGATGCTGATTATTCCCAAAGCGGCCAACAGGCCGATGTCCTGAGGCCTCAAGCGATGCCCCGCCTCTAGCAGCGTCTCCCCTTGACGCACATCTTCCCCCGGCTGGAGAATATTTTCACCGGGGGCTACCGCCCGGCGCACCTCCAAAGTCAGGTTGGGATGCTCGGCAGTGTACTCCACCATGACCACGGCATCCGCACCTGACGGCAGCATGCCGCCGGTGGGCAAACGCAGGGCTTCGCCCGGGCCCACTTCTTGAGTAGGGGCCCTCCCCATCGCCACGTCGCCCTTGATTTCCAGGTATTGGGGGAGACCGGGAGAGGCTCCGAAGGTATCCTGGGCTCGCACGGCATAACCGTCCATGGCAGCTCGGGGGAAGGGAGGCACGTCCTCCGGAACAACTATCGGCACCGCGGTGATTCGGCCGGCCGCCGCCAGGAGATGCACTTCCTCCTGCCCTAGGGGCGAAAACTTCCGGTAATGGGCCAGAACTTCTTCCCTGGTCTGCAAGCGAAAAAATGTCAAAGGCTTCACTCGGAACCGATCCTCTAGTTGGCCGGGTGGCGCTTAAAATTCAAAAACCCGGCCTTCAGGGCTTCTCACTATGGTCAGCAGGGTGAGATAATCGCGCAGGTGACGGGTAATAAGAAAGTGGTTACGGACAAATTCTTTGGCCAATTGTCCCATACGCCTGGCCATTTCCGGCCGGTGGAGAAGATAGCGGATACGGAAAGCGCAGCCTTCCGGAGAATGCACCAAAAAACCGGTCTGGTAATCTTGCAACTGGATGACAATCCCCCCCACCGCGCCGCCGATGACCGGCTTGCCCTTCCACATTGCCTCAGTGACCGTGAGCCCGAAACCCTCCCGGGTGGATTTTTGGACAATGATGTCCGAAGCCCGCTGCAAAGCGTTGATTTCATAATGGGCATCCGGCGGCAACATGAGAATGTGAATATCCGGTTCACCTGCTGCCGCTTCCTGAACTTCGGCCAAAATGCGGTCCCCCTCCGGATCGTCGGTCGCTCTTCCACCGGCCAGAATCAGCTGGCAGGGAGTATGGCGCCGGACCATGCGAAAGGCCTGAATCACGCCCAGAGGATCCTTGAAGGAATCAAACCGGGATACCTGGATGATGATAGGCTTATCCTTCTCTATCCCCAATCGATTTAATACCCCTTGAATTTCTGCATCGGTCAATTCGCGGTTTTTGTCGCTCAAGGGGTCGATGGAAGGATGGATAATGTATTGCGGATGAGGCAGATTTTGGGCAAATTGCGGCATGGAAAATACCGAGGAGTCATATTGATTCACGATATCCCGCAATAGCCGCCATACCGGCAAGTGAGGCCGGGAAACATCTATGTGACAGCGCCAGATCCAGTGGGCGGCGCGCGGCCGCAGTTCGTTGATTAGAAAAGCAGGCTGGGGGTCGTGGATCAGCACAAAGTCGGCCTCCCAATCGAACTTCCGGGCGTTGGCGCGATTGACCTCCAGATAGTGCTCCCACATCTTCCGGGTCAGCTCGACTTTGAAACCCTGAAGACCGTTATGCATGCTCTTGGTGGTTTCAAAAAAGAACGGATCGCCCTCGATAACATGCCAGGCGGTTTCCAGGCCCAACTGGTTCAGCAGAGGTACGGCCCGGTGTAATATTTCAGCCACGCCGCCGCCGGTATAGGTGGAATTGACATGCACGAACCGCGCCGGCCCCAGCCCTTCGGCCAGACGCTCCAGTTGGTCGATAACTTCCTGGCCCACGATGGGCGCGTATTCACTCAGGGTGATCACCGCGGCCCCTCCAGGCAGCCTTCCAAAAGCTTGAGCAGGGAAGTGTGAATCTCCCTTAAACTATAAAAATAGATGTCCATATTCCTGATCGCGGCCACCAGTTCCGGCATATCGAAATTGGTTTCGATCCAATAGGAAAAATCATCCATTTCCCTGACGCCCAGACGCCAGCGGCCTTCGAACAAGTGATAGTAAATGGAGTCATACCCGACTTTTTTCAAGGCCTCATAAAATTCCAGCATGGTGCCGGCGGAAATCTGCGAGCGAAACACCACGGTGGAGGCTTCGCAAAAATGGAACTCCATGCCGGGCCGGGCCCAGGGAATATAAGGTAAATCCCAGAGATACTCCTCCAACAGGTCAATCACCGCCTGCCGCACTTGGGCCAGGTTTTCGTAATCAAAAGGGTCGAAAGAACTCAGCTTCTCCGCCAGCTTGGCGTCCTGCAGGGCGTTGGCGGCCCACAGGGCGAAATCATTGGGATACTCCACTGCGGGCGCAATAATGGCCAGACGGTATTGAAAGAGATGATAAAAGAGCACTGCATCACTTACCTCATACATGGCATGAAGCAGTTCGCGCAGGTTGATGGCTTTCTGGCCGATGGGCATGGTCATAAGAAAGCAATCCCGGAACCAGAAAGCGTTCTCCGCGGCATGTTCGGGCAAAGACGCCATTGACTTTCTCCGCTTTAGGGGGACTTTATCGGCCCGGCCCCTTAAATTCTCGAAAATATCCTGACATCCACGGCAAACAGGCCCTTGTCATAAAGCAGCAAAGGGTTCAGTTCTATCTGGTCCAGTTCCGGGTGCTTTTGAGCAAAAGTCGCCAGGGCTTTCATGGCCACTTTTAATGCTTCGACATCGCGTTTGGGCTGGCCCCTGAAGCCGGTGAGCAGCGGATAGCCCTTGATGCTTTTGATGAGCCGGTCCAACTCTTCGTCAGTGGCAGGCAGGATGCAAAAGCCCACATCTTTGTATATTTCCGTATAAATGCCCCCCAGGCCGAACATCAGCGTAGGGCCGTACTGGGGATCAGTCATGACGCCGAGGATGACTTCCAGACCGCCCGGCTTGGCCATGGGGGAAACGGTTACGCCGTCCACCGTGGCCATGCGCTCCCTCAGGTGAACCGAAGCCATGATCTCCTTAAACGCCTGCCGCACTTCTTCATCGTCCATGAGATAAAGTTGTACGCCGCCGACGTCGGTTTTGTGCGGGATATCCGGGGAGGCCACTTTCAAGGCCACGGGGTAGCCGAATTCCTGCGCCAGGCGGACGGCCTCCTCCGCATTGGCGGCCAGGGGCGCGGCCGCAGCCGGGATGCCGGCCCGGGTGATCATCTCTGCGGCCTCCGCCGCGGGCAGGAGCCTCAAGCCTGCCGCGGGCGGGATGGGCGCTTCCGGGCGCAGGCCCGCCGGGGCAGGGCTGTGCCGGAAGAACTGGGCCAGGGCCTTGACGCCCCGCTCCGGCGTGGGGAAAACGGGGATGCCCTTGTCATAAAGCTTGGCCCGCTCCTGCCGCTCCACCTCGGCGCCCCCCAGGAAAATCACCAATTCGTCCGCGCCCGGCGTGACCACCTCGCTGGCTCCGGGGATAGGGTCGCCGAAGATCACCACCTGGTAGTCGAATTCCGTCCGGGTCTCGTCCATCACTTTTTTATAGAGGCCCGCGTCGCTCATGACATCGCCGGTCAGGTCCACCGGGTTGCCCACCGCGCAGTGGGCCGGGAGCATGTCCCTGAGCCGCGTCTTGAGGCTGGGTCCGGGCTCCGGCGTGAGCAGGCCGTTTTTTTCCGCCTCATCAATGGCCAAAATGGCCGCGCCCCCGGAACTGGTGGTGATCATCAGGCTGCGGCCCTTGGGCGGCGTGAGATAAGCCAGGGCCTTGGCAAAGTCGAAAAGCTCCTCCAAAGTATCGGCCCGGTAGACCTTGTACTTGCGGAACAGCGCCTCGTACACCGCGTCCACCCCGGCCAGGGACTTGGTGTGGGAGGTGGCCGCCAGGCTCCCCCGGAAGGTGCGGCCCGCCTTGAGAATCACCAGGGGCTTTCGGCAGTCGGACAACGCGTCCAGAAAATAGCTGGGGCGCTTCACGCCTTCCAGATACAGGGCGATGACCTTGGTGTCGGGGTCCGCGTTGAAGTACTGGATAACCTCGGCTTCGTCCACGTCCACCCGGTTGCCCAGGGAGACGAAGCAGCTCACGCCCAGCTTTTCGGCCGCGGCCAGGTCCATGAACGCCGCGCCCACCGTGCCGGATTGCGATGCAAAGGCGATTTTGCCCGCGGTGGTGATGAGCGGCCAGGACGCGCACATGCGGTGATGGGGGTGGTTGACCCCCTGGCAGTTGGGGCCCACGACCCTCAAGCCCGTTTTCCTGATGACCTGGGCCATTTCGTCCTGGAGGCGCTCGCCGGCTTCGCCCGCTTCCGCGAACCCGCCGGTGATGACGATGGCGGCCTTGACCCCGGCCGCGGCGCACTGCTCCAGGGTCGGGGTGACGATCTTGGCGGGGATGACCACCACGGCCAGCTCCGCCGGGGCCGGCGTCTCGGCGATGGACTTGTAGACCTTGAGCCCGAGAATTTCGTCGGCCTTGGGGTTGATGGGGTAAATGGGGCCGGCGAAGCCGCCGTTTTTGAGATTCGCCAAAATGTCGTGGCCGAGTTTGCCGGGCGCGGTGGATGCGCCGATCACGGCCACGCTCTTGGGCCGGAAGATGGGTTCCAGGCTGGCCAGGGTGTCCATGTCGCCTCCTCGCAAAGGGGTAAGGCCTGGAGTGATTACAGACCGAAATCCTTATAATCATAGCACAAAGGGCGGAAGCCCCCAAAGGAGAAAGAGGTTTAAAGAGGTTTTCGGTTTTCAGTTTTCGGTTTTCGGTGAAAAGCGAAGAGAGGCCAAGCCGGGTTTAAATGGAGGCATCTGCAATCACAGGAGGATTATGCTTTAGGAGGGGGAGGGCGAAAAGGGGAAAGGGGGAAAAGGCGAAAGGGGAAGGAAGGGGATGGACTGAAGCAGGGATTAAAGGGGACGGAGTAGGGGAAAGGGCGAAAATGGGAGGGGCCGCAGAGAAGAACGCGCAAGAAGGGTTGAATCGCGGCGATGGTTGCACCTGGATTTGAATGTAGCCGCAGCCTTTAGGCTGCGTGTTTTGGTGTTCGCCGACGCCTGACGCTGGAGTCAATGTCTGACGAAGGCCGCGGGCCTTATAGGGTCCGGATTTCCCGGCCCGCAAAAGGGCGGGGCGACCCCGCCCCTACAAAAAACCTCGTTCCCAAGCTCCCGCTTGGCCTTCTCACTCGAGGGAGAGGGGGGTTTTGGGACTTGGCTCCTTGCTTGTGACCACTGTCCCCCATCAGATGACACTTATAGGCTCGCCTTATATGTGGTTATGATTATTGGCCGGGAAGTTTGGCGGGGAAGCCTCGCCCTGATATTTTCTGGCTGCTGACCGCTGACTGCTGACTGCTGGCAGAGGGATGGTTGCCGCTCAGAGTAATAAGGATAAAGAAAGGACGCAACTCGATTGACCGTCGGCGGGGGCCGGCGGCGGGTTAGTGGGCCGGGGTTGGGGTAGGGCAGGTCATTACTTTGGCAGCAGTATCTCCCAGTAAAGGCCCAAGATGGCGGGCGACAGCAGGGCCAGGGCCGCGACGAAGGCCAGGAACAGCTTGACCGCGGGCGGCCAGGCCGGCCGTTGGGCCGGCACCGAAACAGGGGCGTCAAGGCAGCCGGGGCTGGACATGGCGTCCTCCTTCTTTAATTTTCCCGAAAAAACCGGGTGAGTTAATCGCCTAACGCCTTGAAGCCCGGGGTTGAGGGGGGCCGCGGCGACAGCCGCATCAACCCCGGGGCATTGGTGCATCGCGTTTACCTAAAGGAGTTTGCCATATATAGCAAAGTTATATAGATAATGCTGCTATGTCAAGAGGAAACAGAAAAAAATATTCCGGGGAGAGGGCCTTTAAGTTTGAAGGGGTAATTGCGACTGGGGTTATCCGGCCTCGAGAAGAGGGGGTGTCATCAACAGTGGGGGGGCCTGATCTGAGGGTAGGGAAGGGCTGTCGGCAAGGGGAAAATGGATACAGAAAACTGGAAACCGAAAACTGAAAACTTTTTTTAGGGGGGGTGCTTGACAGGGGTGGGGGCTTCGGTTATAAAGACATTTGCCGCTGCGGAGAGGGAGACTGAGACGAGAAAAAATACCTCTTGACAGCGGCGGTTTAATGCTTATAATTTTAATTGGAAGAACTTGCTCTTTGAAAACTAAATAGTGAGCCCGAGTGCGGGAAAGAGCTCCGAATTAAACTGGAGAGTTTGATCCTGGCTCAGAATTAACGCTGGCGGCATGCCTAACACATGCAAGTCGAGCGAGAAACCCCGGTTCGCCGGGGGAGTAAAGCGGCGCACGGGTGCGTAACGCGTGGGTAATCTACCTCCGTCTGGGGGATAACACACCGAAAGGTGTGCTAATACCGCATAATCTGTCCGGTTTGCGGACCGGCCAGCAAAGATAGCCTCTGCATGCAAGCTGTCGGGTGGAGATGAGCCCGCGTCCCATTAGCTAGTTGGTAGGGTAAAGGCCTACCAAGGCGACGATGGGTAGCTGGTCTGAGAGGATGATCAGCCACACTGGAACTGGAACACGGTCCAGACTCCTACGGGAGGCAGCAGTGAGGAATCTTGCGCAATGGGGGAAACCCTGACGCAGCAATGCCGCGTGAGTGAAGAAGGCCTTCGGGTCGTAAAGCTCTGTCTGGCGGGAAGAATAGCCGGGAGGTTAACAGCCTCCCGGTGTGACGGTACCGCTAGAGGAAGCACCGGCTAACTCCGTGCCAGCAGCCGCGGTAAGACGGAGGGTGCAAGCGTTATTCGGAATCATTGGGCGTAAAGAGCGTGTAGGCGGCCGGTCAAGTCAGAGGTGAAAGCCCAGGGCTCAACCCTGGAAGGGCCTTTGAAACTGGTCGGCTTGAGTGCGGGAGAGGGAAGTGGAATTCCTGGTGTAGAGGTGAAATTCGTAGATATCAGGAGGAACACCGGTGGCGAAGGCGACTTCCTGGACCGACACTGACGCTGAGACGCGAAAGCGTGGGGAGCAAACAGGATTAGATACCCTGGTAGTCCACGCTGTAAA
>JASEFS010000060.1 GCA_030018495.1 Deltaproteobacteria bacterium | reverse complement strand
CCTTCTCTCGAGGCCTCTCATTATAACAGTCTCATTTTTGGGGAGCACCTCAGCCTCGCCTTGTCTTAGAGATGGAAGAACATCAATCAAATTACTTAATGCATCTGGTACTAATTTCTTTACATAACTTTGATCGGTGGGATTTGTAAGACGGAGATTTATGAAATTGTTACATTGACTCACGATTGTTTCGGATACCTCAGAGGGTCTTTGACTAACAATCATCGCGCTGACTCCATATTTACGTCCCTCTTTGGCAATGCGCTCAACAGCTTTACGCGAAGCTTTAAAGAGGCTATGTCCGGATTGTGGAAGATAGCTATGCGCCTCCTCATAAACTATTAAAATAGGATAATCCTGTCGTGACTCATTCCAAAAGTTAAAATCAAAAATAGTACGAGAGAGCAAAGAAACAATAGCGTCCCTAACATCCGAAGGTATGCCGCTCAAATCAAGTATAATTATTTTAGAATTACTCTCAACACCAAAGAGCTTTGAAAGTAATTGTTTAAATGTAAATGATGAGGTAAATGTCTTTGGTTTGAAAATAAAACTGTACCTATTATCATTTAACTTACTTTCTAAACGAAGTGCAAACCGTGTGAGTTTACCATAGAGAGGTCCTTGCTTATCACCCCTTGAGCCTGGTACCATCTCTTTGTCAAGCTGGACAACTCTTTTATAGATAGTGTTAATATCAAAATATAATGGAGTGTCTACTGTTAGAACATCGGCCAAATCTGGATTACATTCTTTTTTAGATTTAAGAACTTCCTCTCTGAACACCATAATCTGATTGTGAGCAGTGACCTCATTTTGATCAACAAATACTGACTGTAATTCTTCAAAATTCATCAGCCAATATGGTATCTCAAAGTCCGGTGTATGTAGGCAGCTCCCTTCTGGAAACGCAGCAGCATATTCATTATGGAGATCAAAAATTATTATCCGAGCATATTCACATGAACAAGCCTTCTGCAATATCGAAGCAACCGTACATGATTTTCCTGAGCCAGTAGAACCTAATACAGCTATATGTTTACTGAAAAATGCATTCGGATCCAAGAAACATCTTTTCCCTTCGAAAACGGCAATATCCCCTATTGAAAAATAATGCTCATGATACTGATAGAATATTTTTTCCAAGTCATCCTTATCTGTCATATAAACCAGACTCTTGACATTAGGATAAGATGAAATACCCCTTTCAAATTTATTATCTTGAATACTTCCAAGTAATTGTAATTCTAAAATCTTTTTATCCGGAGGCAAAGAGATATCACCTTCTTCGGACAATTTATCCCCAAGTTCTGTCATTTTAATTTGAAAAACCATTCCTATAATTTGTTTAGTCCCTTCAGGGATTATTACATATGAGCCTATTTGCCCTATATTGTAAACTTCACCTTTATAATTTCTCGTGAGCGTCTCAAGATCATCATTGAGTATAACAGTTGTCTTGCTACCAGTAACTGCATATACATAACCTATACATTTATCTTTATCCATAATTTATCTCCTATAGATGCTATATCAGGTTAACAAAATTTGAGAAATCCCATATATTATTATTAATTGAATATTCTTTTCCTCCAATTATTGTCACATCCTCTGTAATAATTGAAACATTTTTATTATATTTAAACGATTCAAATGATGTAAGCATATCTTTTGATATTACTATAAGAATAAAAGTATTATCGTTTAAGCATTGTTCAATCATTGGTTTAATATGAGCATCAGCAAATCCAAAACCATGAGTTATTAATACTGTTTGTTTTGTACTCAAAATATCCCGCATTCTTGTAAACATATCCATGTAGGGTGTCTTATATGTTTCGCTATATTTTTGAGGAGTAGGGAAAACCATTAATTGGCCATATTGACGTTTAGCGCCGGGGGTTAGCTGAACCTCTTTGATCGTTATACCATCAGTTATCCAACTCACTGAACCATGCAGCTTATAAAGACAAAAACAAGGAAATAGCCGAGCACTTGCTCCAGATCGTCTGGTTTGGATAATTCTTGCAGGGCGAATATCGAATTGATTGGGATCATAAATCCGACATTGAACACCCAAAAAGCCATTAATGCAATGAATCAATTCATGGTCACATGCCCATTCAAATAACATGTCGTAATTAGTTGTAAATATATGAAACCTTTTCCGTTCACCCATTCTTCCATAAATTGATCTAACAAATTTTTTATGGTGGTTAAGTATTGCTATCTTACTGCATTCTTCAAATATAACATCGTAGATATGTTCTACAGTCTCACGCATAACATGCTCATCTAATTTTGATAATCCTGGTGAACGCAATTGGCCAAATAACTCTTCTAATTGTTCTTCAATTGTGCAGCCACTAAGTTTCTTCATCACTCCTGAAACATCAGGCTTTGATTTTGCCTTGTCTAATGCTATTTGAGTTAGCTCAGACATAAGTGGATAACCAACACATTTTGAACTTCCGGCCCCAAATAAGAAGCAAACATTTGGTGCATTGAGTTTAGCGCGGATATGCTCGTAAATATCGGGCACGCTACGTGTTGACATTATCCCAACTATGTCTAAAGCTTTATCATTAATAAGCAATAAAAGTATTTTTGCTATGTTAGCAGGCCCATAAGAACAATTCAATAAAAAAAACCCGGCCTCTCGACCGGGCTTTACCTGAAAATCAACTCCGGCGGCGTCCTGCTCTCCCTGGTGGCACAGGCTTTCCAGCCTGTGCACCTGCCGCGAGACACCAGCGGCGTTGCTTGACTTCCTGAAAGGAATTGGATGAGTTATAGGTCTTCGGGGTTTAGCCCGGTCACTTTGGCAAGGCGGGCCAGCATGCGCGGCCCGATTTCTTCGGCTCATGAAAGGCGAATATTGTATCCGGCCAGCCGGGACGGGATAAAGTTTTATGCGAACCATTACCCCGCTTGACTCGCCAGCCTATTCTTTGCAAAGCCGCCAGCACTCGCTTGGCCTTGGTGGCTCGCCAGGAGCTCATGCCGCGGCAAATAAAATTTTAATCGGCTCGGCCAGCATTTCGCCATGTTCCAGCCGCTCGGCCAACACCCGCAAGGCCAGAGCCTGGGCTTTGCCCAGGGCTTCCTGGCGGGTCTGGCCATAGACCATCACGCCGGGAAGTTCCAACACCTCCGCCAGCCAGCGGCCATCTTCTTCTTGCTCTGATTCGATGGTAAACTGCATACCCTCACCTCTTGATCTCAGTATACCTTAGACCATCGCTGAATAAATAGAAAAAAGCCCGGCCTTGCGACCGGGCTTTGGTTGAGGAAAATTAACTCCGGCGGCGTCCCTTGATCATGGGGCCATTTCACCATGTTCCGGGGAAAAATGGCTTACTTCCCGGGTGATCTTTTCCTCCAGTTCGTCCCGCGCTAAATCAAGATCGTAATCGGTTTGCAAGCCCAGCCAGAACTCGGCCGACGTGCCGAAATAACGGCTCAACCGCAAAGCTGTGTCCGCGGTGACGCTGCGCTTGCCGTGCACGATCTCGTTGATGCGCCGGGGCGACACCCCCAGGTCCCGGCCCAGGCGGTTCTGGCTGATACCCAAAGGCTTCATGAATTCTTCCCAAAGAATTTCACCGGGATGCACCGGAGGCAATTTTTTAGCCGCCATGTCTCAACATTTTGGTGCGCGGGCGCACCCTACATTAACTCCTGCTCTCGCTGTCTAAGGGCAGCGGCAATCTCTTGCCTGGTGCGCGCCCCCCAATAGCGCCGGGGATTACCGCACATCCAACAGGAGCAGGGACGCCGCACCTTGCGATAGCTGCCCACGCAAACGGCGTACACTCCGTGCTTCGTTAAATGCTCCCGCCAATCAGCGTCAGGGAAATAGATACGCCACAGCCGGCGAGCTATGTGATTGGCCTTATGGAGACGGGCACCCAGCATGATAAAATCTCATTCCAAGGTTGGCGGTGGCAGAATCCCCTACCTGTAGGGGCTTGATTTATCAAGCCCTCAGGGCGCAATAAATTGCGCCTCTACATTTCGCATGGCTGAGAGTGGGCGGGGTTAAAACCCGCCCCTACGAAAGCGGCTATTCCTCAAGATTTCTGGTTTCTTCCTTACTTACGCGCGCAAGTTTCTCCCGGTATTTCCGAACGCTCTCCACTACATAGCCGCACCAGGTCATTTCCCAAAAACAATGGCACACAATATGAAGCCCGGCATATTGTTCCAGAGTGTCAGCCGCAATTTCCATCCCCAGCCATTCGTCCCAATCCACCAGAAAAAGGGCATAGGTTTCTTCTTGCCCATTGTCCCCTAAGCTGCCGTCCTTGCCAAAGACGTCGTGATAACTTTCCTCTGGATCTTTTCGTAGTTCAATATAAAGCCGCATATCTGAGGGGGGAGGTTCCAAGGATTGGATATATTCCCAGGCCTGCCGGGCTCTCTTCCTTTTCCTTTTCTCTTTGGGGTAAAGCTCCAGAAAAATCGGTTCAACTTCCGACCAAGTATACCGGGATACGATCTCGTTAAGCTTTTTCCTCATGTTCACATGAGTACCAAATAATCGGCATCGCCGCCAAATAAAAAAAGCCCGGCCTTGCGACCGGGCTTGGGGTATGAAAAATAACTCCGGCGGCGTCCTACTCTCCCACGCAGTCACCCGCGCAGTACCATCGGCGTTGCCGGGCTTAACTTCCGAGTTCGGGATGGGATCGGGTGTTGCCCCGGCGCTATGGCCACCGGAAACTTTGAGACGGTTTTCCGTTTTCCGTTTTCAGTTTTCCGTAAAAAGCTGTCAACTTCAGGCTATCAGCCAGTTCATCTTTTGCTGACTGCTGACTGCTTTAAAGGCGGTTTTTGGTTTTTGGTTTTCGGTTTTTGGTAAAAACCCTTTTTCTGTCGGCATTCAGTTATCAGCCAGTTCATCTTTTTTGCTGACTGCTGAATGCTGAAAGCTGACAGCTGACAGCTAAAAGTGAATCGAAGAGAGAGTCCTTACAAGTTTCCGAAGGCAAGGGAAAAGAGGTCAAGCCGCACGGCCGATTAGTACCAGTCAGCTTCACACATTGCTGTGCTTCGACCTCTGGCCTATCAACCTCGTTGTCTACGAGGGGCCTTTAGGGACTTTAAGTCCGGGAGATCTAATCTTGAGGTGGGCTTCCCGCTTAGATGCTTTCAGCGGTTATCCCGGCCGAACATAGCTACCCGGCGCTGCGCCTGGCGGCACAACCGGAACACTAGAGGTTCGTCCATCCCGGTCCTCTCGTACTAGGGACAGCTCCTCGCAAATCTCCTGCGCCCGCAACAGATAGGGACCAAACTGTCTCACGACGTTTTAAACCCAGCTCACGTACCGCTTTAATTGGCGAACAGCCAAACCCTTGGGACCTTCTTCAGCCCCAGGATGCGATGAGCCGACATCGAGGTGCCAAACCTCCCCGTCGATGT
>JASEFS010000003.1 GCA_030018495.1 Deltaproteobacteria bacterium | reverse complement strand
TCTCATAACGAGAGCCTAACATATATCGCTAATTATAGCAATTAAGTACTAGTTTGTCAGGAAGGATTCCTCGGAACCGGGGCCGTGACTTGCCCAATTTCCTGCCGAGCATGACTTATGCCAGCCTGACATGGGAAACCGCCAGTTCCGCCAGGGTTTCCGCCTTTACCTTGATCCCGAGGCCGGGCCCCGGCAGAATGGGGCCGAATCCCTCATGATTGAACTCCACCGGGGGTTCCACCGGGTCTTCAGCCAATAAATAGGGGGCAAAGGAGCCCTCCACGTACACCAGGCGGGGGGAGCACAAAGCGAAATGACGACCCGCCGCGGCCAGGATGCTGGTTTCCCCTACGTGGCACCCCAGCATGCAGGCGATGCCCGCCTCCTGCGCCAGGTCCCTGATTTTTAAAGCCGCTATCAGCCCGCCGCATTTGGCCAGCCGGATATTGAACATGTCACAGGCCTTGCTGGCAATGAGCTTCCGTGCGTCGGCCTCACTGCACAGGGACTCATCAGCAATGACCGGGATTTCCAGGGCCCGGCTGACGTAACCCAGACCTTCCACGTCATCCTTCGGTACGGGCTGCTCCACCGCCCTGATGCCGTAAGGGAGCATTTCGTGGACGCGGGCCACCGCCTCGGGAGCGGTCCAGGCGCCGTTGGCGTCCACCCTGATGTCGATCAACCATCCCAGTTCTTTCCGGGCCATCTCCAGGACTTCCAGATCATGGGCCTCTCCGACTTTCAGTTTTAGGAACCGCATGCCTTTGGCTTTTACCATCTTGAAAAACCTGGGCAGTTGCTCAGGCGACCCCAGGGGCACTACGGCGCTGTAGCACACGCCTTTGCGCGTGGCGCCCCCTATCAGCTCGCTCAGGGATTTCCCCCAATATTGCCCCGCGGCGTCAAACAGGGCCGTTTCCGCGGCGCAAAAGGCAGCCGGATGTTCTTCAGAACCGGTGTCAGACTGCATTAGAGCGACGGCTTCAGCTAATTCGGCGGGCGCGGCAAATGATGCTTGCAACAGTTTGGGACCCAGCGTCTGGGTGAGGAAAGTAAAAGTTTCCGGCATGCTTTCCCCGGTGACAAAGGTCCGGGGAATTCCTTCCCCGTAGCCTGCGATACCGTTGTCCGCAGTGACTCTTACGACCAGATTTTCCGAACCAACATGGGTCGCCAATTTATGCTTGAAAGGATAACGAAACGGCAGCTTCAGGCGCCAGATATCCACTTTCTTGATGATCATGCTCAGCCTCATAAGCCGGGAGAATCATCTGTCCGAATTTCTTCCACTGATACCATTGAGTAGGGTGCGCATATATCGCTTCCTGCAGGACCGACAGGCATTCTACTCCCACCGGCTTAACCCCGGCTCCTTCGCCCTTGGCCACCGGGTCCAGTTTAAGAGTATAGCGCTTGCGCCCCTTCCTTTGCACCAGGCCCACAACCATGCGGGCACCGGACCGCTTCTGAAGCAGGTCCAATGTTCGGTCCGGGACCAGGTCGGCATTGAGAAACGAAGTGCGCTTGTGGGTTTCCGAGGGACGCCATTCATCGAACTCATCACATTCCGTAATAAGGATCCGTCCTTCTTTCAGGGCCTTGACCGCAGTTAAAAACACGTTGCCGTTGGCCGCGTCGATGAGTTCGAGATTCACTTTTTCAGCCCGCTCTTTGAGGGAGGCCCGCAACCGGTCGGTCTGGAAGCGGCAGATCATGGTGACGGGATAACCTTTGACCGCCAGGCATCCGGGCAGGAACTCCACGGCTCCGAAATGTCCGGTCACCAGGATTACTCCTTTGCCTTCTGCCAACGCTTCCTGGAGAGCATCCGCTCCGTGGAGGTGGATGCGCTTATCCAAAAATCGCAATAATCTCTTGAAATTCGAATAAGCGACGAACAGTTTTTCGTGGTAATGATCAATGATGCCGCCAAACGTCTTTTTGGTGACGGGCTTCACTTCGCCTGCCCGGCGGTTCCCTTCCAGCACATAGCGGATGGCGCGGCAGATCAGGGCCTTCTCTTTCCATTTCAGGAAAAAATAGAATCTCCCGATCAGCCTTAAGTAGAGTCGGGATACCTGGAACGGCAAGCAGCGAAAAATCATCACATTGATGCGGGCCTGGCAAAATTTGCTCAAGCTGAGAGAAATTTTGAATGCGTCGGAAATTTTCCTCTTCATGACTCCAACTCCTCTCCAGCCTCATCGGCCTTCTCCGGATTTAAATTGAAGTTTTTTGATAACTGCTTGCGATTCTTTGACAGGTTGCCTAAGGTGTCTTGCAGGGCCTGATGTTCACGGTGTAAGGTTTTTCCTTAGGACTTTATAAGAGAATTCCTTAATAATTGTCAAAAAAAAATCGCACTGATTTAAAATTCTTTTAGAAAAAAGTGAAATTGTGCGAATATATTCGGGGTTTATTTTCACATGAGGCCCATTCAAGAGATTGCCGCCATGTTAGGGGTATACTTCGGATTATTCTTAGGAGGTAATCCGGAATATCCCTGATGGGAAATTAAAGAGGAGACCTGGTTTCATTCTAGGATATATGTTGAGGCAGGCAGGCTTTGGTTCTTTCCAATGCCTGCCTTTTGCCTTGAAAAATATCTGACTCTTTGAAAAGATGATTAAGCTGTGTTTAAGGGAAGCCATCCGGCAATTGTAACTGCTCCTATGGAAAAGCATCACAGTTGCATAAATACCCGGGCAATTATTGAATACTTCCAGGAAAGAATGCCCGCGGAAGTGCCGAACCTGTTCGTCGGTTTGGACCCGGAGATCGACAAGCTTGCCAATCCCAAAGAATTTTTAATGGAAATCAACAATTGGGTGCCCAGCAACGTAGTTATCCGGATGTTCGACAATGCCCGGGCCATCAGTCAGGATGACGACATTGCCTTTAAAATAGGTTTTGATTCAGCTTCGCGTAAAAAATTAGGCTATATTCAGCGCATAATTCTGCTGGCTTATAAAAATCCTCGCCGCTCTTTAAGGCGCGCCCAAAAAATCAATGATAAGTTCAACCGCAACAAGCGCATCGAGATCGTCGAAACCACCCGCGATCGAGCTGTAATCCGTTTGCACTGGTTTGACGACATCCCGAGCATCGAGGATTTTTGCCGCTTTAATAAAGGCATCTACACCGGTATTCCCACTATCTGGAATTTGCCGCCGGCCATTTTGGATGAAACCAAATGTTACTTCAAAGGGGATGAATACTGCGAGTACCATCTTAAATGGATCAAAAGATTTTCTTTAAAAGAATCTCTGCTCAATCTCCTGGTCCCTTGGCGCGCCCTGCGCTATACCATTGAAGAGCTGGAAAGAGACAAAGAACTCCTGAAGCGGAAATTTGAGGAAGTTCATTACCTTAATATTCAGCTCAAAGAAAGACTCGATGAATTGATGAGTCTTCAGGAGGCCCTGAAGGAGAGCGAGGCCAAATTTCGCAATCTGCTTGAATACCTGCCCGGCGTGGCGGTGCAAGGCTACGGGGTTGACGGCACGGTGAGGTATTGGAACAAAGCCAGCGAAAAGTTGTACGGCTACCTGGCCGAAGAGGCGGTGGGCCGCAACCTGGCAGACCTGATCATTCCGCCGGAAATCAAGCCGTTGTTTGCCAAAGGGCTGGAACTCGGGGCTCTGGCAACGAAATCAGGCGAATTCATGCCTCCCGGCGAAGTTATGCTCCTGCAAAAAAACGGCTCCCGGGTGCCCGTTCATTCCATCCATACGGTGGTGCGCCTGGAGGGCATGGAACCGCTGTTGTTTTGCATAGATGTGGACCTGTCCGAGCGCAAGCGGGTGGAGGAGGAGCTGCGCCGTTACCGGGACCATCTGGAAAACCTGGTGGAGGAGCGGACCGGCGAATTGACCAGGGTGAACCAGCAGCTCCAGTCGGAAATTATGGAGCGCCGCCGCACCGAACTGGCTCTGCGGGAAAGCGAAGTCAGATTCAGGACGATCTTTGAAGGCGCGCCCATCGGCATCGGCCTGTGGAGCGTGGAAGGCAAATTTCTCGAGGGAAACCCGGCTCTCACAAAGATGCTGGGCTATGGGCTCGAGGAACTCAGGGCTCTCGATCCTGCCAGGCTCAGCCCGCCGGAGGATTTGGTAGTGCGCGAGGCTCTCTTTGAAGAGATCCTCAAGGGCCGGCGCGATTTCTTTGAGCGGGAGGGCCGCTGCCGCCGTAAAGACGGCAGTTTCATCTGGGTCTGGGTGCACGTGTCACCCATCCGGGATTCCTCCGGCAAAATTCTTTTCGCACTGGTCATGTTCAAGGACATCACCCAGGAAAAGCAGGTGCAAGCCGAAATCAGCGCTTACCAGCAAAGGCTGCGTTCGCTGGCCTCTGAACTTTCCCTTACCGAAGAGCGGGAGCGCCGGCGCCTGGCCGCGGATTTGCACGACCATATCGGCCAGATTTTGGCACTGGCCCAGATCAGGTTGGGGGAATTGAGCCAGGAAACCGCCTCAGGACGGTCCCTTAACACTGTCGGGGAAATCAGGGAATACATCGGCCAGGCCATCCGTTATACCCGCTCCCTCACCTTTGAACTCGGGTTGCCGGTGCTCTACGACCTGGGGCTGGAGGCCGCAGTGGAATGGCTGGCTGACCAGTTTCAGGAACAGCATGCCTTGGTTGTCAATGTCAACCATGACGACCAGCCCAAACCGCTGGGAGAGGCGGCCAGCCTTCTCATCTTCCGGGTGATACGCGAACTTTTGACCAACGTGGTCAAGCATTCCCACGCCACCCAGGTGGAAATTACCATGACCCGTGAAGGTGATTATCTGAATCTTCAAGTCAAAGATAACGGCATCGGCTTCGATACTTCCGAATTCGGTGCCAGGTCCGGCCGAGCCGGCGGCTACGGGCTCTTCAGCATCCGGGAACGTTTGAATCATTTGGGCGGCTACCTCGAGGTCGCCTCGCAGGCGGGACAGGGCACCAAGGCCACCATTACCGTGCCGCTGGAGCAGGATGGCAGGCTGGCCTCCATAAAGCATTGACCGACGGGCCATGGAACAGGAAATCGTCATCCCCGGCAAAGAGGTTTTTTTGGAGGGCCGCTTTCTCGCCGGCGCCGAGCCTGGAGGGGTGGTCATCACCCACCCCCACCCGCTTTATGGCGGCAGCATGGATAACAATATAGTCTGGACCGTGCACCAGGCTTTCCAGGCCCGCGGCTGGTCCACCCTGCGCTTTAATTTCCGGGGCGTGGGCCGCAGCACCGGTTCCTACGGCCAGGGTCTGGCTGAGGTGGACGATATCGGCGCAGCCCTGGCTTTTCTGAAGGAGCATGCGGCCGGCCCCCATTTGATTGCCGGCTATTCCTTCGGGGCGGCCGTGGCGGCCCGAGCCTTGCTGGGGGGACTTGAGGCCGCGGGAGCCGTGCTCATCTCTCCGCCCATCGCTTTCATGGATATAGCCTTTCTGGCTCAGGTGCCTCGCCTTAAGCTGATTATTGCCGGAGATCGGGACGACCTCTGCCCGCTCAAGGCCTTGTACACCTCCCTGGGTTCGCAACGGCCCGAAATTGATATAATGGTTATCGAGGAGGCCGATCATTTTTACGGCGGTCAAGAGAAAAAGCTCTGGCAAATACTGCGGGATTACCCATTTGACCGAGATAAGCCAGCCTCTTGACGCCTGCTCCCGGCAAGCCTTTTTGTTTAAACTCCAACCATAGGATACCCATTGGCTTACCCCATAATTATTTTAGCTTTCCATCCCGCCTGCCTTACGCCGGTTTTCGGGGAGGCGGCGGTTCTGCGCCTGGTCCGCCTGGCGGTCTCGGAAGCCGCCGAGGTTAAGCTTTGGCTGACACCGGAAATTAATGAGGCTTTGGGTTCCGAGTCCGGGCGCGTCCTGATGAAGCTGACCCCCCGGGTGCTGCCGGCCGGCGAGCTGGCTCAAGCGGCTTCGACCCTGCCTCCGGCGCCCCGTGTTCTGCTGCTGCCGGGCCACAGCGTCTTTGACCGCCGCAGTTTCAAGGCGGCGGTGCAGGCCGCGGTCCAGGAGCATGGCGACCAGGGCCAAGATTTGGTCTACGCCTCTTCTGAAGTTCAGGTCATAGTGCAAGACTGGCTCTCAGGGAACTATCCCCCGTCACTGGCCGGCGATGGCGTGCCCTTCCTCCTCCAGGACCGCGCCGCCGGACCCGAAGCGGAAGCCCGCCTGATTAAGAGCCTGGCCGCGGCCACCCAGGCCAGCGACGGCTTTCTGGCCCGCTGGGTGGACCGGCCTTTGTCCCGTCTCCTCAGCCCTCCCCTGGCCCGGCGCCGCGTCCCCCCCAACGCCGTCACCTTGTTCAGCATGTCCGTCGGCTTGTTGGGGGCCTGGCTCCTGGCTCAGGTGGGCTATTGGCTGCACCTTGCCGGCGCGCTGCTTTTTTGGACCGCGGTGGTGCTGGACGGGGTGGACGGCGAGGTGGCCCGCCTTACCTTGCGGGAATCCCGGTTCGGGCATTATCTGGATATCACCACCGACAACCTGGTGCACGCGGCCGTGTTCATCGGCATGGCGGTCGGGCTTTTCCGGACAACCGGCAACGTCCTCCATCTCTACGCCCTGGCAGCCTTGCTTTTGGGAGTGGGCTTCTCCGGTCTGACGGCATATCAGATAGTGGAGAAGGGGAATTTTCTCCAAAAAAGCAGTCCCGCCGCCCGGTTGGTAGGGGCTCTGAACAGCCGCGATTTTGCCTACCTGATAGTCGTGGTGGCTGCCCTCGACCACCTGGCCTGGTTTTTATGGGGCGCGGCTTTCGGCAGCTATGTCTTCGCCTTCACCCTCCTGCTGCTCCCCCGCTATTACCAGCCGATCGCCCCTGGCCAGCGGGAAGACAAGGATTGAAGGCCATGTCTTGGCCCCACCATGGTTCTATGGTATGGTTTTGCCATGAGTGAGACAGACCTCAGTCGGGTGCGGGGGGTGCTGTTCGACCTGGGCGGCACCCTGGACGGCGACGGCGAGCACTGGCTGAACCGGTTTGAGCTCCTGTACCGGGAGTTTCTGCCTGAGGTTGACTTCTCTTCCCTGAAAACGGCGTTTTATCAAGCCGAGGCTGCCTGCCTGCAGGAGTCCGAGGTTGCTTCCCTTGACCTGGCCGGTCTCATCAGGTTCCACGTGGCCCGGCAGCTTGAGGCGCTGAACATCGATTCTCCGAACGCGGCTGACAATCTGGCCCGGTCTTTTCTGGATTCCTGCCGGCGCTGCTTCAAGCGCAACGCCGCGGTCCTGGCCCGTTTGGCGCCGCGCTATCGGCTGGGCGTGATCACCAATTTTTACGGCAATGCCGCCCGCCTTCTGGCGGAAACAGGCCTGGCCCCTTATATTGGCGTAATCATAGATTCAGCCAGGGCCGGGGTCCGCAAACCTGACCCGGAGATTTTTAAGGCGGCCCTGGGCACCTTGGGTCTTCCCCCGAACCGGGTGGCGTACGTCGGCGATTCCTACGGCCAGGATATCCGGCCCGCCAAGCAGGTGGGCCTGATAACCGTCTGGCTCCGCAACGATGCCATGGCCGCGCCTCTGCCGCCGGACTTCGACCCTGCCGCGGCCGACTTTGAGATCCGCACCCTGCCCGAACTGGAGGCCCTGCTGCCGTGAAGGCCGGCATCATCGCGGCAGGAGTGGGCAGCCGCCTGGCTCAGGGAGGCGTTGCCGCGCCCAAGCCCCTGGTGCGCCTGTCAGGAGAGACCCTGTTGGACCGGGCCATCCGGGAGGCCGCAGAGGCCGGCGCCCGGCGGGTGGCTCTGATCGTTAATCCCGTTTTTCCTGAAGTCATCGCCCATCTTGAAGCCCGGCCCCAACCCGCGCCCCTGGACCTCCTGATCTGGGAGAGCCCCAGCTCTTTGCAGAGTTTCCTGGCCCTGAAGCCCTATCTGGAGGACAGCCCCTTTCTCCTGCTCACCGTGGACTCGGTATTGGCTCCCGGAGCCCTGGCCGAGTTCGTGAAGCAGGCTTTTGAAGCCAAAACTGACGGCGCGCTGGGACTTACCGCGTTTCAGGATGATGAAAAGCCCCTCTACGTGGAGGTTGACGACACGGGCCGCATCCGCTCCATCGGCCGCGGCCCCAGCCCCTATATCACCGCGGGATGCTATTTCTTTAAACCCCAAGTGTTTGGGTGGGAGGCTGAGGCCAGAAAGCGGCAATTACAGGCTTTGCGGGAATTCCTGGCCATGCTGGCGGCAGAAGGCTTTTCACTTCAGGGCATCGACGTGGGGCCGGCGGTGGACGTGGACCACCCTGAGGACATCACCCGGGCCGAAGCCTTTCTCCGGAAAGGTCCGGCGGCGCTGAGATAGGCTGTAAGCTTTAAGCCATAAGCTTTAGGCTTTAGGCTTTAGGCTTTGAACCTTGAACTTTGAACCTTGAACCTTGAACTTTTCGGTCAAAATGTCAGACCAGCCTCGCCTTATTTATGGTATGTATCGGGAGCGGGCCTTGTCGCCGGGCAAGGTGGAGGCGGATGCCGCCATCCTGGATGCGGTGCTGTTCGCTCTGGCGGCTTTGGGGTGGGAGATCGGCCGCCTCTCGGCGGATAATATTCCCCATGATCCTCCGGCAGCCGCGCTTGTCCTGCACCTGGCCCAAGGCCCCCGGGCTCTTGACGTGCTGGAGAAGTGGGAAAGGCGCGGCATCCGGCTGATCAACTCGCCCCGGGCCGTGCGCCGCTGCTACCGGCGTTATCTGTTCCCGCTGTTGGCCGCGGCGGCATCGGCTTATCCGGCCACCAGGCTGTATGAGGTGCAGGAGGCCCCGCAGCTCTGGTCCGGGGAATTTCCCGGCCCCGGCTGGCTCAAGCGGGCCGAAGTGCACGCCGAAGGTCCCGGCGACGTCAGGCGGGTCGCCACCCGGGCCGAAGCCCTGGAAGTGGCGGCGGATTTTCAGCGCCGGGGGATCGACAGCCTCATCTGGCAGGAGCATGTGCCGGGCCAGGAGATCAAGTTTTACGGCGTCGGCCCCGGCTTGCTGTTCCGGGCCTACGCCGGGGACAGCCCTGAACCGGTTGAGGCCGCTTTATTTGCCGCGGCATTGCAGCGCCTGGCCGAGCAGGCGGCGCGTCTGGCCGGAGTGGTAATCTTCGGCGGCGACGCCATTATCACCCCGGAAGGCCAGCCGGTGCTCATCGACTTGAATGATTGGCCCAGCTTCTCCCGTTGCCGGGAAGAGGCGGCCCGGGAGATCGTGCGTTATGTCCAAACCATCCTCAGCCCCTGAACTTATCCGACCCCGCTCTTTGGAAATTTTCCAGGCGGAGCAGCCCTATCTGTCGCCGGGCTTCCAGAATGTGGCCCTGATGGCCAAGCTGGTGCTGGAGCGCGGCGACGGCTGCTACCTCACCGACGTGGACGGCAACCGCTTCCTGGACTTCATGGCCAGCATCTGCGTGTGCTCCCTGGGCTACAGCCACCCGGCCTATGTGGCGGCCCTGACCGAGCAGCTCGGCAAACTCACGGTGGGAAGCTTCTGCACCCCCAACCGGGTGAAATTTTTGAGCCGCATGGCGGAAATCGCGCCGGGCGATCTCAAAAAGACTATGCTTTACTCCGGCGGGGCCGAAGCCGTGGAAGCGGCCATCCGCCTGGCCAAGTCCTACACCAAGAAGTTCGAAGTCCTGGCCTTTTGGGGGGGCTTTCACGGCAAAACCGGCGGGGTGCTGGGCCTCATGGGGAGCACCTTCAAGCAGCACTGGGGGCCGCTCCATCCCGGCCTCTATCTTGCGCCTTACGCCTACTGCGAGCGCTGCCCCTTCAAGATGACCCATCCGGCCTGCGGCATGTATTGCCTGGATTTCGCCCGGCAAGTCATCAAGCTTAACACCACGGGTTCCCTGGCCGCCATTTTGGTGGAGCCGGTTCAGGGCACCGCAGGCAACGTGGTGCCGCCCCCGGAGTTCCTGCCGGGCCTCAAGGAAATCGCCCGGGAGCACGGAGCCCTTCTCATCGCGGATGAAATGATCACCGGCTTCGGACGCACCGGCCTCATGTTCGGCAGCACCCACTTCGGGGTGGAGCCTGACATCATCACCATCGGCAAGGGCATGGGCAGCGGCTTTCCGGTGAGCGGCCTCATCTCCAGTCCGGAGATCATGCAAGCCGAGCCTTACTCCAAGCCCTCCGCGGCCTCCTCCAGCTACGGCGGCAATCCTCTGGCCGCCACCGCGGCCTGGATCACCCTGGAGACCATTTTGAAGGAAAACCTCGTGGAAAATTCCGCTAAGGTGGGAAGCTATCTCTTGAAGCGCCTCCTGGACCTCAAAGAAAAATATTCTTTTATCGGGCGAGTGCAGGGGTTGGGCCTGATGATCGGGGTGGAGTTCGTCAAGGACCGCGCCACCAAGGAACTCCTGCCCGGCAAGGTGATGGAAAAAGTCTTTCAGGAGTCCCTCAAGCGGGGCTTGGTTTCCATGAACTACACGGCCCAATACCGCATCAATCCGCCCCTGGTGCTCACCGAGGCCCAAGCGGAGGAAGGGGTGGGCATCCTGGACGAGGTCTGCGCTTACGTGGACCGGGAACTCCGGCCGCACTGGTAAAATTAATTATTTGGGAGAGGGGGCGGTGGCTATGCTGAGATGCCCCCTTAAGCAATGCGGCTTCGAATCCCTCCTCTGCCAGCAAGGGAAAGAAAGGGAGATCGCCATAAATACAGTGGCCAGCAGTCAGTGGCCGATGGCAATCGTAATGACCTCGTAATGAATATCTTTTTTTACCCTCTCCCCAAACTTGGGGGAAAGGGCAGGATGAGGGGTCAAAAAAGAATAATTTGGACATATTTGGATTAATGACATAAGCGATTAATATAAAATGACAAATGACAAAACCTTGCCTTTAAAGGGCGCCATCATCGGCTTCGGCAATGTGGCCGAAAAAGCCCATATCCCTGCCTTGGCGGCCGATGAACGGTTTCGGATCGTGGCCGTCGCCGATCCTTTAGGCGAACGCCGGCAGCAGGCGCAAGCAATTCTTCCTCACGTGCGCGTGTATGAACACGCCGGTCAGCTCCTGGCCGCGGAGGCGGCCCTGGATTTCGTGGATATTTGCACCACCCCCCAAGACCACAGTCCCCTGGCCCTGGCGGCGCTCCGCCAGGGCTTGCACGTGCTCTGCGAAAAGCCGCTGACCCTGGAGCTCGAAAATTTCATTTATCTTAAAGAAGCCGCCCACCAAGCGGGCCGGGCCCTGGTGACCGTCCACAACTGGAGGTACGCGCCCTTGTTGGCCCGAGCTGCGGATTTAGTGAAAAACGGCCTGATCGGCAAGCTTACGATGGTGGAGTGGGAAGTGCACCGCACCTCGGGCGGCGGCGGGGGTCTGACGAATTGGCGGCAGGAAGGCGGCCAGGCCCTGGGAGGAATCCTCATCGACCACGGCTGGCACGCCTTTTATCTCCTTATGATGTGGGCCGGCGCGGCGCCCACCGCCCTAAACGCCCGCCTGGCGTTCAGCGATGACCGGAACGGCATTGAGCACGAGGCCGAGTTGGGCCTGCGCTTCCCTGCCAGCCAGGGACGCCTGTTTATGACTTGGCGGGCCGAGGAGCGCCGCAACCTGGGCCGCCTCAGCGGCCAAGCCGGGGAGATCGTCATGGCTGACGACCGCCTCTTAATCGCCCCGGTGGACCGGCCCGCAGAAACCATGAGTTTCCCGGCCAAAGTCAGTGCCGGCTCCCACCACCCCGACTGGATGGGAGGTGTACTCCAGGAATTTTTGGCAGAAATCGCCGACCCCGGCCTGAGGGGTCGGAACCTGGAAGAGGCTGAGTTGTGCGCCCGGCTCATTCGCCTGGCTTATCTCTCCCATCAGCACGGGGGCAGTTGGGTGGACCTTTAATTTCGTTTTCGGTTTTCGGTTTTCAGTTTTCGGTTAATAAAGGATATCAATAAGATAAAAAATTGTTGCACCGGCAAGCGAGCCCAATAATAGCCTCATGAAGCGTCGCGTTGACCTAAACGTGGTGGCCGCGCTCTTAGGCGCCGCCGTGCTGGCCTTCCTGCTTTACGGCCTGGGCGTCCGGCAGGTGCTCCAGCAGCTTGCCAAAGTGGGGTGGGGCTGGCTTCTCATCATCGGCCAGGAGGCCTTGCCTCTCATCGCCAATACCGCAGGCTGGCATTATGCGTTCGCGGCCCCGCATCGGGAGTTGTCCTTCTGGGAGCTGTTTAAGATGCGCCAGGCCGGCGACGGCTTCAATTACCTGATCCCCAGCGCCACGGTGGGAGGCGAGCTGCTCAGGGTCAATCTTTTGCGGCCGAAATTCTCCCTTGCCGCGGGAGCGGCGTCGGTCACCATCGCCAAGTTCACCCAAACCCTGGGCCAGGCTTTGTTCATCGCCCTGGGGCTGGCCCTGGCCGCGCCTTTTGCGCCTCTCAAGCCGGGCCTCCTGCTCTGGCTTTGGGTCGTCCTGGCCGGCTGCTCTTTTATGCTCCTTTTGATATTGGCGGGCCTCTGGCAGGGCATGTTCTCCCGGGTCACCCGCTTCCTGGTGGAGTGGCTGCCCCATCGCCTGGGACGGTACCTGCCGGTGGACAAAATCGCCGAACTGGACGGCTATATCGCCTCGTTTTTAAAAGGCCGCCAGGGAAAGTTCTGGACCTCCACCGGCTGCTTCGCCCTGGGCTGGGCGTTGGGCAGCGTGGAAGTATTCCTGATTTTTCACTTCCTGGGGCTGCCCATCGACCTTCCCACCGCGGTGACGGTGGAGACCCTGTCGGTGTTCATCGACGCGGTGCTTTTCTTCGTGCCGGGGAAGCTGGGCACTCAGGAAGGCGGCAAGGTGGTGATCTTCATGAGCCTGGGGCTGCCTGCGGTCAGCGGCCTGGCCTTCGGCCTTATCCGGCGCGTCCGGGAGCTTACCTGGGCCGGGATAGGCATGGCCTTTCTGACCAGCTTTCGGGAGCCAAGGCAAGTGGGAGAAAGGCCGGAAACCTGAGTATTTTGCCCTAACCGCATCAGCACAGGCTGGAAAGCCTGTGCTACCAAAAAAAACGGAGAGGCTAAAGTTTTAACCTCTCCGTTACCTTTTTCCTCAACCAAAAACTGAAAACTGAAAACCGAAAACTGTTTTTACCGCTCCCGCGTCCCGGTGATGAATTCCTCCACCCGGCATCGGGCTTCTTCGTCATCCATGACTTCGGGCGGGTGCTTCATGGTGTAGGCTGAGATGGAGGTCAGCGGACCGCCTACGCCCCGGTCCCGGGCCAGCTTGACGCAGCGGACCGCGTCGATCATGCAGCCGCCGCTGTTGGGCGAGTCCTCCACCGACAACCGCAGCTCGATATGCATGGGAAACCCGCCGAACCCTCGGGCCTCGATGCGCAGGAAGGCAATTTTGTTGTCTTTCTGCCAGGGCACGTAATCCGAAGGCCCCACGTGCAGATTGTCCTGGTGGAAGTCTTCCGGCAAAAGGGAGCTGACGGCCTCGGTTTTGGAGCGCTTTTTGGTCATCAGGCGCTCCCGGTTGAGCATGTTAAGGAAATCGGTATTGCCCCCCACGTTGAGCTGGTAGGTCCGGTCCACCTTCAAGCCGCGCTTTTGCAGGAGGTGCACCAGGGAGCGGTGCAGAATAGTGGCCCCCAACTGGCTCTTGACGTCGTCTCCGGCCGCGGGTATGCCGGCTTTCTCGAAGCGGGCGCCCCAATCCGGATCGGAGACAATAAAGGTGGGCATGCAGTTGATGAAGGAAACCCCGGATTGAAGACAGCATTCAGCGTAGTAGCGGGCCGCGTCTTCGGAGCCTACGGGCATGTAGTTCAGCAATACTTCCGCGCCGCTCTCTTTGAGTTTTTGCGCTACATCCACCGGCTTTTCCCGGGCCACCACAAAGGAATGCTCGGGAGGATACTTGGCCATGTGCGGCGATACGCCGTCCAGCACCGGCGCCATCTGCACGGCAACCGGAATATGGCTTACCTGGGGCACAATCTTCAGGCAGCAGTTGGGGGGGGCAAAAATGGCTTCGGACACCGGCCGGCCCACTTTGCGGGCATCGATGTCAAAGGCCGCCACCACTTCCAGGTCTCCGGGGCCATAGCCGCCGATCCGGCGGTGCATAAGTCCCAGGGGCCATTCGGTCTGCTGCTCCTCGTAACGTTGGTAGTATTCAATGCCCTGAACTAAGGCGCTGGCACAATTGCCCACCCCGGCGAGGGCTATGCGTATTTTTCCCACTTATGCTTTTCTCGATTCGAATGCTTTTTTGGAAATCTCGAAAGGGTGAACCAAATGGGCTTTTTTCTATATTATCTTAATGTTAGCAGTTAATTAATCGTTTGCAAATTAAACCTCCTGTTCGCCAAAGTCAAGTCTTTTATGCCGTCATAAGTGCTGCCAGGCGGCAGCAAATCCACCTCTTTATAATTATCATGAATAAAATAACCTCTTTAAAAGCAAAAAGCCACAGCCAGGAGGACGAAATCTACGACATAATCCTCTCTGCTGAGGCTTTCCAGAAATTTTTAGCTCAGTAGATGTCGGGTTTCGGTAAAACCCTGCCTGGAAAAAATCTCCGATGAGTTACCAGTCGCTAAACTGGGCAAGGTGCGAAGTTTTGCGCTGAAAAACATCCGTCAGGCCGATGGCGTGAGAAATTTCCCGCAAAATTTCGTCCATCTTGCGGGAGGCCTGCCGCTCCGGCCGGCTGCCGTCTTCTGCTCCGTTCAGGGATTCCACGGCGCGGACCAGGGAGGTTCTGATCTCTGCCATGAGGAATTGCAGGGATTTCAAAACACGCGCATTAACTTCTTCGGCCCGGGATCTTTCCTGTCGAACGGGAGCCGAGGCCAACAGGGCGGCTACTTTACGCCTCAACTGCGCCATGGTGAACGGAAAGATCAGATAGTCATCCACCTCCAACTCAAAGGATTCCAGAGGGAAATCCCGGCCCTGGGGACCGCTGATAACTATGACTTTGGCGCCTGCGTGTTTGGCCTGGCGGATCGCCGCCATCCCGGCCGGATTGCTCCGGCTCACCTGAATTACCAGAAGATCGAAGGAATAATTCTGCAGATCGTCGACGGCGGTGCTGAATTCCGGGGCCAGAAAAATTTGGCAATCCTGTTCTTTCAGCGCGGTGCCGAGCGCCTGGGAAAAGGCATATTGATCCGTCACGATCATTATTTCAGGCTCTGAAAGCCACTCCGGCTCCAGGCCGGGTTGACTCGGCCGGGTTCGGCTAAGCACGGCGTCCAGATTCTCGCTGAGCGGCTGATAACTCTCTCTTGTTTCGGTATGCATGACTTCACCTTTCTGACTATAAATCAAGCCCCTGGGGAAAAATTTTGTGTATTTCGTTAGTCCGGGTGCTGAACGAAAATAGACGGTGTTTTGGGTCAGTCAGGTTGCCGCGCTAGTGATCGTTTTGGAGTATGATTTTCATCAATAATTTTTCCTGCCAAAACTTCATGTATACCCTAGACTATTTTTAGCTATAAGAAAATCGTCACTAATGACTAATTTCTCATAGGTAAAAGTGCTTAGAATTTTCTCGCCAAAATTTTTAAAAGTCATAAAAAACAGGTATAGCCTCTACTTCCAGTATTCAGCCTTCTGCCATAAGCGGGGTGATGTAAGTCCCCCCGTTGAGAATTTTTCTGATGGCGCCGATTAATTCCGTATCCACTCTTTCTTTCAAAAGAAACCCTTCCGCTCCCAGCGCCATAGCCTCCTGCAAATACTCCTTATTGTTGTGCATGGTGAGGATCAGCACTTTGACCCCCGGATGCAGTTCTTTAATCCTGCGGGCAGCATCCAAGCCGGGTAGACGGGGCATGTTGATATCAAGGATAATGAGATCCGGCACGCAACAATCACATATCTCCAATAGATGAACGCCGTCATCTGCTTCACCCACAACCGACAGGCCATCCTCAGCTTCAAGAAATGCTTTGATGAAGCTGCGAAACCGAACGTGGTCCTCCGCCAGGATAATCTTCCACGGTTGCAGCAGAAGGGGGATATCGTTATTTTTTTCTGTCTGGTTTTTTTCAAATGAGCCGATCACGTGAGGCCACCTGAAAACTGAGACGGGAAAGCCTCCCGCCTTTAATTAAGGTTTTGCGCATTCACGCATCGCTATTGTATGGCAGGGGATTGAGATATTCTATGAGTAAAATTGCTTATTTCTACATAGGTAAATTTGCGTATTTAAAGCAAGGAGGCATTAAAAACCTTTTTGGATGGCATATTTGATCAAATCCGCAGTTTTTTTGAGGTTTAATTTCCGCATGATGTTGACCCGATGGTTTTGGACGGTGCGCGCGCTGATATAGAGAAGCTCGCCGATTTCCCGGCTTGATTTCCCTTCCGAGATAAGCTTGAGAATTTGTTTTTCGCGGTCTGTCAGGATATCGGCGAATTCAACTCTCCGGCTGAAGCGGTGTCCCAGAAGACCGGGCAAAAATTCGGACAGCAAAGGGGAAACATAAAGCTTGTCCTGGCGAATGGCGTTCAAAGCCTTGAGCAGTTCGAAATCTGCATCTTCTTTAAGCAAGTACCCGTTTACTCCGGCTTTTAAAGCAAAATACAGGTATTCGCGCTCCTTGTGCATGGTTAATATCAGGATTTTGGATTTGGGACTGAGCCCTTTGATCTCCCGGACAGCTTCCATACCCCGAAGATTAGGCATGGAAATGTCGAGAATGACCAGATCTGGTTTGGTTTCTTTTAGGAGCGTTAACAGCTCCAGCCCGTCCCCGGATTCTCCCAAGACTTTGACTCCGGGCAGTTCCTCCAGGATCCTCCTTATCCCTTGCCGAAACATGGCGTGATCATCCGCCAGAACCACAGAAAAGGCTTTCATGAGAACAGACCCTCGCTCAGCAGTCCAAGGGAACCTGAAAAACGATACTTGTTCCTTCGCCCTTTTTACTAATAATTTGCACGGAACCGCCGATGATTCTCAGCCGTTCATCCATAGCGGCCAGACCCAAACCTTTGTCCAATCCCTCCCGGGCCTGAACTTCGGACATATCAAAGCCGACGCCGTTATCCTGGAGCATACCTATTAATTTATCATCTTGTCTTTGAAGTTTTACCCTGACCTTGGTGGCGCGGGCATGCTTGGCGATATTGGTGAGTGACTCCTGAAAGACGCGAAAGATGTTGATCTGCTTCTCCGCCGCAACGCATTCATCAATCGGCTCTTGCTCCACCATTAAATTCAAATTCTCGTGGAGGCGGCGGAATTCTTCAAACAAATAATTAAGCGCCGCAGATAATCCCAAATCTTCAAGGATGGACGGGCTTAAATCTCGGGACAGTCGGCGGACGTTTTCAATGATTTCATCAATGTATTTTAAGATCCGCTGGCAATTCTCCCGGAGAATCTCCTGCCCTTCCGGAAGTTGCCGCTCAAGGGCGCGGGTCTGCAGCTTCAGGACCATCAGAGATTGGCCCAGCTCATCGTGCAGCTCCCGGGAGAGGCGGCGGCGCTCGCTTTCCTGGGCCGTAAGCAACCTTGAAGTCAACATCCTGAGCTTTTGTTCCGCCTGCTTCATTTCGCTGACATCACGGGCGACGGTTGAATAGAATTTCACCTCGCCCTCAGGGGTCCGATGCGCCAGGATAACCTGGGAAATAGGAATTTCACGGCCATCACGGGAAAGCAGCTTGGTCTCCCCCTGCCATACTCCTTCCCGCCTGCATACCGGCAAAGCCTGGTTAAAAATCTGTTCTGTGACCTCAGGAGGATGAAAATCGGCGATGACGGAGCGACTTAGGTCTTCGTCGGGACTAAGGCCGAGCATCCGGCGGCCGGCCTGATTCAAGTATAGTAATTTCCCATTATCTTCTGCTGTACCCACCAGGTCCGGCGTGGCCTCTAGAATTTCATGCAGCTTGGCCTTCTGCTCCTCGGCCAGCACTTTTTGGGTGACGTCATTAAGGGACAACACTAAGAAGTCCACTCCGCCATCATCGTCCAAGACCGGCACCAGGGTCCAATCCCAATAACTCACGCCCCACTCCGGACGTTCCGGAAAAATAAAGGGCTGAGCCGAGACTTGATATGGAATTCTGGTTTTCATCACACTTAAAAACAAGGCCTGGTTTTCTTCGTCCGGAAAAAAATCGAAATAGTTGCGTGACGGGAAATCGGCGATCTGGCGGTGACAGGACCGGGCATAAGCCTTGTTCACCCGGATGAAATTGAATTCTTTGTCCAGAAATACCAGAGGAGTGATGGTGTGTTCAAAAAAGGCCTCCAGAATGCGGGATTGCTCGCGTAAAGCCTCTTCCGCCTGTTTGCGCGCCGTGATATCGACCCCCATTTCCAGGATGAGAGGGGAGCCGTCCGCATCAGTGAAGGGATAATCATAAATGGCATAGGTGTTGCCGTCAGGGCCGAGCCATTCCCATTGCTGGGGTTTGTTCGTCTTTAAGACATCGAAAGTCCGACAATCGGGGCAGGGTTCCGTGCGCCCGAAGAGGAATTCATAACAACGCTGCCCCACCTCCGTTTCCCCGAAGCGGCGTATGAACTCCTGATTGGCGAAGGGCACCGTGTAATCGGGGGCCAGGAGAGCCACGTAAGCCGGCATGGTTTCCAGTACGGCCAGGAGGCGCTGGCGTTCCCGCTCCAGGGCCGCCTCCGCCTGTTTGCGCTCGGTGATGTCCTGGCCCACTATGATGATCTCCACGGGCCGGCGACGGCTGTTGTCCCAGATGGCATTGGCGTTCCAGAGATACAGCCGTTCGCTGCCGTCTTTCAGCCTGATAGGTAATTCAAAGCCTCGAATTAATTCGCCGGCGGCTATCTTGGCCAACTCCGCTTCAGCCAGTACCCGGTATTCTTTGGGAATGAACAGGTCAATCCCGTCTTTGCCTTCCACCTCCTGGCGCCGCCAACCGGTCACCCGCTCCGCTTCCCGGTTGAACTCGATGATGTGCCCCTCCGGAGTCAAGGTGGCGATATAGCTGCCCGCGGTTTGGAGCAGGGTGCGGAACCGGGCTTCGCTCTCCCTGAGCTTGGCCTCGGCTTTTTCCCGTTCGGCTATTTCGCCGCGCAATGTCTCTACAGTACGGCGCAGTTCCACGGTGCGTTCTTGCACCCACTGCTCCAATTCGTCATGGGCCTGCTGCAATTGCTTCTCGGCCCGCTTGCGGTCAGTGATGTTGACGTATGTGACCACAGCGCCGCCGCCTCCCGCGAGAGGGGTGGCATACATCATGAACCAGCGCTCCTGGGTGGCGTGATGACAGGGGAATTCCATGAAGAATGTTTTCCGGGAGCCTTGCAGCACTGTTTCAATACCCGCCAAGACCTGGGCGGCGTCCTGGTCCCCTGCGGCAGCCGCCCGCCGCGCCGCGGTCAGATAGTTCGCCCCCACCGCGGCTTCTTCCAGGGACCACAGGTTGCTCTCCCGGACAAAGATTTCCCACCCTTCATTGACGGCCACGATGGTGCCATCTTCGCCCAGGACCGCGATGTTCGCCGGCACGGAGTTGATGATGGCCCGGGTTAATGACTCGCTTTCCTTGAGGGCCTGCTCCGCCAGTTTGCGGGCCGTAATATCAATACAGGCTGACACCCCGGCGACAATATCGCCCTGATTGTCCCTGATGGGCGATGAGCTTATCCGGAGCGTGCGGCGAAGACCGTCGGGACGGATGATGTCGGCCTCCACCCCCGACACCGTCTCCCCGTTTCTCAGGGATCGCATCAAAGGCCATTCCTCCAGGCTGCAGGGTCTGCCGTCAGGATGCAGCACCTGCAGCCGGGAAAGGCCCTCCTCCAGGTCAACAGGAATTTCTGCAAATCCCCAAACTTCTTTCAATGCCTGGTTGCCGAGTATGAGCTTGCCGCTGGGCGAGACAATGGTCACTCCGGCCGGCATCTGCTCCACTACGGCTCTCAGAAAAGAGCGTTCGGCCTCAACCTCCTGCAGGAGATGCGCCCGCTCTTCTTCGGCCCGTCTGCTGACCAGGGCGATGGCGGCCAGTTTCGCAAAACCGGAGGCCAGGATCGCGTCATGTTCGGTAAAATTGCCGGGTTTATTGGCCAGACCCAGCAGGCCTACCGGTTCTCCCTGGAGCAGAAGCGGGGCAAACAGAACGTTCTCGAGCACGAAATGACCTTCGGGCACAAATTCCTTATGGGGACTTTGAAAAAAATTGTTGTCGTATACCGCTTTGCGTGCCTTGAAGGCCTCCTCCCTGAGACCTCTAATAGGCATAGGCGTGCCCGGTTCCACCGAGCAGGGCTGGCCCCCGGCCTCCAAAAACACCGCTTCGTTGGCGGTGCCGTCTTCAGTGGCAAGGCTGATGTATCCGGCCGGCGCGCCGATGACCTCCCGGCAATTATCGAAGATGGCCCGCGCGGTTTCCGTAAACCCCTGACGCTTGAGCACCTCCTCGGCAGACTTGAGCAGAGCTTGGGTCTCAATTTGGCGCTTTTTGGCCTCCATCAGGGCGGCCTTTGATTCATCCTCGCGTTCCCGGAGCTGTTTGATGAAACCTGCTGTTATCCCGCCAAAGCCAACAGCACAGAACAGCAGGAATCCCCTGACGATTAATTCGTGGGAAGGTACGTCGGCAATAAGCAAGTCCAAAAAGGAGCCTTCGTAAAAAAACCAGTAGTCCTGGAGAGCGTCAACCAGCCAGATTGCCAACCCCAGGGCTACCGCGGCTGCCAAAACTTTGCGCTCGGTTTTCATGCTGATACTCCAGCCGGTGGATTCCGGCTCGGTTGCGGTCAGGAGCGAACTTTCATGGTAGTAAAGCGGGCGTAGATCTTCGGCACAGTCAAACCTTGGCTTAGCGGAAGCAGATTTATAGACAAGGTTTTGTTAATACCAAATATCACATAAGTTTAATTGGTAAGAAGGGATTTTTCCAGATTTTTATCACAACCGGGAGGAAAATGTAATAAATGAAAGATTTGCAGGGGATCGGCGCGAGGGAACAATCTGCTCAGGAATTTATAAAAAAGTCCTGAGTCAAGGGTTCAGCCGGGAGCGGAAACCGCAATACTTTTATTGAGATTGCCGACCGGGCCTTTGCAACCGCACCCGCACGCCCTGATTGGTAAGGTGCTCTTCTTCCAGCAGCTTTTTGATGGAGTCAATGATGGTGATATCCTCCATCCGATATTCCCGGCGCATGGACGGAGTGCGCTCCGGCCTCAAAAACTCGGGAAAACATTTTTCCCAGTAGCGCAGGGTTGATTTGCGCACGCCGGTGAGCCGCGACACCTGGTCAATGTTCAACAGGATCTTCTGACCGATTTTCTCCATTAGCTTCACCCTCCTGGAAAATTGGCAAGCCATCCTGGCAGGCATTCTAATCTCTTGGCATCCTTATCGAACTCTTTCCGTCATCCCTTTAATTTTTGCAGCAAGTTTTTAGGCTTCAGCAGCCCTCGGGTATCCGGGCTCAGGGGGATACTGGCGGCTTTTTTGAATATGTGATTCTTACCTGCCCGAGTCAGTCGGGCCGGCAGGGGTCGGAGGATGGTATGGAAGCGGCACCGCCGTGGGGTTCGGCCACCGCCAAACCGGATTTGAGCAAGTAGCCGTTGACATTGATTTTATTTTTCAAACAGACCTGGGCCGCCACCAAAGAGTCGCCTCCGTCTATCGGAACAGCCTTTTTGATAAACACGCTTTTGCCTAAAATACGCGCCTGCAAATATTTCAAGGTTTCCTCAGGCTTGGCGATTTTCACTCCCAGAAACTGCACCTGCTGGCCGTCAGCCAGCCTGATGGTTTGTTCATCTATAATCCCGACCACCCGGTGGAGTTCCCGGTCATGATTATCCGAAGCGCCCGCTGGGTTAACCGGCGCCGCATCCGGCAGCCGGGGGGTGTAGCCGGCCTTTGCGACCTTTACCTGCCCATCCCGCCGCACCAACTGGAATGTATCATTAAACGGCAGCCTATCTTTGATGCCCAATTTTTTTTGAATCACTTCCAGAAAATCTTCATTGATTTCATAACCCAGGGCCTGCCGCTTTTCCGCCAAAGCCGCTTTCATCGTAGTGCCGCTGCCCAGGAAGGGGTCCAACACGGTGTCGCCCACAAAGGTGAACATCTTGATGAGTCGCCGCGGCAGCTCCTCGGGGAACATGGCTTCGTGTCCCAATTGGCGGGCGCCGCCGAAGCGCCAGTGCCCGGCGAAATACTCCTTCCACTCCTCCTTGCTTAGCTCGGACGCCTTTTTAATTTCTGCGGGGATTTTTTCCCCTGACCCGGGCTTTTTGAAAATCAGGATGAATTCATAGTCGATTTCCACCAGCCCATTGGGCGGATAGGGATAAGACCCCATGACATTGGCTCCGCCTGAGGTGTTCATGGTGGTTTTTTTCTGCCAGATGACGGACCCCAAGAAATCAAAGCCCAGCTCCTCGCACTGGCCGATGATCTCGGCATGCAGGGGAATGATCTTGTAGCGGCCGTAAACCGCGGCCCGGGCGAACTGGTCGCCGATGTTGATGCACAGCCGGCGGCCGGGCTTGAGAACCCGCCGGCACTCCCGCCAGACGCAATAGAGGTCCTTTAAATACTCATGCAGAGTCTGGCCGTAGCCTATCTGCCCCGGCTGGCCGTAGTCCTTGATGTGCCAGTACGGCGGGGAAGTCACCACCAGATGGACGCTCTCCGCTTCCACTTCCGGCATGACCCGGCTGTCACCGATGATGATTTTGGCGTTGGTCATCGCTGTTAAGGGATTGAGGGGACGGCGCAGGCCATCGGCCCCTGGCCCCCCTTCCCCGCTCATTTAGCCAGCCATTTCAGGCTTTGGCGCAAGAGGTCTTCCACGTTGCCGGCGCCCTGGGACGCGGCCGCGTCCAGGGCTTTCTCTGCGGTGGCCCTGGGGTAGCCCAGGTTCACCAGGGCCGACAGAGCGTCGTCCCGGGCCCGGTCGCGTTTTGCCAAAGTCCGGCCGGGGGGTGTAGTCGGCAGCTGCCCCTTGAGTTCCAGGATAATGCGTTCCGCGGATTTTTTCCCCACGCCCGGGATGGCGGCCAGGCGCTTCAAGTCGCCCTGGGCCACGGCCTCCTGGAATTCTTCCGGGGAGACGCCGCTTAAGATGTTTAAGGCGATGCGGGCGCCGATGCGGGGGACGTTGAGAAGTCTTAAGAAAAGTTCCTTTTCCGCGGGATCGGTAAAGCCGTAAAGGAGCAGGGCGTCGTCCTGAAGGCGGGTGTGAATCTTGAGCGCCACCGGGGCCGGCGGTTCAGGCAGGGCATAAAACGTGGTGAGGGAGATGGCCACCTGGTAGCCCACCCCGCCCACCTTCACCAGGATGTGGGTGGGATTTTTCTCCAGGAGCTCGCCTTCCAGGAAGCCGATCATGAGTAAAATGAGAGAGTGCGGCTGTGGAACAGGTGGCAGACGCCCACCGCCAGGGCGTCCGCGGCGTGGTTGTTATTGACTTTGAGCCCCAGAAGCTGCTCCACCATAAGCTTCACTTGTGCCTTGCTGGCCCCGCCGTAGCCCACCACGGCCTTTTTCACCACCAGCGGCGCATACAGGTGCACCGGCAAGGAGGCCTGGGCTGCGGCCAGGAGAACCACTCCCCGCACCTGCCCCAAAGCAAAGGCGCTTTTCACATTGTTGGCCAGAAAGATGTCTTCCAGGGCCAGGGTTTGGGGCTGGTGCTCCCGGATGAGCTCCCTTAGACCGTCATAAATTTGACAAAGGCGCAGCTCCAACGGCAGGCGGCTGGACACCGCGATCCTGCCGTGGGCCAGGTGGGTCAGCCGGTCCGCTTCGGCCCGAATCACCCCGAACCCGGTATTGAGGGACCCCGGGTCCACTCCCAGCACCAAACCCTTCACATCAAAGACTCCAAAATGCGGTCTGGGATGTCGAAATTGGCGAAGACATTGTTGACGTCATCATGGTCTTCCAGTGACTCCACCAGCCTCAGGACCTTTTGAGCCCGCTCCTCTTCCTGGATGGGCACCGTGGTTTGCGGGCGCAGTTGCAGCTCCGCGAATACCGGCGTGAAACCTCTGGCCTCCAGGGCTTCTTTTACTTCCACAAAGTCAGCCGGGTCAGTCAGCACTTCGTATTGGCTCTCCGTGGGCTGCACATCCTCCGCGCCGCTTTCCAGGGCGGCTTCGAGAAGCTCATCCTCACCGACCGCGTCTTTATCAAAGACGATCACCCCTTTTTTGTCGAACATCCAGGCCACGCAGCCGGGCTCCCCCAGGCTGCCGCCGAATTTGGCGAACAGGTGGCGGATGTCCGCCACCGTGCGGTTCTTGTTGTCCGTCAGGCTTTGCACCATGAGGGCCACGCCTTCGGGGCCGTAGCCTTCGTAGATAACCTCTTCGTAGTCGCTGCCGCCGCCTTCTCCGGTGCCCTTCTTGATGGCCCGGATGATGTTGTCTTTGGGCATATTTTCCAATTTGGCGGCGGCGATGGCGGCCCTGAGCCGCGGGTTGCCGTCCGGGTCGCCGCCTCCCAACCGGGCCGCGACTGTAATCTCCTTACTCAGACGGCTGAAGATTTTGCCTCGCTTGGCGTCTTCAGCCCCTTTTTTGCGCTTGATGGTGCTCCACTTGGAATGACCAGACATCCGGCTCTCCTCCTTAAAGCTTTAGGATTTCTCTTTAAGGTTTGTGATGTCCGGAGGTCTTCGGCGCTTGCCCTGGCCCGGACCGGCCCGCTTTTTAAGCCCCAGGACGTACATCTCCGGGCTGGCCGGACGGCTGCCGGCCGGCTTCAGGCGCTGAACCTGATCAAAACTAAACCGCAGGGTGTTGATAAAAGCTTCGGTTTCAGGTCCTGCAAAAATCTTCACCAGAAAATGTCCGCCGGGTTTCAGCAACTCTCGGGCACAGTTGAAAGCCTCTTGGGCCAGCTCCAGGGACCTTTGCTGGTCCAATTGGCGAATGCCGGTCGTTTTGGGGGCCATATCGCTGACGACTACATCAAAGTCTCGGCTTAAAGTGCGAATAAGGTCAAAGTCTATACTTGAGACATCCCCCGGCAAAAAGTATAGGGGATGGCCCATCTCGATTTCGGGCGGGTTAAGATCCACTCCCACCGCCAGCCCCTTCTGGCCTACCCGGGAGCCGATATACTGCAGCCATGAGCCGGGGCTGCACCCCAAATCAAGCACCCGCTGCCCCGGCTTGAACAGGCCGTATTTCTCGTCTATGGCCTTGAGCTTAAAAACCGCCCGGGAGGCGAAGCCTTGGGCTTTGGCTGCAAGGCGATGATGGTCCGGGACCCAGGGGCGGGGCATCTTTTTAAAAACCTATCTTATCAAATTAATTGACTTTCTTTTATCACGCGCCCCTTCTTTTGGCAAATAAATTCCCCAGGCGGCGCGCGTCAATATTTTGACGAATAGCCGCTCCATTGACAGGCTCCTGCCGAAAAGTCAGAAGGAAACCTGCGCCCCAGCCTCATTTTCACCCCGGCACCACTTGGCACGCTCGTTGCTGAATAAAGGCCAAAACCTTTCAAGGATGGAAAATGAGTCAGGAATCCGAGCAGCAGTCTGCCACTCCGGCGAACGCTTCGATTTCCAAGCCTCGAAAATTTAAAAAGATTCTGCTTCTGGCTGGTCTCACCCTTTTCCTCACCGTAGGCGGCGGCCTGGCCTACCTGATGCTTACTGATGATCCTACCGAGACGCCGGCCAAAGCCGCGGCCAGACCTTACGAGGTCAAGGCCATCATGCCCCTGGAGCCCTTTTTGGTCAACCTGGCGGACCAGGAAATCCGGCGCTACCTCAAAATCAAAGTTGAACTGGACATTGACCAGGAAAATGCCGTCAAGGAGCTGGAAAAATTTCTTCCCCCTATCCGGGACGCGTTGATTTTGCTTTTGAGCAGCAAAACCTTTGCCGAAATCGGATCGGTGGAAGGCAAACATCAGTTAAAGCAGGACATCATGCGCAAACTGGCCGCAGTTCCCGGCGGTGAGCACGTGAAAGGCGTTTATTTCACCGAATTCGTCGCGCAATAGGAGCTCTTTTTAGTGACCAAGGTTCTGTCCCAGGAAGAGGTGGACGCCCTCCTCAAAGGGCTGGTCGACGGCGATATCGAAGTCGACGCCGAGCAGCGGCTGCCGGTTGACGGCGTCATCCCGTATGATTTTACCTCCCAGGAGCGCATCATCCGGGGGCGCATGCCCACTCTGGAGGTCATCAACGAACATTTCGCCCGGGCCTTCCGCATCTCCCTGTCCATGATCCTGCGCCGCACCGTGGACATGCAGACCAATTTTGTGCAGATGATGAAGTTCGGCGAATTTCTCCGCTCCCTGCCCCTGCCCAGCAGTTTCCACATTTATAAGATGGAGCCGCTGCGGGGCCAGTGCCTCCTGGTGGTGGACAGCAAACTGGTCTTCGCGCTGGTGGAATGCTTTCTGGGGGGCAACTCCCGGAACCGCTTCAAAATCGAGGGACGAGATTTCACCAGCATCGAGCGCCGTTTGATTCAAAAGGTCGTGCTCATGGCTTTTCAGGACCTGGAAAAGGCCTGGGCTCCGGTTCACCTCGTGAAAATGCACATGGTGCGGGTGGAGATCAACCCCATGTTCGTGGGCATCGCCACTCCCAATGACATCATGGTGATCAGCAAATTTCAGGTGGAAATGGACCAGGTGGAAGGCTTTATCTCGCTGTGCCTTCCCTACGCCACCATTGAACCCATCAAAGGCAAACTCTATTCGGGCTTCCAAAGCGAACAGCTTGAAATGGACCGGCGTTGGACTTCCCGCATTCAGGAGCAGATCCAGGACATGCCCGTAAGTGTTGTGGTGGAACTGGCCTCTACCACGATGACCGCCCGCGAGGTGCTGACTCTGGCCGCGGGGGATGTCATCGTCTTTGACAAGAAAGTGGCGGAACCCCTGATTGGCCGCGTGGAAGGGATTCCCAAATTCACCGGCTTTGCCGGTCAGTTTCACCAGGCCAAGGCCGTCCAGGTGCAAAAGCTGTTGTACCCGCAACCTTGAGTAAACCGGCTGGAGGACGCTTTAATGGCTACTGATTCGGAAGCAACCCCTGAGATGAACTTTGACTGGGACAAGACGCTGGAGGAGCCAGCCGGTTCCAAGGAAGCGTCTAAAGAAAACGCGCTGGCGGCGCCCAAAGCTCGGGGCCAGGAGGAAAGGGGGGAAGAAGCCCTCCCCAATCTTAACCTGCTGTTGGATATCCCATTGGAAATCACTGCGGAATTGGGACGCACCCGCATGATCATCCACGACCTCCTCCAACTGGGCCAGGGCTCGGTGATTGAATTGAACAAATTGGCCGGCGAACCCCTGGAAATCCTGGTCAATCAAAAGTTAATCGCCCGAGGGGAAGTGGTGGTGGTGAACGAAAAATTCGGTATTCGCCTCACCGACATCATCAGCCCTCTGGAGCGCATCAAGCAACTGGCCTGAGGCCCATATGCCAGCTTTCCCAGCCATCGAAGTTCCTTTTTGGCAGCAATGCCTCAAAATGCTGGCCGCGCTGACCGGGTTGGTGGGGATTCTCTTGCTCGGCGTCCATCTCCTGAAAAGGTGCCGGGTCGGCCGCTTGCGGAGCCAGCCCATGATCCGCATCCTGGAGACTCATTACTTGACGCCCAAAGCCTCTCTCCATTTGGTGGCCGTGGGCTCAACCAGATTTCTCGTGGGAAATGCCGGGGAACGTCTCACTCTGCTCACCGCGCTGCCCAACCAGGCGGGGCGCCAGGAGGAAGTCTTAGCGGCCCCGTTCACAGGGTCCCTGGTTGATCAAACACCATGAAGAAGATCATTATCAAGACCACCGGATTATTGCTTCTCTGGGTTACGCCCGCGGTTGCGGCATCCGCCTGGAACTTTGATCAGCTTCTCGGCCCCGAACGCTTGAGCCTTTCCCTCCAGATTCTTTTATTCCTGACCGCGCTTTCCCTGGCCCCGGCCCTGATAATCATGGTCACCTCCTTCACGAGACTGGTGGTGGTGTTCTCGTTTCTGCGCCACGCCCTGGGGACCCAGCAAATGCCCCCCAACCAGGTTCTCATCGCCCTGGCCCTCTTCCTTACCCTGTTCATTATGGCCCCGGTCTGGCAGGAGATCCAAATCTCCGCAGTGCAGCCGTATGTCGAACAGAAGATGGCCGGGCCGGAAGCCTTAAAGCGGGGGATTGAACCTTTGCGAGCCTTTATGCTCAAGCAGACCCGGGAAAAAGACCTGGCCTTGTTTGTCTCCATCTCTCAGGCGCCGCGGCCCCAAAACGCCGGCGATGTGCCTATTTCCTCAATAATTCCGGCCTTTATGATCAGCGAACTGCGGACCGCGTTTGAGATCGGCTTCCTCCTTTACCTGCCGTTTCTGATCATCGACATGGTGGTGGCTTCGGTGCTGTTGTCCATGGGCATGATGATGCTGCCCCCGGTCATGATTTCCCTGGTGTTCAAAATCTTGCTCTTTGTGCTGGCGGACGGCTGGAATCTGGTGGTGGGCTCTTTGGTGAAAAGCTTTCAATGAAAGCGGAGAACTACTCATGTCCCCTGAAGCAGTCATCGAGATTGCCCGGTACGCCATTAAGGTGACCCTGATGGTTTCTCTGCCGCTTCTCGGCATCGGCCTTTTGGTGGGCGTGCTCGTCAGCCTTTTGCAGGCGGCCACTCAGATCCAGGAAATGACCCTGACCTTCGTCCCCAAAATTGTCAGCATCTTTGTGGGCCTCCTGCTGTTGCTGCCCTGGATCATGAATAACCTTACCGGCTTCTTTTTTGAGGTCGTTAGGAATATCCCGCATTATATCCGGTGAAGGCGCGATGGACTGGCTGCTGGGGCAATGGCATGACTTTTTACGGGTGGCGCTCAGGACAACCTGCCTCCTGATTTTTTGTCCCGTCTGGGACAGCCGCTTTATTCCCGTCCAGGTGCGGGTCTTTTCCTTGTTGGCCGTTTCCCTGGCCCTAACCCCTATGGTTGCTCCTTCTCTGCCGGCCATGCCCAACTCCTGGCCGGCCTTGGCGGGCCTGGTGCTCCAGGAATTCCTCCTGGGCCTCAGCCTCGGCCTGCTGGTGCGCTTCTTTTTGACGGGGGCCCAGATGGCCGGAAATCTCCTCTCCGTCCAAATGGGGTTTGGCATGGTCACCTTGATCGACCCGCAAAGCGGCGGTCAAAGCGCCGTAATCGGCGACCTTTTCCTTTTTCTGGCCATCCTGGTCTTCCTCGCGATCGACGGGCATCATTTTTTGCTGCGCCTCCTGGTTCTGAGTTTTCAGGAGGTCCCGGCAGGAAGTCCGCTTGCCTGGCCGGTCAATTTTTTTCTCTCTCTGCCCAAGTTCGGGTCCCTGATGTACCAGATGACGGTCATGCTGGCCGCGCCGGTTTTGGCCGCCCTTTTTCTGGCCCAGATTGCCCTGGGCCTGGTGGCTCGGGCCGTTCCCCAGATCCAGATAATGATTGTAAGCTTCCCCCTTACCATCGGCTTGGGGCTGCTTTTCCTCTCTTTCACCCTCACCGTGCTGGGACCGGCCCTGATTGATCACTTCACCGCGTTGAAAGCTCCTCTGCATCAGGCTCTCCAGGCCTGGAAGGGATAGCGCATGGCAGATGAAGCCTACCAGGACCGCACTGAACAACCCACTCCCAAAAGGCGCACGGACGCGCGGGAAAAGGGCCGGATCGCCCGGAGCCGGGATCTTAATGCCGGTTTGGTGCTCCTCACCGGTCTTTTTCTCATCGCCTGGTGGGGGCCCTGGATGGCACTCCGAAGCGCCTCTATGATTAAAACCTGCCTCGCGAGCCTGCGCCCCCAATCTTTTAATGTCAGCAGTCTCCAGCTTCTCCTGGTGAATTTCGCCGGCTTGCTGGCCATGCTCCTGGCGCCCGTATTGGCAGGTCTGCTCCTGGCCTCCATATTGGCCAACTATATTCAGGGAGGGTGGATTTTCTCCATGCAGCGCATCACCCCGGATCTGAGCCGCATACAGCTCTTCGCCGGGTTGAAGCGTCTGTTTTCCGGAAACTCCCTGGTGGAACTGGCGAAATCCCTGTCTAAAGTCACACTCGTCGCTGTCGTGGCTTACTTCTCCCTGGCCGGACAACTCCCCGAGCTTCTGCCTTTGCTGCACCAGGACACCGGCCAGGTGACGGCTTACCTCAAATCCAGCACCTTGCAGGTTTCCGGCCGGATAGTCGCGGCCCTGCTGCTGCTCGGGCTCCTGGACTATTTCTATCAGCGCTACCGGCATGAAAAAAGTTTGCGCATGACCAAACAGGAAGTAAAGGACGAAATGCGCCAGGCCGAGGGCGACGCCCGCGTCAAGGCCCGCATCCGCAGCCTGATGCGGCAAATGGCCACCAAACGCATGCTTACCGAAGTCCCCGCCGCCGATGTGGTCATTACCAATCCCACCCATGTCGCGGTGGCCCTGAAATACGACAGTACGGTCATGCTTGCTCCCCGGGTGGTGGCCAAAGGTCAGGGCTTCATCGCCTTGAAAATCATTGCCCTGGCCCAGGAGGCCGGCGTGCCCCGGGTGGAAAACCAGATGCTGGCCCGTGCTTTATACCGTATGGTGGAAGTGGGCAACGAGATTCCCATATCTCTTTACCGCGCCGTGGCCGAAGTTCTGGCTTATATCTACGGTCTTAAGGCTCAGGCAGGAGGAGGCCGATGAACAGCGCCGCGTCGGCCACCGGCATCTCCCTGTTCCGCGGTCTCGGGGTCCACAAGGGCGAATTGTTTGTCGCCCTGGGAGTGATCCTCACTCTGTTGGTTATGGTGTTTCCCCTGCCCCGCCTGGTCCTGGACCTTTTTTTAAGCTTTAACCTCACCTTCTCATTGATGGTTCTGCTGCTGTCGCTCTATACCATCAAACCCATCGAATTTTTTATTTTCCCTTCCCTTCTGCTGGTGGCCACGCTGTTCCGCCTGTCTTTGAATGTGGCCTCCACCCGCCTGATCCTGTTGCACGGCTGGGAAGGCCTGGAAGCGGCCGGCACGGTCATCCGCTCCTTCGGCAGTTTTGTGGTGGGCGGCAACTATGTGGTGGGCGGCATCATCTTCATTATTTTAGTGGTCATCAACTTTATCGTCATCGTCAAAGGCTCCACCCGCATTGCGGAAGTGGCGGCCCGCTTCACCCTGGATGCCATGCCCGGCAAGCAGATGAGCATCGATGCCGAATTGAATGCGGGCTATATCGACGAGCACGAGGCCCGCCGGCGCCGCGCCGGCCTGGCCCGGGAAGGGGAATTTTACGGCGCCATGGACGGGGCCTCCAAGTTCGTCCGCGGCGAAGCCATAGCCGGCCTGCTCATCATGGCCATCAATATCATCGGCGGCCTCATCATCGGCGTGGCCCAGCACGGCATGAGCCTGGCTGATGCTTCCCACACCTTCACCCTTCTCACCATCGGCGAGGGGCTGGTCAATCAAATACCCGCGCTGTTCATCTCCACCGCGGCGGGCTTGGTGGTGAGCAAGGCGGCCTCTGAGGCCAGCATTGGAGAAGAATACGCCGCCCAATTCGCCTTAAAGCCCCAAGCCATGAGTGTGGCTGCCGGCATTATCTTTCTGGTGGGGCTGGTGCCGGGTCTGCCCCACCTTCCCTTTCTATTCCTTGCCGTCCTCACCGGCGGTCTTTCCTACCTGGCCTGGAGAAATCATGGGAAAACCGCCGCGGCGCAGGCCAAGTCTCAGGAAAAGCGGCCCCGGCCAGCCGAAGCCGACCCTCTGGAGGCCCTGCCCGCTCTCGACATCTTGGAACTGGAGGTGGGATACGGCCTCATTCCCCTGGTGGACGAAGAGCAGGACGGGGAGCTCCTGGAGCGGGTGCGGGCCCTGCGGCGCCAGTTCGCCCGGGAAATGGGGGTGGTGGTCCCTCCCATCCATATCCGCGACAACTTGCAATTAAAGCCCGGCGGCTACGCGGTTTTGGTCAAAGGCGTGGAGGTGGCCCGGGGCGAGCTCATGGTGGGGTATCATCTGGCCCTCCATCCGGGGGAGCCCCTGCGCCAAATCGAGGGCATTCCCACCCGGGAACCCACTTTCAACCTGCCGGCCCTGTGGATTCCGGCCTCCCGCCGGGAAGAGGCCCAACATCAGGGCTATACGGTGGTAAACCCGGCCAGCGTTATCGCCACTCACCTGTCCGAAATCATCCGATCGCATTGCGATACCCTTTTGGGACGTCAGGAAGTGCAGACCCTGCTTGACCGCCTCGCCAAGACCCATCCAAAAGTAGTGGATGAATTGGTGCCGGCTCTTCTCCCTTTGGGTGCCATTCAGAAGGTTTTGCAGAATTTGGTGCGGGAGCGGGTGTCCATCCGGGATTTGCTCACTATTATGGAAGCCCTGGCGGATTACGGCGCTTTTTCCAAGGACCCCGACCTCCTTACGGAATACGTGCGGCAGCGCCTGGGCCGGGCCTTGACCAAACCCCTGGAAACCCAAGACCACAAGATCATGATTTACACGCTGGACCCGGTAATTGAGGATCTTATCAAAGACAATCTGCAAAAAACAGACTTCGGCTCCTATCTGGTCCTGGCGCCTGAGAATGCCCATAAGATTATCAAGGCTTTGGAAAAAACCATAGAAACGTCAGCATCGCCGAACACTCCCCCTGTGGTCGTTTGTTCTCCGGGGGTGCGCCGGCATCTGCAACGCCTGGTGGAGCGGCATCTTCCTGCCTTGACGGTGCTGTCGCATCATGAACTGGTTACTGACGCCAAGATCCAGTCATTGGGGGTAGTGGGGTTTGGCCATGCAGCCTAAAACCTATATAGCGTCAAGTTTGAACGAGGCCCTGGCCCAAGTGAAAAAGGATTTGGGGCCGGAGGCCGTGATCCTCTCCACCCGCTCCCGTCGCACATTTGGCCCGCAAAATCGCCTGTCCCGCCTTGGGGTGGAAGTCAAGGCGGCGATAGACAATAAAACTCTGGCCGGTACCGAACATTTTTCCTCAAAAACTTTTCCGAACGCGCCGCAGATGAATTTCCTTCATCAGATGCAGAACGACCTTCGGGAATTGAAAGAGCTGTTTGCCTTTTGGCTGCAGGAACAAAGTCCTCCCGTCTGGTTGTCGGCCCATCAAGAAGTGCTTGCTCTATATCAGGAATTGCTAAAGAAAGGGGTGACGCGTCAGATCCTGCAAAACTGGTTGTCCCAAGTGCAGACCCTGTTGACAGAAACCGATAGGCCGCTTCAGGCGACCAGAGACGCTGTCTTGCCTCTTCTCACAGCGGGCCTCAAGGTGGTTGATCCCTGGCACGATTCATCGCAACCGTGTTTCTGGACTTTCCAAGGTCCTACCGGAGTTGGCAAAACCACTACCATCGCCAAGCTGGCGGTGCATTTTACTTTGACCTTAAAGAAAAGGGTGGGGTTGATCTCCATGGATGCCAGCCGGCCGGGAGCTTATGAGCAATTGTCTGTTTATGCAAAATTTATTGAAGCTCCCTTTGCGGCTGTCAACAGCCGGCAAAAGTTGCAGCAAATCATCAGCCGGTGGCAGGATCGGGAGATTGTCCTGATCGACACCCCGGGGCAGAATCCTGCCTCGCCGGATTTTCAGTTGAACTGGGGCAACTTGTTCACCGGGATGCCGCAACTGCAACGCTGCCTGGTGCTGAGCAGCATGTGCAGCGAAGCCAATCTGGCGGCGGCCGTAAAGGGCTTCAATTCTGTGCCGCTTTATTTCGCCGTTATCACCAAGGTGGATGAGACCCGAAACTTTTCTTCTGTATTCAACCAGTTATATCACCGAAACATACCGGTGGCTTACTTGACCACCGGCCAACGGGTGCCGGAAGACATAGAACCGGCTACGCGTCAACGTATAGCTGATCTTCTCCTGACAAACCCTTTAGAAAACTTAATTGGCACTGCCGATACTAAGGATGGATATGAACCGGCCATCGGTGCTTAACAGATGGGATGAAATGCCTCAGAAGCCCCTCTTTTTTGAGGCGGCCCGGGCCAAATTGCTGCGGGTCATCGCGGTGACTTCAGGCAAAGGCGGAGTGGGCAAGTCCAACGTGGTGGCCAACCTGGGGCTGGCCTGGGCCCGCCAAGGGCTGAAGGTCTTATTGATTGACGCGGACCTGGGCTTGGCCAATTTGGACATTCTTTTAGGGCTGACGCCGAAGTTCACCATCAAAGATCTTTTGTCCCTCCAGAAAACCCTTTCAGAGGTGATGGTCGAAGGTCCGGAGGGATTGAAAATTCTCCCAGCTTCTTCAGGTATTCCGGAGCTCGCCGAACTGGACGACCACCAGCGCCTGTTTCTGCTGAACGAACTTGATCATTATTCTGAAAATCTTGATGTAGTGCTCATCGACACCGGTGCCGGCATTTCCCGCAATGTCCTTTTTTTCACCATCGCCGCGGTGGAGCGCATCGTGGTTGCCAACAACGAGCCCACCTCCATAACTGATGCCTATGCTCTCATAAAAATTCTGGTAACGAAATATGGGGAAAAGCGCTTTAAGCTTTTGGTGAATGGCTTAAGCCGGCCTCAAGACGGAGACCTGGTTTACCGCGCCCTGCTGCGTGTTACCGAAAAGTTCTTGGGAAGGGAGATCTCCCTGGAGTACCTGGGTGCTATCCCCCATGACGAAAGCATTGCCAAAGCAGTATTGAAACAACAACCCGTTCTGGCCCTGTTCCCTAAATCCCTGGCCAGCCGCTCCTTCACCCAGTTGGCCCGAGACTTGTGGAAAACGCCCCCGCCGCCTGAATTCGGCAGTACCGTAAAATTTTTCTGGCGCCGCTTGTTTCACCACCACCTTAAGGTTGAGGAAATGACATGAAGAAACAACAACTAGCTCAACTCCATTCCGGCGCCTCCCCCGAGCAGTGGCCGGAGCAAGTGGATCTGGCCTGGCAGGAGCAGATGATCGTACAGTACGCACCTTTGATCAAATATATCGCCAGCCGGTTGGCGCTCCGGCTGCCTTCCCACATATCCTTGGACGATTTGATCAGTTCCGGCATCATCGGCTTGATTGACGCCATCCACAAGTTCGATCCCAGCAAGAATATCAGCTTTAAAACCTACGCCGAGTTCCGGGTGAAGGGGGCCATCCTGGACGAACTGCGCAGCCTGGATTGGATTCCCCGCTCAGTCAGAAAAAAGTCCCATCTCCTGGAAAAGGCCTACGCTGAACTGGAGCGCCATTTAGGGCGGCCTGCCGAACCTGAAGAAATTTGTCAGGCCCTGGGGTTGGAACTGGAGGAATTCTATCAACTCCTGGATGAAACCAAATCAGTGTCCCTGGTTGAGCTGGAAGGCATGTGGAGGCCTACCCGCAGCAACCCTGATTTTTTTGACGCAGAACTTTCCGAAGTGCTTCAGGACGAATCAGCCCGGGACCCATTTTTGGCCCTACATTTCTCAGAGTTGCAGGATGTCATGGTGCGTGCCATCGATGCCTTGCCCGACAAGGAAAAGTTATTGGTTTCATTATATTATTATGAGGAGCTGACCATGAAAGAGATCGGCGAAATCATGGGCTACACCGAATCCCGCATCTCTCAATTGCACACCCAGGCCATGCTGCGCCTGCGCGGCAAGCTCCGCGAATATTTCCAAATGGTTGGTTCTTAAAACCTGGGGAGGGCAGGAGGACAAAACTGTGATTAAAGACCGGTGGCTGCATTTTTTATCGGCAATGCTTCTCCTTGCTGCGGGCAGTTTGTGTCTCGCCGGGAGTCCGGCTTTTGCCCTTTCCTGGAAGCCCGTGGGGGCCCCGCAACACGATTTCCGCGACCCTGTGGCAGTTCGCCAAATTGTGACTCTGGAGCCTTTTTATCTGATTCAGGAACAAGGAGAAAAAGTCTGGATTGAACGCGTGATTATGACCTTTATGCTTGATCATTCGCAAAAATTATCCATCTATGCCGGTCATCCTGAACAAAGGAGTATGCTCTTTGATATCCTTGCCTCGGAATCCGATCAGGATTGCCTACCGGCCAAAGTCAAGGCGGCCATGAATAAAGCTCTGGGAATTCCGGTGATTTCTTCGGTGCACCTGAGTCGGAGCTTTCTCTTGTTCTAAAGGAAAGGGGGAGCCAAATGGACTCTATCGACCCGGCCAAAATTCCGCCCCCTATCCTGGAGAAAACCGTGATCACCCAAAAACCCCAGGAGAGGGAACCCCAGGAGGAACATCCCGGATATCAGGCCAAGAAAAAAGCGGGTGCGGCCTCTAAAGAGCGGACCGAAGCAGAAGAGGACAAGGAAGCTAATCTCATCGACATCCTGGTGTGAGGAGGATCACCCCTTGAAAAATCTAGAATACTGGGTCTTTATGCAATTAGGCCTCGATGTTGGATTATTTATCCTGTTGATGTTCTTCCTATGCAGGATAAGATCCCTGGGCCAAGTGTTCCATACCATACATCCTGCCGGGTTAACTGCCGAAGAATTCGCCGCTCTCACTCAAAAAGTGGAAAATCTGGAGCAGCGCCTTCAGGATCGGCTGGAGCAATTGCCGGATCACAAAACAGAATGCCCTCACCTTGAATCGTCTAAAGAAAATTCCCAGATGAACTCAGCAAGCATAGCCACGACAAGCGAGGGTGGCAAATCTTTGCGCGCTCAGGTTGAGGAACTTGCCGGCCGCGGCTTGTCTCCGGACGCGATCGCCCTCCGGCTCGGACTTCAGCCTTCCGAAGTAAAAGTGGCTCTGGATTTATCCAGAATTCTTATTAAATAGGAACAGACCCGAAAAGGCGCCCTTGCCGCATACCCGCCATTACCTGTTTGCGTCAATGTCTGCTTTAAGCTAAACTTCGGGCATTTACCACCTTCTTTATCAAATCGCCTGGATCAAACGTGCCGCTCCCGTCGGAAAAAATGGAACGCCGGCTCCGGGCCGCGCGAGGGGAATTGGCAGCCGACTTGGTGCTGTCCGGAGGAAGGATTGCCAACGTCTATACCGGCGAGTGGCTGGGACAGGATGTCGCCCTGTTTGACGGCATCATCGTCGGTTTGGGCGATTATGCCGGCCCCCGCTTGGAAGTCCAGGGCTGTATTCTGCCCGGTTTCATTGACGGCCACCTCCATCTGGAAAGCAGCATGCTCGCGCCTTGCGAACTGGCCCGGGCCCTGTTGCCCCTGGGGACCACCACTATTGTGGTTGACCCCCACGAAATTGCCAATGTTTTGGGAACCGCGGGCCTGGATTTCCTGTTGGCCGCCAGCCAGGACCTGCCTTTGGATATATTTTTTATGCTGCCTTCCTGTGTCCCGGCCTCACCCCTGGAGACCGCGGGGGCACGTCTTGAAGCCGGGGACCTGGCCCCTTATCGCGGCCATCATAGGGTGCTGGGCTTGGCCGAAGTGATGAATTTTCCTGGAGTTGTCTCCGGCAGCCGGGAACTCCTGGAAAAGCTGGCGCTCTTTCCCCAGGGGCCGGTGGACGGCCATGCGCCTCTGCTTTCAGGAAAAAGCCTCAATGCTTATCGCCTGACGGGCATCGGCTCGGACCACGAATGCACCGACTCTGCGGAAGCCCTGGAGAAGCTCAGGCGGGGTTTTTACCTTATGATCCGCGAGGGGAGCCTGGCGAAAAATCTGGCGGACCTGCTCCCGGCCGTGCCCGCGCCGGCCTTGCGCCGCACCATGCTCGTAACCGATGACAATCACCCTGAAGACATCCTGAAGAAGGGCCACCTCGATCACCTCATCAAAATGGCCCTGGCGACGGGCCTCGACCCGGTTCAGGCCATCACCCTGGTCACCTTGAATCCGGCCGAGTATTTTCGCTTGCGGGATCGGGGCGCAGTGGCGCCGGGACTTGCCGCCGACCTGGTGATAGTCCAGGATATTAAGGAGTTCCGAATCGATAAGGTTTTCAAGCAAGGCAGAATGCTGGTGGACAACGGGAGGCTGCTTCCGGAAGTGGAATTTCCTTCCCATCCCGCGCCGCCGCCCTCATTTCATCTGAAGGCCCTGAGCGCGGAAGCTTTTTCTCCTGCGGTCGAAAGTGACACCGTTAAGGTTATCTGCCTGATTCCTGACCAGCTGCTTACGGAAATGCGGCTTATGCCCCCGCCGGTTAAGGACGGCCGCCTGGCCGCGGACCCGGCGCGAGACCTCCTGAAACTGGCGGTTATAGAGCGCCACCGGGCCAGCGGCAATCTGGGTCTGGGCTTGGTTCAGGGCTTCGGCTTGCAGCGCGGGGCCTTGGCCTCCTCTGTGGCTCACGATTCCCACAACCTGGTGGTGGTGGGCGCGGCTGAAAGCGACATGCTGGTTGCCGCCGAGCATGTGGCCCGCCTCCAGGGCGGCTTGGCCGTAGTGGCCGGAGGACAGGTGCTGGCCGATCTGCCGCTGCCCATCGCCGGTCTTATGAGTACCGCCTCCCTTGAGGAAGTCGCGGGCGCTTACAGCCGCGTCAAGGCCGCGGCCCGCTCCTTGGGCGGCACTGTGGAAGACCCCTTCATGGCCCTTTCTTTTCTGGCCCTCCCGGTGATCCCGGACTTGAAACTCACGGATTTCGGCTTGGTGGATGTCAGGCGCTTTGCGCTGGTGCCCCTGTTCGGCCCCGAGTAAGGCTTTAATAAAACGTGCGAAATTAGCGGCAGCCGCCCCCGGTGAGGCTGTCGCCGACGAAGGCTGCGGCGCTGCATTTCTTTTAAAAAACAATTTGCCGCTTTCCGCCGCGGCCCAAGAAATAGAGTTGAGGCGTTTATGGCAGCTGGCGTAAGATAATGATAAAATTGTCAATCAGGAGAAGTTATGCTTTTTTCCCGGCTACTCATTCCCACTCTGAAAGAAAATCCTGCTGAAGCCGAGGCGGTATCCCATCGATTGCTGCTCAGGGCCGGGATGATCCGCAAGTTGGCTTCCGGTATTTATAACTATTTGCCTTTGGGATTGAGGGTACTCAGAAAAGTTGAAGGTATCGTACGGGAAGAGATGAACCGGGCCGGGGCCCAGGAGGTCCTGCTGCCCGCGGTGCAGCCCGCGGAGCTCTGGGAGGAGTCGGGCCGCTGGCATGTTTATGGCAAAGAGTTGCTGCGTTTGAAAGACAGGCACTCCCGGGAATTTTGCTTCGGCCCCACGCATGAGGAGGTGATCACCGATCTGGTGCGCCGGGAGGTGCACTCCTACCGGCAGCTTCCCCTAAACCTTTACCAGATTCAGGTGAAATTCCGGGATGAAATCCGCCCCCGCTTCGGGCTGATCCGGGGCCGGGAGTTCATCATGAAAGACGCCTACAGCTTTGACGTGGACGAAGCCGGGGCCGAGGCTACATACGAAACCATGTATCAGACTTACCACCGCATTTTCAGCCGCTGCGGTCTGGAATTCAAGATTGTGGAGGCTGACACCGGTCCCATCGGCGGAAGCTTCTCCCACGAGTTCATGGTGCTGGCGGATACCGGGGAGGATCTTTTGGCCTCGTGCACCGCGTGCGCGTATGGGGCTAACTTGGAGAAAGCCGAGGCCTTGCCGTCCCGGCCGAACCCGATGCCCGCGCCGGTCGGCAGCGCGCCCGAAGAGGTGCACACTCCGGAGGTGCGCACCATTGATGAGGTCGCGGCATTTTTAAAGGTTTCACCTCAAGATATCGTCAAGACCCTTATTTATGAAACGGACCGGGGTCCGGTGGCGGTCCTTATCCGGGGCGATCACGAAGTCAACGAAGTCAAAGTGAAAAATCTTTTGAGGGTGACCGACATCTCGTTGGCCGGACCCTCCAGGGTGGAAGAACTCACCGGCGCTGAGGTGGGTTTCAGCGGGCCGGTGGGGCTAAAGCTGCCCATTTATGCCGACCATGCCGTAGCTGCCTTGGGAGCCTTTGTCAGCGGGGCCAACCGCAAGGATTTTCATCTGGTGAACGTCAATCCCCAGCGGGATTTCACCATCACCCAGGTGGCGGATCTTAGAACCGTTACCTCCCAGGACCCTTGTCCGCGCTGCGGGGCAAAGTTAACCATACTGCGGGGCATCGAGGTAGGCCATATATTCAAGCTGGGCCTCAAGTATTCGGAAGCCCTGAAGGCCACCTTCCTGGACGCCGATGGTCAGGAAGTTTTCATGTTCATGGGCTGTTACGGCATCGGCGTCTCCCGTATCGTGGCCGCGGCCATCGAACAGGGGCATGATGAGGAAGGCATTATTTGGCCTATGGCCCTGGCTCCCTTCCAGGTGGGCGTGGTCCCCATCAGCATCAGTGATGAAGCCACCTGGGAGGCGGCCTTGAGCTTGTACGAAGACCTGAAAAACGCGGGAGTCGAGGTTCTCCTGGACGACCGAGACGAGCGCCCGGGGGTCAAGTTTAAGGATTTTGACCTCATCGGCCTGCCGTTGCGGGTGGTTATCGGCCCCAAAACTTTGGCCCAGGGCAAAGCCGAGGTACGGCACCGGCGTTCCCGACAAATCGCCCTGGTAGACCTGGACAAGCTGCTGGATTATTTGAAAGACAACATTTACTCGGAACTCCATGGTTAGACTCATCCGCCTCCAGGATATCGAGGAGGAGGTGCTGCGGCATCATCCGGAGGCGGATATCTCTTTAATTAAGAAAGCCTATATTTTCTCGGCCCGGGCCCATGAGGGCCAGACGCGCCTGAGCGGCGAGCCTTACCTTTCCCACCCCCTGGAAGTGGCCTATATCCTGGCCCAGATGGGCCTGGGTCCCGTCACCGTCACCTGCGGTCTGTTGCATGACACGGTAGAAGATACCGACACTTCCCTGGACGAACTGGACGAATATTTCGGGGAAGAGGTCACCGATATCGTCAACGGCATCACCAAGATCGGCCAGCTCAGCTTCGGGGACCACCTCACCCAGCAGGCGGAATACCTCCGCAAGATGGTCCTGTCCATGTCCCACGACATCAGGGTGCTGCTGGTGAAGCTGGCCGACCGGGTGCACAACATGCGCACCCTGGGCTACATGGAACCCGCCAAGCAGAAGCGCATCGCTCAGGAGACCCTGGATATTTACGCCCCGCTGGCCGGACGTCTGGGGATGTTCCGCATAAAGGCCGAATTGGAAGACCTGGCCTTTTTCTATTTGGAACCTGAAGCCTACCAGCAGATACAAGAAGGTTTGGCCCGGAAAAAAGGCGAGCGGGAAAAGTACATTAATGAAGTCTGCCAACTTCTGCAAGAAAAATTGAAGGAGCACGGTTTAAGCGGCGAAGTGAGCGGCCGCCTGAAACACTTGTACAGCATCTACCGGAAATTGCAGGCCCAGCAGATCACCCTGGATGAGCTTTACGACCTGCTGGCGTTTCGCATCATCGTCAATACCGTGGCCGAATGTTATGAGGCCCTGGGGGTGATCCATCATTATTTCCGGCCGGTCCCCGGCCGCCTCAAAGATTACATCGGCATGCCCAAGGCCAACCTCTACCAGTCCATCCACACCACGGTGATCGGGGCGTACGGCGAACGGCTGGAGGTCCAGATCCGAACTTACGAAATGCACCGGGTATCAGAGGAGGGCATTGCGGCTCACTGGACTTACAAGGAAAAGCGGGCCTATCGGGAAAAGGAGGCGCAGCGGTTTGCCTGGCTGCGGCAAATGGTGGACCTGCAACGGGAACTTAAGAGCCCGGAGGAGCTCCTGGAAGGCGTGCGCCTGGAGCTTTATCCTGAGGAGGTCTACGTTTTCACGCCGCAGGGAGAGGTCAAGGAACTGCCCCGGGGCTCCACCCCGGTGGATTTTGCTTACGCCATCCACACGGAAGTGGGCAACACCTGCACCGGCGCCAAAGTCAACGGCCGCATGGTCCCTTTAAGGTACGAACTGCAAAACGGCGACACGGTGGAAATCCTGACCTCCCCCCACCAGCATCCCAACCGGGATTGGCTGAAATTTGTCAAAACCACCAAAGCCAGGTCGAAAATCCGGCAATGGCTGAAAGCCTCGGAACGGGAGCAGAGCATCGCTTTGGGACGGGAGCTCCTGGAGCGGGAACTGCGCAAGCACGGGCTTCAGAAGTATTTAAAAGAAGGGGAAGAGCTGAAAAAAGTGGCCCAGGACCTTTCTCTGGTCCGCCTGGACGATTTGTTCGAAGCCGTGGGGCATGGCAAGTACTCCGCCGGGCAGGTGGCGGGACGGCTGCAAAAGATTGTTTCACCCGCTGTGGAAGAGGAAGCTCCGCCTCCGGAGCCGGAAGTTATCCCGGAAAAAGAGTTGGGGCCGATCCGCATCAAAGGCCTCCAGGATCTGTTGACCCGCCTGGCGAACTGCTGCCAGCCCATCCCCGGCGACAACATCGTGGGCTACATCACCAGAGGCAAAGGGGTGACCATCCACCGGGCCGACTGCCCGTATCTGGCCCGGACGGAATCATTCCGGCAAATTCCGGCGGAATGGGACGGCAATCAGAGCCAGCTCTACCCGGCCAACATCCAGGTGGTGAGCCTCGATAAGCCGGGGATGCTGGCGGACATTACTTCAGCGCTGAAAATGGCGGATGTCAACGTGACCCGGGCCTCGGTGGAGACCACCGCCGACCGCCGCGGCATCGCCAATTTCACCATCCAGGTGGCGGATCAGCAGCACCTGGACCGGGTATTTGCCGCGATCAAGCGTCTAAAAGAAGTGATTTCTGTCCGGCGGGTGACATCCTGAAAAGAAACAGCAGGGAGTCCTGATGGACCGTTATGACGGTTTGACTACATAACCCGAACGGAGGCATCGGGTGCAGACCCGCACAAAGCGTACCGTTCCCTGGTGGACGGCGCGCACCCGGCGCAAGTTGGGTTTCCACCGCCGTTTGGTCCGGTTGTTGGCGTGACTGACATTATTGCCTACTTCAGGACGTTTGCCGCAAATTTCACACATATATGCCATAAGACCTTACTCCTTTGCAAACTTTTTAATACTAAATGAATTTTTCAAAAAAACAAGCAAGAGATGTCGAAAATTCTTGATCGTTATAAATTTTTGGCGGTGGTACTGGTTCTGATATCAGGCTTGGCGCCGCTGTCTGGAGTTTACGCCGACAGCCTGACTCCTCATGAGGAGGCCCGGCTCTATACCCTTGCCGACCTGAAGCCGGCGGATTATTCCCCCAAGACCGTAATAGTCGAGGTGTACGCGGTGCCGATCCCGGAAATGCAGGGTTTCATCGGCATGCTGGCCCCGGCCTGGGCCGAAGTGCAGCAATTTTACGCCCGCCTGGGGGTAAATGTGATCCGGACCGCCGGCACCGCCCGTCCCGGCCCGGTGGCCCCCACGGAGCACTTCCGGGTGGAGGCTCTGCCTCACAAAGAATGGCTGGACAGGAGCTGCAAGGCCTTCAAGGTGCCTCCTCCCTTCCGCCTCAGTTTCATGACGGTGTGCCGCAATAAGTATGCCTTTGCCCACCTGCCCCTGTCGGTCATTCATTTTTCCTTCAAGCGGTTTGAGGAAGCGGTGTTCACCAAAGGGCCGGGGGCCGGGGGCCTTAACCAGCACATCCTGGCAAACTTGTTTATTCATGAGTTGGGACACCTTATGGGCCTTTATCACGCCCACGAATTTAAGAACGACCCCATTGAAGAAATGCTTCCTGACGGCAAAACGCCGAATTTTATGAGCCATTTTCTAACTTACAAGGGCGAGCTGGGATTTGTGCCGCTGCAAAAGCAAATAATCCATAGCTATCTCAGCAAGGGCCAGGTCTTTGAGCAATACCGGCGGGTGGACTTCGACCCGGTGCGCTACCTGGAGCTTGTCAAACAATACAACGGTTATATGGAGACGGCCAAAGGGGATAAACAGGAAGAATATTGAGATGCAAAAAGTCCGGTCCAGGTCGCAGTTTTGATCCGCAACTAAGATTTATTTCCACCGAAAACCGAAAACCGTCTTTATTGCGTGCCGATGAAGAAAGGCCGGAAGCCGGCTTCGTCCCGTTCCAGGGCCTGGTCGATGGTGCGCAGCATAGCTTCCTTATCCTCGGGGAGCCTGCCGGCCACATTGACGTAATTGGTATAGTGGTCGCTCACCACGCAAGTTCGAGCTTCGATGGCTTCGAGCAGCGCCCGAGTTTCCCGCAGGACTTCATGGGGCGACAGCATCACAAAGCGCCCGGCCAGCACTTCTTCCAGGAGCGGGGTGTTGATTTTGGGCACAAAGGTCCGGAGCCTGAGAAACTCAGGCTGAATTTCATTGATCACCCGGGCCGATTCCCGGGCGTGGCTCCCGGTGCGCTCCCTGCCTCCCAGGCCCAGCACCAGGTAGGCGCTCATGTCGATGCCCGCCTCCTTGAGGATGCCTCCGGCCCTGATATGCTCCTCGGCCGTGGCGCCTTTTTGCACCCGCCGCAGGATTTCGTCGTCGCCGCTTTCAACGCCCACATGGATGCGGGTTAGCCCCGCAGCCGCCAGCAGGCGCATGTTTTTCAGGCCCTTGCGGCAGATATACTGGGATGAACCGTACACCGTGAGGCGCGTAAGGTGGGGAAACAGCTCGCGGCTGAACCGGCAGATTTCCGCCAGGGCCGCGGCGGGCATGGCGATGGTATTCCCAGCCGGGAAAAACAGGGTGGGGATGCGGTTTCCGAATCGCCGCCGGGCCTCCGCCAGGTCTTCCAGAATTTCCTGAGTCGGCCTTACCTTGAACTTGGTGTTTTTGTACACCATGCAGAAGGTGCAGCGGTTATGGGGGCACCCCACCGTGGCCTGAATGAGCAGGCTGTCGGCTTCGCTGGGCGGGCGGTAGATGGGGCCTTGATAACGCATTGTTTAAGGTGGCTTAGTGCTTATTTTTTACATTAATACAAATTACCGCAAATTTCCCAGGAGACCCTCAATGATAAAGATCAAACGAGCTTTCGAAGAGCCTGAAGCTTCAGACGGCGAGCGGTACCTGGTGGACCGCCTGTGGCCCAGGGGGGTCAGCAAGGCGCAGGCCAAGCTGACGGACTGGCTCAAAGAACTGGCCCCATCCGATGAACTGCGCAAGTGGTTCGATCATGACCCTAAACGCTGGGAAGAGTTCCGAGAGCGTTACATTTCCGAATTGGAGAAGTCGGGAAATCTGGATTTGCTGGATAACCTGGCCCAAAAGGCTCAAACTGCCTCGGTAACCCTGGTGTACGCGGCCAAGGACCAGGAACATAACAACGCGGTGGTTTTGAAAAATCTTATTGAAGAAAGGATGCCGGCCAAGTGACCATCCCGGAAAGCCGCGAGCAACAAAAGGAATCCTGGGAGAAAGCCGTCCCTGATGAGCAATGGCTGTGCCGCCGGATAGTTGCGGAGGCAGGCGATGCCATTATTTTCGCCGACCGGGTGAACGTCATCCGGCTCTGGAACAGGGCGGCTGAGCGCGTTTTCGGTTTTAAGAAAGAAGAAGCTTTAGGCCAGTCGCTCAACCTGATTATTCCGGAACGGCTGCGGGAGCGGCATTGGGAAGCATACCGCCGCGTTATGGATACCGGGATCACCAAATACGGCGAAGGAGAGCTGCTGGCCGTGCCCGGTCAGCGTCGGAACGGCGAGCCCCTGTCTCTGGAATTCAGCCTGGCGCTTATCAGGGATGATGAGGGCCGGATTTTGGGGAGTGCGGCTATCCTGCGGGACGTGACCGCCAGGTGGAACAAAGAAAAGGAAATGAAAGCACGTTTGACGGACCTTGAAAAAAAAAGTCAAAGAACTTGAGAAATAGAAAGGGCAACAACATTATCGGCCCTAAATAAAAGAGTCTTAACCTCTTTTCTTTCCCCGATTCAGCCTAATCTTCCCAGGAGATGGCCGACACCGGACAGGATTCGACAGCCTCCTCGATGCACTCCTCGTCTCCGCCTTCGGGCATGATGACCCGCGACTTTCCCAGTGATTCGTCCAGTTCGAATATATCAGGACACAACCCGGCGCAGGTGCCGCAGCCGATGCAGGTTTCTTCATCAACCACTACTTTTCGGCTCATAAAACCACCTTATAAAAGATGAAGTAATAGCCAGGGACAGGTCTGGTCCAATCCGGCCAAGCAGCAAATTCCACCCAAAACCGGAAACAGAAAACCGAAAACCGTTTTTAAATAGGCGGTGCAATGGTGACCAAAAGCCGGAGATCGGATTTGGCCCTGAGGCCGTGCGGCTCGCTGATGTCACAGACCAGGACGTCACCGGCTTTGGCGGACAAGTTCGCGTCCTTGCCCATAAACTCGCCCTCCCCCTCCAATATGGTCATGCTCACCTGTCCCTCGATATTATGGGAATGCAACGGCAGTTCCTGGCCGGCTCTGAAGTTGAAATTGAGAATCTTGAAATATGGGGAATCATGCACCAGCAGCCGCTTGAAGGAGGCGTCGCTGAAATCATTGGCTTCATATAGGTTGACTTTTTTCATTGCCTGCATCTCCTTTGGAATAACATTAAGGCCTCTCCGGCAGGATGCAAGGATACTTCATGCCAAATTAAAAATTTCACGCCGGTTTGAATCCAAGAATTTCCGAATCTTACGGACGGCAATGGTTTCCGGCAGCTGGAGGGGCGAAGGGGAGGGCGAAGGAACAGCTTAGACCCTCCCCGCATAACCTTAATGCTTAAAAGCCCGCTGGCCGGTGAACACCATGGCCACAGGCGGGTCCGCTTCGTTGCAGGCTTCAATTACTTCGTAATCCCGGATGGAGCCGCCCGGATGGCACACCGCGCTGATGCCCTGGCGGATGCCCACATCCACCCCGTCCCGGAAGGGAAAGAAGGCATCGGAGATCATCACCGCGCCGATGAGCCCGCCTTTGGCATCCTCGGTCTCCTTGTCGATTTCCACCTTGTCGGAAGGCTCCTTTTTACGCTGGAGAATTTCCAGCTCCAGGATTTTGTAAGGGATGCCGAACCGCTTGAAACAGAGTTTGTCGGCGTATTTGGTGTAGGCCTTAAAAACCGCGATTTCCGCCACCCCGACCCGGTCCTGCTCGCCGGTGCCGATGCCCATGGTGACCCCGTCCTTGACAAAGAGAACGGAATTGGAGGTAACCCCCTGCTCCACCCACCAGCCGAAGAGAAGGTCGTCATATTCCCGGTCGCTGGGCTCCCGCTTGGGCCGGTATTCCCGACCCTGGTGAACGGCCACCGCGGGTTTGAAATCCTCCTTCTTCAAAATGGCGCAAAGCGGCGACTGCTGCACAATAAGGCCGCCGTCGATCAAGCTTTTAAAATCCACGAAACGGCGGTGCAAAAGATGCTGCAAACGGGCGAAATGGTCCACTCGGATAATGCGCAGGTCCTTGGATTTTTTAAGAATTTCCAGGGTGCCGGCCTCGTATTCCGGGGCAGCCACTACTTCCAGATAATTGGCGCTGACCAGTTCGGCCGTAGCCTTGTCCATGGGCCGGTTAAAAACCGCCGCGCCCCCGAAAGCCGCGATGCGGTCGGCCATATTGGCTTTGTCATAGGCCTCGGCCAACGTTTCGCCCCAGGCCGCGCCGCAGGGATTGTTGTGTTTGAGAATAACCGCGGCTGGTTTTTTCTGGAGGAACTTTATTATATTAAGGCCGTTGTCCAAGTCCGTGAGATTGGTTTTGCCGGGATGTTTCCCGGCCTGAAGCATGGCACTCTCATCCAGGGCACTCACCAGGCCGGAACCCGGCTCGATGAAATGGCAGCCGCCCAGCACTAAATTGCCGTTCACCAGTTCATACAGGGCTGCTTCCTGGTCCGGGTTTTCCCCATACCTGAGACCGCTCTCGATAACCTCCCCCGACTTCGGGTCCGGAATCTTCCAGGTTCGCTTGCGGTAAATGAGCTTCTGATCGCCGAAGCTGATGGTCATCTCGGGCGGGAAATGGTCCGCCAAAATGGTGCGGTACATGGCCTTGGTGTTGCTCATGAGTCCTCTCCTCGGGTGCGGATTTGGCATATTGTGCCATTTATGGCCCGGCCTGACAAGCCTTCAGCCAGGTCCGGTCTCATTGACTTTCCTTTTTATAGCTGCTAATATACTAAAGAAAATGGGAAACACTTTGCCAATACTTTTCGGGGTGATCATTCACCCCATTCTTTGCTTTAGCGGCAAGTACGTATGGAAATCAGCCTGATGGACTTTATGCTGGGCTTTATACTCGGAGGTGCAGCGGGCGTCGGCGTTCTCCTCGCCGCGGCGCGCATCCGCCGTTGGCTGGGGCGCTCCGAAGCCGGACGGCTGGCCGCGGAGAACCGGGAGCTCAAGCGCCGCCTGGCCGCAAAGGACCGCCATATCGCCAAAATGCTGGCGGAAACCGAGCGGTTGGCTGATAAATTGGGCAAGACCCCGCCCCTCCTCAAAGAAAACGACAAACTCATTGAATACAAAAGGATTCTGGCCATTACCCAGGAGGGTTCAAAATGAACCGCAAGGACATCTCCATAAACGGCGCAATTGTGGGCGCGGTGGCCGGCTTGGCCGCCGAACTGACCTTGCAGGAGATCACCGGCCATCATTTCACCCATGGTTTGCTGGAGCTGGTGGGCGCGGCCGCCGGTCTCTGGCGCCTGGACCGCCGCCTGGTTGAAGCTCTGCAGGATTCTCTGGTCCAGGTCAAAAAGCGTGATGACGAAGACTACCGGGAGGTCAAACGCAAGATCGAGGAGCTGGCCGACGACCTGCCGGAGCTGAAAGAAATTCTGAGCAACATGCTGGACGCCGGCATCAAGGCGCAAAACGCTTAATGGAATTGAGCGCCCCCTGATCAATAGCCGGCAGGCTTTTCGTGCCTTAACGCCAGAGGCCAAAAGGCGACGAGGTTAAGAGGCGAAAAGGGTGGCAATTTTTTCCCTTTCGCCTTTTTCACCTTTTTCCCTGTGCACCTTAAATGATTTGTCGGGACGATTACGATGTTCGGTTTAGGAATATTGGTGGGTTTGGGCCGACGTTTATTGGCCGGGCCGGTGGCTGATTCCGGCCTCTTGCCCGCCGGGTACTACCGCCACCTGGCCCTGGCCGCCATGGAGGAGGAGGATTTTCCCCGCACCCTGGAATATCTGAAATGGGCCGAAGACCCGCTTCTGGTGCAAATCTTCATCTTCCGCTTGAGGCTGTTGAAAGCCCGTCACCGGGAACAAAGCCAGTCTTATGAACTGCTGTTGAAACAGTCGCCTGCATGCGGACAGGAGGAAAAGATTCGGACCCTTCTGAGCCAGGAACATCGGGCTTTGGAGATTTTGGAGCGCTTCGAGGCCGGCGCCCTTAAACTGATGAACGGGAAAGCGGATAAACCGGAGCGCCTGACTGATTGAACTTCCTCTTTGATCCTGGTCGCCTCTTATCGTAAAATTCCCCTGTCAAGTGCTGTATTCCGAGCGCCAGCCTATACTCTGAAGTAATTGCCGTGCCCAGAGACGTGGACTTCATGGATTTGGCCCTGGTACAAGCCCGCAAGGCCGCGGCCGCGGGCGAGGTGCCGGTGGGCGCGGTGGTGGTGGGAGAGGCCGGGGAAATTTTGGGACAAGCCCACAACGCGCCTGTGGGTTTGGGCGACCCCACGGCCCATGCCGAGATTCTGGCCCTGCGTCGGGCCGCGGCCAAGAAGGGGAATTACCGGTTGCCGGGTGCGACCCTCTATGTTACTATCGAACCGTGCCTCATGTGCGTGGGCGCCATGATGCAGGCCCGCGTCAAGCGCCTGGTTTTCGGCGCGGCCGACCCCAAGGCCGGGGCCTGCGTGTCGCTCTATCGCATCCCGGAAGACCGGCGCCTGAATCATCGCTTCGAAGTCACCGGCGGGGTCAGGGAAGCCGAATGCCGGGAGTTGCTCCAAGATTTTTTTCAGGCCCGGCGCAGACAAAAATAGAATCATGAGGCGCGGTGCGCACCCTGATAATCTGGCCACTGACTACTGGACACTGGCCACTGCTATTGGAGGGGTACCGAAGTGGCCGTAACGGGGCCGACTCGAAATCGGCTTGGGGGTTAACAGCCCTCACGTGGGTTCGAATCCCACCCCCTCCGCCATTAAATACGGTTTTCAGTTTTCAGTTTTCGGGTTTCAGTAAAAAAGGCCGAGGCACTTTTAAGCTTTTTAGAAACCATGGCCACCGGCCACTGACCACTGTCGTTAAATACCGTTTTCGGTTTTCGGTTTTCGGTTATAAAGACGAAGCGAGGTTTTTTTATCGCATCATTCTGGTTAAATTCAATTTTACCTTAATATTTCACCAGGCTTTTTGCTGAAAACGGAAAACTGAAAACTGAAAACCGTTTTTTGAACGCGGAGAGATGCCCGAGCGGCTGAAGGGGCACGACTGGAAATCGTGTGTGCGTCTTAAAAACGCACCGAGGGTTCGAATCCCTCTCTCTCCGCCATTTTAATACCGTTTTTGGTTTTCGGTTTTTTGGTTTTGGGTTAAAAGAAAAAAAGATTGCCCATAATCCCATATGATGGAAAAAAAGTGCTTGTATCAGGGAATAAGCTGGCTTTTGGTGACTCACCATAAGACTTCCTCAGCATCGCTTGATTCTCTGTTTTCCCGGATTTCCTTTCGAGCCTGTTTCACCGAAAACCGAAAACCGAAAACCGAAAACCCGTCCTTATGTATCAGGTTTTAGCCCGCAAATGGCGTCCCCAAAGCTTTGAAGAGGTGGTGGGCCAGGAGCCCGTCACGGTGACCCTCCAGAACGCCATCGCCCAGGGCCGGGTGGCCCACGCCTTTTTATTCAGCGGCTCCCGGGGGGTAGGCAAGACCTCGGTGGCCAGGATTTTCGCCAAAGCCCTGAACTGTGAGCACGGCCCCACCCCGCATCCCTGCAATGAGTGTCAGGCCTGCCGGGAAATCACCAGCGGCGCTTCCCTGGACGTGCTGGAAATCGACGGCGCCTCCAACCGGGGCATCGACGAAGTCAGGGACCTCAGGGAAAAAATCAAGTACGTGCCGGTGCAGGGCCACTATAAGGTTTACATTATCGACGAAGTGCACATGCTCACCAAAGAGGCCTTCAACGCCCTGCTGAAGACCCTGGAAGAGCCGCCGCCCCATGCAATCTTTATTATGGCCACCACCGAGCCCCACAAGGTGCCGGTCACCATCCTCTCCCGCTGCCAGCGCTACGATTTCCGGCGGATCCCCGCGTCCCTGATTCAGGAGCATTTGGAAAAGCTGGTCAAGCAGGAAGGCTGGAACATCGACGCCGAGGGCCTGGCCCTGGTGGCCCGGGAAGCGGAAGGCAGCCTCCGGGATGCCCAGGGCTTCCTGGATCAGGTGGTGACCTTCGGCGGGGAAGCGGTGGGTGCCCCGGAGATCGCCCGCATCCTGGGGGTCACCGAGCGGGGGGCGCTCCTCACTGCGGTTAAGGCCATTGTGGAGCGCCAGGGACAGGCTCTCCTCACTTTGGTGGACGACCTTTACAATCAAGGCCATGACCTGAAGCGCTTTTACCTGGACCTCCTAAGTTATGCCCGCCATCTCCTGCTGGCCGGTCTGCACCCGGAAGCCAGGGCCCTGGCGCCGGTGGCCGACTCGGAATGGGAGGATCTCACCGGCCTGGCCCGCGGCGTCCCGGCCGTGCACCTGCACAATTTGTTGAGCGTGCTGCTTCAGGGCGAGGAGGAGCTCAGGCGCGCCCCGCAGCCCCGGCTGGTTTTGGAAGTGTTGCTTTTGAAACTGGTGCATCTTGAGCCCCTGATTCCTCTTGAGGATTGGGTCAAGCGATTGGAGGACCTGGAGCGCCGCCTGGGGTCTCGACAGACCAGCGGCCTGTCCAGACCCGGTGCCGAGGCGGCCTCCGCCCAGCCGGTCGCCGCCGCGACAGACGCGCCCCAGCCGCCCAAGACCTTTGACGAAGCAGACCCGGACAGCGCCTGGCGCGACTTTCTTGACTTCGTCAAAAGAGAAGAGAACGGGCCCCTTTCGGCCAAGCTGGCGCAATGCAAACTGACCAAGATCGCCGACCATTGCCTGCATGTTAAAACAGGACGGACCTGGACTTTGGGCGGAGCGCAGCAGGAGGCCCAGCTGCAAAAACTTGTCCAGGCTTTCTTCGGACCTCAATATTCCCTCAAAGTGGAACTGCCGGACAGAAAGGCGCCGCCCAGGTCCAAGGCCGAGGCCCCCAAACCACTGGCCATGGCTGAACTCAAGCAACAGGCCCTGGAGATTCTCGGCGGCCGCTGGCTTGAGTCCCAAGGCAAGGAGGAAAGCGAGTGAAGAACTTAGGCGGGCTGATGAAGCAGGCCCAGAAGCTGCAAAGCAAGATGGCGGAAATCCAGGAGGAGCTGGGGAAGCGCACGGTCAGCGCTCAGGCCGGCGGCGGCATGGTGGAGGCCACCGTCAACGGCCGCCAGGAACTGCTCTCCCTGCGCATTGACCCGGAAGTCGCCAACCCTGACGATATCGAGATGCTCCAGGATCTAATCACCGCCGCGGTCAATGAGGCCCTGAACCGCAGCCGGGACATGGTGGCCCAGGAAATGAGCAAACTCACCGGCGGTTTGCAGATACCGGGATTGTTTTGAGAGTTCATGGAGGAAGCGCCAGGGGCCTCATCCCTGCCCTTCCCCCACACCCCCCTCCCAACCCTCGTATAAAAATTGTGATAGGCGGGGCTTCCAGCCCCGCCAAGACACGGGCCGGAAGCCCGTGCTGCCGTTAAAAGGTAAAGTTCAGGGTTGAGGGGGGAAGTCGGAAACACCGGCATCTTTCCGGTGCGGCACAGGCTGGAAGCCTGTGCTCCCGGTCAAATCAACAGGGGTTTTGGGAAAGGTACAACTTCAGGTGTCACAGATTTTTCATTCTCAGCACCTGGCACCTGACACCTGAAAGAGGAGATGCATGGCCAAAGGGGCGTACCCTGAAGCGTTGACGCGGGTGATCCGGGCCATTGCCAAGTGGCCGGGGGTGGGGGAGAAAACCGCCACCCGCATGGCCCTCTACCTGCTCCGCGCCCCGGAAGGGGAAGCGCGGGAGTTGGTAGAGGCAATTAAAGAACTCAAGGAAAAGATCAAGTTCTGCCGCCGCTGTTTCGCGTTCGCCGATCAGGAGCTTTGCCCCATCTGCGCCGACCCGGGCCGCACCCAGGGCCAGATATTGGTGGTGGCCGACCCGGGTGACCTTCTGCCCATCGAAAGGACCGGCTGGTTCTCGGGGTATTACCATGTCCTGGGCGGCCTGATTTCCCCCCTGGAAGGCGTTAAACCCGAAGACCTTCGCATCCGGGAGCTGGAGGAAAGAATCAAGAGCGAGGGCATTGAGGAGGTGATTCTGGCCCTCAACCCCACCATGGAAGGAGAAGTCACCACCACCTATCTGAGCGAGCAGCTCAAACCCCTGGGGGTCAAGGTCAGCCGCATCGCCTACGGCCTGCCCATGGGCGGCGACATCAAGTATATCGACCAGCAGACCTTGAAGGAGGCCCTGGGGCACCGGGTGGAGACGTGAAAGGGCAGTCAGTAGTCAGTAGTCAGTAGTCAGTAGTCAGTAGACAGTAGACAGTAGACAGTAGACAGTAGACAGTAGAGAATAATTTTGGGGTTTACCTTGTCAAGGAAAAATTTAAGAAAACGTTGAAATTCAGGCTATAGGGCGTGCCGTGCACGCCGTTTTGCATGAGGCGGCCACGGGCCGCCCTATGTCTGAGCGAAAGTTGCAACCTAAGGCATTTAGTCAGCCGCATCGCCTACGGCCTGCCCATAGGCGGCGCCATCAAGTATATCGACCAGCAGACGTGAAGGAATCATTAAAGCCCTCGGGTGGAGGCATGAATTTACTTGGTCTGCCAAAGCCCCGGGCATAGTAACTTGTTTTTTACCTAAAACCGAAAACTGGAAACCGAAAACCGCCTTTATGTTTGATCGCCGCCTCGTCCAAAACTTTGACTGGCTGCTGTTGACACTGATTCTCATCGTCATCGCCATCGGCAGCGTCAATTTATACAGCGCCGGTTACAACCGCACCCCGGAAGGCGCCACGCCGGTGTATATCAAACAATTATATTGGCTGGGGGTCGGGCTGACGGTCATGCTCTTCTCCCTGCTCTATGATTACCGGCATTATGAAAAGCTGGCTTATCCTCTTTATCTCTTGAGCCTTGTGCTGCTCATCGGCGTGATGGTCGCAGGCAAGATGGTCTCGGGCTCCCGCCGATGGCTGGCTCTGGGGCCTGTTACCTTCCAGCCTGCGGAACTGGTCAAGCTGGCCGTCATCCTGGTCCTGGCCCGCTACTTCCACAAGCGCCCGAATTTTTCGCCCCTTAAATTAAAGGACCTGCTGGCTCCCCTGGCCCTGATATTGGTGCCGGCGCTCCTGATCATCAAGCAGCCCGATCTGGGTTCGGGGCTGCTGGTACTGGCGGTGGCCGCAGCCGTTATCCTGTTTGCCGGAGTGCACTGGCGCACCCTGGTCGCCGGCGTCCTGAGCGTTGTCTTGGCGGCTCCGGCGGCTTGGCCTTTTCTTAAGGACTACCAAAAGCAGCGCATTCTCACCTTCCTCGACCCGGAAAAAGACCCGCTGGGCGCGGGCTATCACATTATTCAATCAAAAATCGCGGTGGGCTCCGGCCAGTTCTGGGGCAAGGGCTTTCTCCAGGGCACCCAGAGTCAGCTTTACTTCCTCCCGGAGCAGCACACGGACTTCGTGTTTTCGGTTTTTGCCGAAGAATGGGGCTTTGTGGGCTCGGCCGTGGTGCTCCTGCTTTACGCCGGCATTATTCTCTGGGGGCTCCAGATCGCCCGCACCTGCAAGGACCGCTTCGGCCAGTTTTTGGCGGTGGGAGTGGTCGCGCTTCTTTTCTGGCAGATATTTATCAACTTGTCCATGGTTACCGGCCTCATGCCGGTGGTGGGCATTCCCCTGCCCTTGTTGAGCTACGGCGGCTCCTCCCTGATCACCACCATGCTTGCTTTAGGCGTCCTCTTGAATATCCGTATGCGCCGCTTTGTCTTCGGAGGCTGAAATTTTTTAAAAAAAATTTTGACAGGCCAGCAAAAATAGGTTAAAAGGGCATTCGTGAAAAGATACACATGAGCTTAACCCGCCTGATGCCAGATCAAGAACCGGGTAACCGATTAATTTTGCAAAATAACTTACAAGGTGGCACCTCAGGATGATTGCACTTGATTGGACCGTATTTGTACAAATTGTCAATTTTCTCCTGTTGGTTTACCTCCTCAATTTGGTGCTGTTTCGGCCCCTGCGGCAAGGCTTGAAGGCCCGCCAGGCCGAGATTATCTCCTTTGAAGGCGATGTCGCCCAGCTTAATGTGAATGAACAGGGCGTGCTGAACCAGATACAGGAGAACCTCGCCGAGGCCCGTCGCCAAGGTTTGAGTCAGCGGGAAGCATTGCGGCAGGAAGGGTCCCAGGCGGAAGCTTCGCTTTTGGAGAAAGTGAAGCAGGAGGTGGACGAGGAATGGGCCAAGGTGGAAAAGAAGATCAAAGAAGATATGGCCAAGGCCCGGAAGGCTTTGCAGGCTCAGGCTCAGGACTTCGCCCAAGCGCTGGCCGCCAAGATAATCGGGAGGGAACTCTCATGACTAAATCAGGCTGGCTGAACAGGCAATGGCTGGTGATACTCCTGGCCGGCGCGGCTTGGCTGATCCTGGCCGGCGCGGCCTTGGGCGCTGAGGCGGCCCATGACGAACACGGGGGGATCACTCCTGAAAAAATCCAGGATTTCATTTGGCGCACCGCGAACTTTCTGGTCTTTGCCGGCATTTTGGGATATTTGCTCATCAAAAAGTTCCCGATCAAAGACTTCTTCGCGCAGCGCTCTCAGGAAATCGCCCAAACCCTGAGCGACTTGGAAGCCAAAAAACTCGCAGCCCAAAAGGCCTTGAAAGAGGCCGAGACCAGGCTGGCCGAAGTGGCGGCTGAACGGGAGAAGATCATTCAGCTTTACGTGGAAGAAGGCCAGTTGGAGAAGACCAAAATCATTGAAAAGGCTGAGATGGTGGCCTCACGCATCAAGGATATGGCGGCCCTCAGCATCGCCCAGGAAACCAAGAAGGCCATTCAGAAATTGAAGCAGGAAGTGGCCAGCCAGGCGACGGAGCTGGCTGAAAAGATCATCAGAGAGAAGATCACCCCCGCCGACCAGCAGCGGTTGGTGGATGAATATCTTGAAAAGGTGGTGGAAAAGCATTGATTGATTTAACCGTTTCCCGGCGCTATGCCAAGGCCCTGCTGATGCTGGGCCAGGAAGATGGCAAATACAAGGAATATGGGGAGGAGCTTTCGGGATTCGCCCAATTACTGGAGCGGGAACCGGAACTGAAGGATGCTTTGCTCAACCCCATTCACGGCTTGGAGGAGCGGAAACAATTGCTTTTCCGGGTCGCCGAACTTATAAACCTTTCTCCCTTGGTGAGCAATTTTCTCAAGCTCCTGTTTGACAAGCATCGGCTGGCGGCCTTAAACGGCATCGCCCAAGTCTACCAGCAGTTCGTCGATGATATCGAGAATGTCAAGCGGGCGCATGTGAAGGCCGCAGTCGCCATGGATGAAGCCATGCAGGAACGCCTGCGGCAAGGTCTGGAAAAAATGACCAAGTCCAAGGTGGTGATGGATTTTGAAGAGGATCCCGCCATCATCGGAGGCATTGTGGCCCGGGTGGGAGACCTGGTGCTGGACGGCAGTGTACGGACCCAGCTCTCTTCCTTAAGAGAATCTTTAATAAAAGGCGAGGTTTTATAAATGGAAATCAGAGCCGAGGAAATCAGCCAAATAATTCGTACCCAAATCAAGGACTACGAGAAAAAGGTTGAGGTGGCGGAAACCGGCACGGTCCTGTCCGTCGGTGATGGTATCGCCCGCGTTTATGGCGTGGAAAAGTGTATGGCCATGGAGCTGTTGGAGTTCCCGGGCGGAATTTACGGCATCGCCCTCAACCTGGAAGAGGACAACGTGGGTTGCGCCATCCTCGGTGAGGACACCCACATTAAAGAAGGCGACATGGTCAAGCGCACCGGCCGTATCGCTGAGGTGCCCGTCGGGGACGCGGTCCTGGGGCGGGTCATCGACCCGGTGGGCAATCCCCTGGACGGCAAGGGCCCCATCGAAACCAAGGAGTTTCGGCGCATTGAGGTTAAAGCTCCGGGCGTCATCGAGCGCCAGCCGGTGAATGAGCCCATGTACACCGGCTACAAAGCGGTGGATGCCATGACTCCGGTGGGCCGGGGTCAGCGGGAACTGATCATCGGCGACCGCCAGATCGGCAAAACCGCCTTGTGCGTCGATGCCATCATCAACCAGAAAGATTCCGGCATCATCTGCATTTACGTAGCCATCGGGCAGAAAAAATCCACGGTGGCCCAGGTAGTGGACGCGCTGGAGCGCAACGGCGCCATGGGGCATACCATCGTAGTCAACGCTTCCGCATCAGAGCCGGCGCCCTTGCAGTACGTGGCGGCTTACGCCGGCTGCGCCATGGGCGAATACTATCGTGATACCGGCCGCCACGCCCTGATTATTTACGACGACTTGACCAAGCAGGCCCAAGCCTACCGGCAGATCTCCCTGCTCCTCAGGCGGCCTCCGGGACGTGAAGCTTATCCCGGCGACATTTTCTACAACCATTCCCGCCTGTTGGAACGGGCCGCCAAGCTGAACGACGCGCTGGGCGCCGGCTCCCTCACCGCCCTGCCCATCATCGAGACGCAGCAGGGCGACGTGTCCGCCTATATCCCGACCAACGTGATTTCCATCACCGACGGCCAGGTCTACTTGGAGCCGGGTCTGTTCTTCTCCGGCGTCCGGCCCGCCATCAACGTCGGCCTCTCCGTGTCCAGAGTAGGCGGTGCGGCCCAGGTGAAGGCCATGAAGCAGGTGGCCGGCATGCTGCGCCTGGAACTGGCCCAGTATCGGGAACTGGCGGCTTTCGCCCAGTTCGGCTCCGAGCTGGACAAAGCCACCCAGCAGCAGCTCAACCGGGGCATGCGCCTGGTGGAAATCCTGAAGCAGCCGCAGTATGAACCGCTGCCCATGGTCAAGCAGGTGTCCATCATCTACGCCGGCACCCGGGGCTTCCTGGACAAGTACCCGGTCGAAGTTCTGGGCGATTACGAAAAGCAGCTTTATACCTTTATTGAGAACAAATATTCGGACATCTGGGCCGAACTTGACGCTAAGAAGGAATTCACCCCGGAACTGGACAGCCGGATGAAAGCCGCGCTGGAGGAATTCGATAAGGTATTCCAGCCCAGCGGTGCGGCTGCTTAAGGCCGTTAGGGGGCTGGCATGGCAACGCTACGAGATCTCAGGCGCAAAATCGCCGCGGTCAAAAAGACCCAGCAGATCACCAAAGCCATGAACATGGTGGCGGCGGCCAAACTGCGGGGGGCGCAGACCCGTATGGAGAATTTTCGCCCCTACGCCGAATCCTTTGCCAATATGCTGGGCAACCTCTCCCGGGGGATAGAACCGGAAATCCACCCCTTCTTTCAGCGGGCCCCGGTAGTGGAAAAAGTCGGCTTGGTGCTGATGACCGCCGACCGCGGCTTGTGCGGCAGCTTCAATGTCAACCTGATCAACGCCGCAGTCAAATTCATGCGGGAAAAAGACGCGGCCGGGACCGGCGTGTCCTTGACCTGTGTGGGGCGGAAAGGCCGGGACTTCTTCCGGCGCCGCAAGTACGAACTCACCAATTCGTACGTGGACGTCTGGAACAAGTTCGATTACACCAACGCTCAGGTGGTGGCCCGGGAGGCCATGAGCGAATTCCTCACCGGCCAGGTGCAGGAAGTATATCTGATCCACGCTGAGTTCATCAACGTGGCCATCCAGAAACCCAAGCTGGTTAAGCTCCTGCCCATCTCCCCTGAGGAAACTACGGAAGAAGCAGAGGGCGGCGCGGCCCTGGAGTACATCTTTGAGCCGCCGGTGGAGCAATTTCTGGAATTCCTCCTGCCTAAGTACGTCAACACCCTCATGTATCACGGCTTCCTGGAGAACTCCGCCAGTGAGCATGCGGCCCGCATGACCGCGATGGACAACGCGTCCAACAACTGCAAGGAAATGATCACCCAGTTGACCCTGGTGATGAATAAGGCCCGGCAGGCGGCCATTACAAAAGAATTGATGGATATTGTGGGCGGCGCCGAAGCCCTGAAAGGCTAAAGCCGTCTGACTAAGGAGGACTGAAGGTGGCACAAAATATTGGCAAAATTGCCCGAGTAATCGGCCCCGTCGTGGACGTGGAATTCCCGGAGGGCAACCTGCCGGAAATCCGCAATGGGCTCCTGATCAGCAACCCGGCCATCGATGATACGGAAGACAACTTGGTGGTCGAAGTGGCCCAGCACCTGGGAAACAATGTAGTCCGCACCATCGCTATGGACACCACGGACGGCTTGGTGCGGGGCATGCCGGTGAAAGACACCGGCGATGCCATTAAGGTGCCGGTGGGCCATGAGGCCCTGGGCCGGGTGCTCAACGTGGTGGGACGCCCGGTGGACGGGCTGGGGCCGGTTGAGGCTAAAACCTACTATCCCATTCACCGTCCGGCGCCGGCCTTTGTGGATCAGGACACCACGGTCAAGGTACTGGAAACCGGGGTTAAAGTTATCGATCTTCTGGTGCCCTTCCCGCGCGGCGGCAAAATGGGCATGTTCGGTGGCGCCGGCGTGGGCAAGACCGTCGTCATGATGGAGATGATTCACAATATCGCCATGCACCACGGCGGCATCTCGGTGTTTGCCGGCGTGGGCGAACGCACCCGTGAGGGCAACGACCTCTACCTGGAGATGAAGCATTCCGGCGTGCTCCCCAAGGCGGCCTTGATTTACGGCCAGATGACCGAGCCTCCCGGAGCCCGGGCCCGCGTGGCTCTGACCGCGCTCACTGCGGCGGAATACTTCCGTGACGTGGAAGGCCAGGACACCCTGCTCTTCATCGACAACATTTTCCGTTTCACCCAGGCCGGCTCCGAAGTGTCGGCGCTCTTGGGCCGCATGCCCTCCGCGGTAGGCTACCAGCCCACCCTGGGTACGGACTTGGGTGAGTTGCAGGAACGCATCACTTCCACCAAGAAAGGTTCGGTTACCTCGGTACAGTGCATTTACGTGCCCGCTGACGACTTGACCGACCCGGCCCCGGCCACCACTTTCGCCCACCTGGACGGCACCGTGGTGCTCTCCCGGGCCCTTACTGAGCTGGGCATCTACCCGGCCGTGGACCCGCTGGACTCCACCTCCCGGATTCTGGACCCCATGGTCCTGGGCGAAGAACATTATTTTGTGGCCCGGACAGTGCAGCAGATCCTGCAGAAGTATAAAGACCTTCAGGATATCATCGCCATCCTGGGCATCGACGAATTGTCTGACGAAGACAAGCTCACCGTGGCCCGGGCCCGGAAGATTCAGCGCTTCCTGTCCCAGCCCTTCTTCGTGGCCCAGACCTTCACCGGCCAGGAAGGGAAATTCGTCACGGTTCCGGAAACGGTGCGGGGCTTTAAAGAGATCATTGAAGGCAAGCACGACGATCTGCCGGAGCAGGCCTTCTACATGGTAGGCGGCATTGAAGAAGCGGTGGCCAAGGCCGAGCGCCTGGCGGCTGCCTAATTCCGGCATGGAGTAGAAATCCATGGCAGAGAAACAGCTCCAGTTGGAAGTGGTAACCCCTGATCGCAAGGTGGTGTCCACTACCGCGGATATCGTAGTCTGTCCCGGTGTTGAAGGCCAGTTCGGCGTGCTCGTCGGGCACGTGCCTTTTCTGAGCGCCCTGGATATCGGGGAGATGTACTACAGAGAAGGCGGTAAAACCGAATACTTGGCGGTCAGCGGCGGCTTTGCCGAAGTGACCGGCACCAAGATCACCATTGTGGCCGAAGCTGCGGAATTCGGCCGCGAAATTGATGTGGAGCGGGCCCGCCGCGCCCGGGAACGGGCCGAAGCCAGATTGGCCGCGGCCAAAACCGAGCAGATTGACTGGGCCCGAGCCGAAGCCGCGCTGCGGCGCTCCATGGTGCGGATGAAGGTGGCCGCCCGTTAATCACCTCAGCAAGTCTTACTTGGAGGCAAGTCTGGTTTGCCAGGCTTGCCTTTTTTTTTCCAAAACGCGAATTATATATTTCAACTATGGAATGAATCGTTCCTAAGGGCAGCAGGTTGATGGCCAATTTTCCTTGTCGAGATGCAATTGCCGCTCGGATGACAAGCCCGGAACCCAAGCCATAAAGTGCAAGCAATAATTCATACCTTAAAAGAACCGCTGGTCCGGCTGGCCAGAATCCTGATCGTTTTGGCGGCGGCCGTCGGCTTATACCTGACCACCTTCAATCACTATATCCTCTTCCACTCCCTGGTGGAAATGTTCAGCGTGGCCATCGCCTGGGCGATTTTTGCCCTGGCCTGGAACTCGCGGCACCTGATGCAGAATAATTATCTTCTGCTCCTGGGAATTGCCTATCTGTTTGTAGGCAATCTGGACCTTCTGCATACCCTGGCATACAAGGGCATGCAGGTGTTTCCGGGATACGGCGCCAACCTGCCGACCCAGTTGTGGATCGCCTCCAGGTATCTGGAAGGCGTCTCTTTTCTTATCGCCCCCGTTTTCCTCACTCGCAGCCTTTACCCCCGGTTGACCCTGGCAGGGTACTTGTTCGTCTTCACTTTTATATTGCTGTCGATTTTTTCGTGGGGCCTGTTCCCGGTCTGCTATGTTGAAGGGCAGGGCCTGACGACTTACAAGATTGTCAGTGAATACATTATCTGCGGCATCCTGGCGGCGGCTCTAGGATTTTTGCTGCTTACCCGCCATAACTTCGATAAGAATATCTGGCGCCTGGTGGCCTGGTCCCTGCTGGCCATGATCGCCTCGGAAATAAGTTTCACCTACTATGTCGGGGTCTACGATCTGGCCAACATGGTGGGGCATTACTTTAAAATCCTGTCCTTTTATTTCATCTATAAAGCGGTCATTGCCACCGGCATCTCCGAGCCTTTCAGCCTGGTTTTCCGCGAACTGAAGCAGACCCAGGAGGCTCTTGAAAGGGCCAATGACGTTCTGGAAAGCCAGGTCAGAGAGCGCACCGCGGCCCTGGAAGCCACCAATGTGCAACTGCTCAAGGAGATAGAAGAGCGCCGGCGCTTCGAAAACTCCCTTAGGGAATCGGAGGAAAAATTACGGCATCTGACCTCTCAGATTTTGCAAACCCAGGAGCAGGAGCGCCAGCGCATCTCCCGGGAATTGCACGATGATCTGGGTCAGTCCTTGATCATTCTCAAATTGCAGCTTTCCGGCCTTCAACGAACTTTATCGGGAAGTCAGGTCAAACTAAAGCAAAAGCTCGACGACGTCCTGGCGCAAGTCCGTGAACTGATCGACAAAGTGAGGCGGATTTCCCTGAACCTCAGCCCCCCGGTCCTGGAGGACTTCGGACTGGAGACTGCCCTGAAGCAACTTTTCTCTGATTTCTCGGAAAGCCAAAATCTTAAGTTCGATGTTGATATGGAAACCGTCTCCCCCTATCTTTCCAAAGCCGCACAAATCGGGATTTATCGCATTTTTCAGGAAACCCTGGCCAACATCAGCAAACATGCGGGCGCTTCCGAAGTGACCATTCGCATCAATCGGCGTTACAATTATTTGCATTTTTTGGTGGCTGATAACGGCCGGGGATTCGATATTGCAGGGAACAAAGCCAAAGCTCCGAATAGAAGAGGCATGGGTCTTGCTTCCATTGAAGAACGGGTGCACATGTTCGACGGCACCTTTGAGATCTGGAGCAAGCCGGACAGCGGCACCCGGATAAGCTTTGTGCTGCCGGCACAAGAATTGTCGAAATACTCCAAAATGGTTTGACTTAATTTTCTGCTATAATGGATACATATGATGAGCAGCACCCGCCAAATCGAAGCCACCGCCATTGTTTTGGCCGCAGGCCAGGGAACCCGCATGAAGTCCAGCCGGCCCAAGGTGCTCCATGAAATCTTGGGGCGGCCCATGATCGCCTATCTTCTGGACACTCTTCTCGAATTGGGAATTACTGATATCGTGGCAGTCGTGGGGTATCAGGCTGAGAAAGTCAAAGAGGTGCTGAAGGATTATCCGGTGCGCTGCGCAGTCCAGGACCCTCAAAGGGGCACCGGCCACGCCGTGCAGGTGGGCATGAGCCTGGTGCCGCCCGAAGCAGTCGATGTTCTCGTGCTTTGCGGTGACGTGCCGCTCATTCCCGGGCCGGGTATTGCCGAACTTTATCAGGCCCACAAAAAGGCTAAAGCCGCAGTGACCATTCAGACTACGGTTCTCCCTGAGGGCCTCCATTACGGCCGAGTGGTGCGGAACCAGGACGGCACTGTAGCTGCGGTAGTCCAATCCCGGGACGCGTCCCCGGAAATTTTGAGCATCCGGGAAATCAACACCGGCACCTATTTCTTTGACCCCGCTTTTCTCAAAGAAACCCTGCCCTTGCTAAAGCCCAACAATGTCCAGAAGGAACTCTACCTTACGGACCTTGTAGAATTCGCCGTAAAGCGAAACCGACCGGTGGCCGCGGTTATCGAAGAGAGCTGGGAAGCAGTTCTGGGAATCAACAGCCGCAAAGAGCTGGCCGAGGCCACCCAAATCCTCAAACGCTTAATCAATGACAGCCACATGGCTGCCGGCGTGACGCTCATCGACCCTGAGAACACCTTCATCGGCCCCTTGGTTGCCATCGGCCGGGACACCGTCATTTACCCCAATGTCTTTCTGGAAGGCCGCACCAGCATCGGGGAAAACTGCGTCATCGAAGCCAACGTCAAAATTGCCGACTCCGTTTTGGCGGACGGCGTCTTGGTAAAAATGGGGAGCTATATTGAAGAAAGCCGGATCGGCCCTAGGGTGCAAATCGGTCCCATGGCTCACTTGCGGCCCCTGAGCGACCTTAGGGAAGGGGTCAAGATCGGCAACTTCGTGGAAGTGAAAAAGTCTATACTTCATGCAGGCGCCAAGGCCAATCACCTCACCTATCTGGGGGACGCCGAAATCGGCCCCAAGGTCAACGTGGGCGCGGGCACCATCACCTGCAATTATGACGGGGTCAAGAAGCACCGCACCGTCATCGAAGCCGGCGCGTTCATCGGCAGCAACACCGCCCTGGTGGCGCCCGTAACCATCGGCGCGGGCGCTTACGTGGGGGCCGGTTCCACCATCACCGAAGACGTGCCGCCGGGCAAGTTGGGCATCGCCCGGTGCCGCCAGATGATCAAAGATAGGAAAAGCCAAGGGGAAAAGCAGGCCAGAAGCGGCTCCGAACCACTCAGCGACAAGAATCTGCCGGGGCTGTTGGAAAACCTCGGGCTGACTTGTTCCCATACGGAAACTTTTGAATGCCTCGAGCAGTTGAGCAGCCAAGGAGTAAAAACGGTGGAGTTCCTGCTTGAGGTGGCGACTCCTGAAAACATCGACGTCATCCGGGGCATGATCCGCATGGAGGGCAAAGAGCCCTGCAACTGTGAAGTTGTGGCCAATCTGGCCAGCCTGGCGGCCTCCCAGAAATATTCCCGGGATCCTTCTTGACCTGAAGCTATAACCATCCGGAGATTAATTTAAAAAAGGACCAGCGAGTCTATGTGCGGCATTATCGGCTACTTAGGACCCCAGGAGGCCATGCCCATTCTGCTGGACGGCCTCAAGCGCCTGGAATATCGCGGTTACGATTCGGCCGGCATGGCGGTCATCGGCGACAACGGATTGGCCATCCGGCGCAGCTTGGGCAAGTTGCGGGAGCTGGAACAGGTGCTGAACGAATCACCCTTGCCCGGCCAGGTCGGCATCGGCCACACCCGCTGGGCCACTCATGGCCGGCCCTCCGAAGCCAACGCCCATCCCCATCAGGTGGGCGAGATCGCGGTAGTGCACAACGGCATCATCGAGAATTATCTGGATCTCAAGACCGACCTCTTAAAGGACGGCCACCGCTTCGCGTCGGAGACGGACACCGAAATCGTCTCCCACCTCATTGTCCGGTACATCCGCCAGGGAGCCGCGTACCTGGACGCGGTGCGCCTGACGCTCAAGGATATCAGAGGCTCTTACGCGCTGGTGATAGTCAACGCCCGGGAGCCCCGCATGCTGGTGGCGGCCCGCAATGAGAGCCCCCTGATTTTAGGGCTGGGGGAAGGGGAATATTTCCTGGCCTCGGATATCCCCGCCATCCTGCCCTACACCCGCCGGGTCATCTTTTTGGAAGACCACGATTTGGTGGTGCTCAGAGACGGCGAGTTCCTTTTGCTGGATGAGGACGGCAACCGCCTTGAGCGGCCGGAGCACACCATCACCTGGAGCCCCGCCATGGCCGAGAAGGCGGGCTACAAGCATTTCATGCAAAAGGAAATCTTTGAGCAGCCCCGGGCCCTGATCGACACCTTCAGGAGCCGCATCATTTTGGAAGAAGGAGAGATTTTTCTGGAGGAAGTGCCTTTTACCGCGGCGGACCTGCAAGCAATCCGAAAGATCTTTTTGGTGGCCTGCGGCACCTCATTTCATGCCGCCATGGTGGGGAAACACCTCATCGAGAGCCTCTGCCGCCTGCCGGTGGAGGTTGACCTGGGTTCCGAGTTCCGCTACCGCAACCCCTTGGTGGACTCCCGCACTCTGCTCATCCCCATTTCCCAATCCGGCGAAACCGCGGACACCCGGGCGGGATTGACCGCCGGCAAAGCCCTGGGCGCCAAAAGCCTGGCCATAGTCAACGCGGTGGGCTCCAGCATCGCCCGGGAGTCTGACTGCGTTTTTTACACCCACGCGGGCCCGGAAATCGGCGTGGCTTCCACTAAAGCCTTCACCACCCAATTGGTGGCCCTCTACCTCATCGCCCTGTATCTGGCCCAGAAACTGGGCCGGCTCAGCCGGGCGGAAGTCCGGCGCCGCTTGCAGGAGTTGGTGAAACTGCCCACCTGGGTCCAGGAAACCCTGGACCAGGATCTGAAAATCCGGGAAATCGGCGAGCAGTACCAGGAGGCGCAGAATTTTCTCTATCTCGGCCGGGGTCTGCACTTCCCCATCGCGCTGGAAGGCGCCCTGAAGCTTAAGGAAATTTCCTACATCCACGCTGAAGGCTATGCCGCCGGAGAGATGAAGCACGGCCCCATCGCGCTCATCGATCGGAACATGCCGGTGGTGGTGCTGGCCACCCGCACCCCGGTGCTGGAGAAAATCCAGGGCAACCTGGAAGAGGTAGCCGCCCGGGGCGGCATGCTCATCGCCTTGACCGAAGCCGACAATTACCAGGTGCAAGAGCGGGTGGACAGCGTCATCCCGGTGCCGGAGGTGCCCCTGGAACTTTCCCCCATCGTGCTCGTCGTGCCTTTGCAGCTTCTGGCTTATCACATTGCCGACCTTCGGGGCACGGATGTAGACCAGCCCCGCAATCTGGCCAAGAGCGTCACCGTGGAGTGAAGCTCGGTCTTGAGAGAGAGGCCGGGAACAGCGCCCCGACCTCTCCCCCTACCCTAAAATTCCTTTTTCACCGGGAGCGCAGGCTTCCAGCCTGCGCCGATAGGGCAGGACGCCCGTGCTATCGGGGAATTCTCTTCTAGCAGCGGGGGAACGTAAGGAACTCAGGCTCTCGACCATCCTTCCCAGATATTTTCTCATGACCAGACATCACCTCGTCACCGTCGGCCTCTCCTCCCACCGTCTGGAAGTCCTTCCCTATGCCCGGCGCGAAATGCAGAACCACGAAGCCATCGTTCTGGAGGAGGCCCCGGAGCCGGATTTTCCCGCCCTGTTAGCCGGGAAGCTGCGGGTGGACGGCTACCTGGCCGACAAAGACCCAGAGTTCCCGGCTTACAGTCGAAAACAAGCGCTTTTGTTGAGGGAACTCCATCAGGAGGGCAAAGGCATATTCCAGGTGGAACCATACCTGGAACGATTGATCAGGATTCACGAACTCCTGGCCGAAGGCCTGACGCGGTCCCAAGTGGAAAGCCGGCCGGGCCTTAAGGAGGTATATGACGCCGAGGCCCGGGCCAGCGCGGCGCTTTTGAACTTCTACGCTCGCGCCCACAACGCGCCTTTCCCCCAGGTGGTGGCCGCGGTGCAGGATTTCGCCCGGGCGGACGCGGCCCGCTTCCGCGTCCGGGATGACCTTAGAGCCAAGGCCTTGCTGCCGCTGGCCAGCTCCATTGCCAGCCTGTACGTTGAAGCGGGCTATATTCACCTTTTTCTGGTGAAAAGACTGCGGCAACTCCTGGCCGGCCAAGCCCATGTGCTCCCGGTTTTTTTGCTGGCCGGGCCTTCCCTGAAAACGCTGGGGCGCCCGCGGCCTATGGGTCCCGGCGACCTCCTGACTCTGTATTACATCTTCAATGCCGGCTTGAAAAAGGAGAAAGAGGAAGTTTTGGCGGCCCGCAGTCTGATTTACATCAAGCTTTTGCGCAAGGATGAAATGGCCCCCACCGACGACCGGTTCACGCCCCACATGGACGACGAAATCCAGGCCTACCGCCTGACCGCCGACCTTACCTTCCAGGATTGCGCCGCGCTGTATCCCGAGATACGCCGTTTGCCGCCTCAAGCCGCGGGTCAGGCGGTGCGCCGGTATTTAGGAAAAAACTGTGAAAATTTATTAGTGGAAGCATGAAACAGCTTAACTCGCGAGGGCCGGGACCGAAGGCCCTGTGAGCTCCCCTTCCAGCCCTCGCAAACATATCCGGGAGCACAGGCATCTTGCCTGTGGAACACCGCTGGAAGCCGTGCTCCGAATGACTTCATCGATTTTCTGACCTGAATATTAAAGAACGCGGCCGAAGAAATCTAGCTGGTGGGCCAGATAGACCAGCTCCCCGGCCTCCACCTGGGCATGGCGCCGGTCGATCCAGGCCTCCAGGGCCCGGCGGTCCCATCCCGGATAGTCCGCCAAAGCCTCTTGGATAGTGTGAATGATGAAGTGCAGAAAATACGCCTCGTCCTCCGGATAACCCCCTGCCTCCGGAAAAACCACCCAGTCGGAGCCGCCCGCAGCCAGGACCTCGGCCCCCGCGGCCTTGAGCGCGGCAAAAAGCCGCCGCCCCGTGGTGCTGCCGTCGGAGACCTTGCCTCCCAGACCGCGCCGAATCATGGTTTGGTGATAAAGGTCCATGAGCCGCCCTTCCCAGGCCGGTTCAATGACGGGCTGAAACACCGTGGCTCCGTCGAAGTTAAGGGGAAAGTAAAACCAGCCTCCGGGCCTTAACAGCGCCAAAAGCCTCGGCAAGGCCTCGCCCAAATCCACCAGGTCCAAAAACGCGTGGGCTACCAGGAGGTCCCAAGTCGAGCGCCCGGTTTCTCTGTCGGCAAAGGCAAAACAGTCCGCAGCTTCAAAAGTCAGGGATAGATTGAGGTCCGGACCTGTGAGCTTCAGTCTCTCGGTTTCGGTCTCCACGGCAAGATCGTTTAGTTCGGCAAACCGTTGCAGACGCCTGAGAGCTTCGGCCACGCAGGCCGGCTCCAAATCGATGCCGGTGTAATCGGCATCCTTGAGGATACCCCACTTTACCAGCCTCTCCGCCATGGCGCCGATGCCGCAGCCGATTTCCAAAACCCGCAAGGGCGTCCCGGCAGACCGCGCCGCCACAGCCTGGGCCAGGGCTTCCAACACCCGGCGGTTCAAAGCCCGATCATCAACGCTCTTTTTGGCGGCCAGATAGCGGATGAAACTGTATTCCGCAGGTCTCGACATTACTTCCCCGCAATGTCCTGTAGAAATTGATGTATCGAGCGGCAAGTCTCTTGCCAGGTGGGGTGGGCCAGAAAGGTTTTCCGGGCGGCCAGACTCATGGCCAGGAGCTTTTCCCGGTCCTGCAAAAGGATTTCCAGGCACTCGGCCAGGCCTGCCGGGTCCTCGGGCGGGACGAGAAAGCCGTCATGGCCGTGAGTGATGATTTCCCGGGCCCCGCCTGCGGTGGTGGCGATGGCCGGCAGACCGAAGCTCATGCCTTCCACATAGACGATGCCATAGCCTTCATAGGTGGAAGGCACGGCCAGGACGTGGCTTTGGGCCAGAAACGCGGCCACCTCGTCCTCCGCCAGAGGCCCCGTGAAGGCCACCTCCTCTGCCAAGCCAAGGCGCGCCACCTGACGGCGCACCGCGCGCACATAAGCTGTATCCATGTCCAGGCTCCCCGCCGCGACCAAACGCCATAGGCGGGGCAGGGAGGCCAAGGCCTCCAGCAAGGTGTGAAGGCCCTTGCGGGGGATAAGGTTTCCCAGAAACAGGATTTGCAGCGGCCCCGGAGATTTGGCCCGGGCCATGAGCGCCGCGTCGCTGAGGGTTGCGGCGAACCGGTCGCCGCCCGGCACGGCCATAACACTGGGCTTCATCCGGCCCACCACCGCCTCTACTTCCCGTTTGGTGGCCCGGCTGTTGAAGATGAAGCCGTCCGTTGAATTCAGATAAAGCCGCTCCACCAGCCGGTAGAGCCGGTTCTGCCAGGCGGGCCGGGCCTCCGAGCAGCGCAAATGGTGCACCAGGGAAATGACCGGCACCTCCTGAAACCGGCGGCGATAAAGCCGGTTCTGCCGGAATAAAGACGGATGGCACAACTCGTCCTGGATAAGCACATCCACTTTGATCTCCGCCAGACGGCGAAACACCGCGGCGGAGAAATTGTCGGCCAAATTACGGGGATAAGTGCGCCAGGGGAGAGCAATAATTTCCACCTGCTCCCCCTGGTGGCGCAGATAATCAACCAGGATGCGGTCATAGAGGAAGCCGCCGCTTATGATGTCCAGGCTCCCGTAAATGACCAGACCCAGGCGCACTACAGAACCTTTTGGTACGCGGCCCAGGCGATCTCCGCCTCCCAGATTTTCACCTGCATGGAGCTTACGGTGGGTGCCTTGATGCGGCTCGCCAGACCTTCCCACAAAATCCGGGCGAAGTGCTCGATGCTGGGATTCAGGCCGGCGAATTCGGGTAGTTCATTCAGGGTCCGGTCCCGGTAATAAACCACCAAATCTTCCAGGTTGGCTTCGATGTCTACAATGTCCGCGAGATAGCCGTGTTCATCCAGGCGCTCGCCCTTAAGCTGCACCTCCACCTGATAATGGTGAGAATGCTTCTCGTTCTCCGGCCCCCAATCTCCTCCGGTCAAAAAATGCTGGGCCACAAAATCCCGCTTCACCGCCACGGTGTACATGGGCTGCTCCATGAAGAGCGTAGGCTTCCCGTCCCTGCACGGGCAAAATGCCAGGGCTCCCGATTATCTTCTTAGGCGCGAGGCCAGGGTCTCAAATCGCCCTCGCCCGCCCTCCGGATTCTTACTTCTTCCACCCCACCACCGCGCTGGTCTGGGGGCTGGTTTCGAAGTGCTCCACCTCGACCAGGCCCGCTTCCCTCAGCCATTCTTGCACTTCCCGGTGCTTATAGGAGCGTCCGCCCGGAGTGACGGCCAGCATGTGCACGGAAAACAGGGCAGCTTCCACCGGAGTGTAGCCGTCGTCATTGAGGAAAAAATCCTGGATGGCCAGGCGGCCGCCGCCGGCCAGGGCCTGGACGCATTTTTTGATGATGAGCTGACACTGGGCTTCGTCATGGCTGTGAAGAATCTGGGAAACCCAGATAAAATCATAGCCGGAGCCGATGTCGTCTTCCAGGAAATTTCCGGCTAAGGTGCCCACCCGGTCGGTCTGGCCGTGGCGGGCGATGTTTTCCCGGGCGATTTCGACCGGCCCGGGCAGGTCAAAGACCGTGGCCTTGATCCCAGGGTTGGCCTTGGCAAAGTTAATGGCATAGGTGGCCGGGCCGCCCCCCAGGTCAAGCAAGTGCCGCACACCCTGCAAATCGAATTTGGCCACCACACCGGGGGCCAGGTCCTGGGCGATGGCATGCATGCCCCAGATGAAGTCCCGCATCCAGGACTTTTCCGATTCGGGATGGCGATCCAGCCATTGTTCGGATTTGCGGTCCGGGGCCTTGCCGGTGGCCACGGTCCGGCCCAGTTCCGTCCACCCCAGCCAGGTGTGGTGCATGTGCCGGATAATGGCCCCCCGGTAATCTTCCTTGGCGTGCACCAGATAGCGGGACGCGGCCGGGCCGTTTTTGAAGCGCTCCCCTTGCTTTTCCACCACGCCGATGGCGGCCAGGCCGTTCAAGAGAATACCCACGGCCCGGGCATTGGCCTCAACTTTGGCCGCCACCTCCGGGGCGTGCCGGGGCTCTTCCAGATGGTCGAACACGCCCAGGTCCGTGGCCACCATGAGAATCTTGGCGGGCCTGAAGCTCCTGGCCAGGTTCAACAATTCCATAAAGGCAGGTTCGGGTGGAGAAGTCATAGGCTTGTCTCCGTATAAATTTGCTCGCTAAAGGCTCGGAATGTCCGATATGAGATGCATTACTCAGACCCGGCTCATATCAACAAATTCGATTATTCCCCCATCTCTCGCTATCTTGTACCAAATTCCGCCTACGAGAGACAATAACAGTTCCTGTCCCGGATTCGCCCCCCTCACCCAACCCTCTCCCCCCAGCGGGGGGAGAGGGCTGCTGGTCGAACACAGCCATGTCAGTGCTAACCCAACCCTCTCAAAGAAGTGTTTCACTTTTGGGGGCATCTCAACCAAACGCCCACAGGGTCAAGCTATTAAGAACGTGGCAATTCACCGAATTTCTGGCGGCTCCGCGCTTTCGGGTTTCCCCTCCAAACGCCGCACCCAATGATATAAGGTTTCCCGATAATAATACATCAGGCCACCCAAAGCCAGGCACAAGCCCAAAATTACCCCGAAGGACAGGTAATTGCCCTCATAGACCTGGGCTCCCTGGAGGGAGAGCATAAGGGTGCCGGGGGCGCGGCCGACGGCTACCAGGATAACGAACAGCCTGAAGGACATAGGGCTCAGACCCAGGAGGAAGCACAGATAGTCCTTGGGAAAACCGGGAAACAGGAACAGGAAAAAAGCCACCAGCGCGCCCTGGTGCTCCATGACGAAATCGAAGCGCGCCATGGTTGCGGGCGACACCACTTTGACCACGAACTTTTTTTCCAACAGACGCCCCAGAAGAAAGGCGGCGATGGAACCCAGGGTCAGGCCGATGGTGGAAAACAAAAAGCCCAGCGGCGCGCCGAAGAGAAACCCGCCGATAAAGCCGGTGGCTTCCCCGGGGATGGGGGCAAACACCACCTGCAAGGCCTGCACCGCGATGAATACCAGCGGCCCGAACGGCCCGGCCTGCTTGAGCAGATAACGGATTTTCTCCTTCTCGTGCAGGTAGAGGTAAAGCTGATGCCATCCCGCGATTAGGGCGCCAGAATAATAATAGATCAGCACCGCGCCCGCAGCCGCAGATACCGCCAATCCGGCCAGGAGCCACCAGGACCAGTGATTTCGGGGCCGCAGGTTCACCGATTTTCCGGAATACAACCGGCCGTGGAATACTGCTCAGGCGGTTTGCAAGAATGGTGGCACCGGCGGCTCCCCTGACGGCTGCCCCGGCGGGCGAATTCATCCTTGATCAGCCTGAGGACCCTGTTCTTTTCCAGACACCAAGCCGGAGCCGCCAGTTCTTCGGGATGAGGATCGCCGGTTAAGCGATGAATGACCACATGAGGCGGCAAAATTTCTATAAAATTGACCACAGCCTGAACATACGCGGCCTCGCTCAGCGGCTGATAGACGCCGGTTCGGTAGAGGCTTTCCAGGCCCGAGCCCCGGATGACGTAGAGGAGATGGATTTTCACACCATGAACAGGCAGGCCCGCCAGGAAGCGGGCCGTCGCGGCCATATCCTCCAGTTCTTCAGCCGGCAGTCCCAGGATGACGTGAGCCACCACTTCCAGGCCGCGGCAGGCCGCTCTTGCCGCTGCATCGGCAAAACAGGCCGCGTCGTGGCCCCGGTTGATGAGTTTGAGAGTCCGGTCATGGGCGGACTGAAGGCCCAATTCCAGCCACACCGGGCGAGTCTGGGCATAGCCCGACAGCAGGTCAAGCACAGCCTCATCCAGGCAGTCGGGCCGGGTGCCGAGGCTCAAGCCCAGGACGCCGGGAAAGGCCAGAGCTTCCTCATACAGGGACCGCAGGCGCTCCACCGGACCGTAAGTGTTGGTGAAGCTCTGAAAGTAAGCGATGAATTTTTTGGCTCCGTAGCGCCTGCCGAGGCGGGCCGCGCCCTCCTCCAACTGGCGGGTGATGCTGAGACCCTTGGCCCAGGCGCCGGTACCGGAGCCCCGGACGTTGCAATACAGGCAGCCCCCCACCCCCATCCGGCCGTCCCGGTTGGGGCAGGTGAGCCCCGCGTCCAGGGTGATCTTCTGCACCCGTTCGCCGAAGCGCCGCCTGAGATAGGAGTTGAGGTCGTTATAAGGCAAAGGCTCGGTCAAGCCAGGTCCCCCCAGGCAAATTGCACAATGCTGAGCGCGGCCAGGGCCGCGGTTTCCACCTTGAGGCGGCGGGGCCCCAGACTGGCCACCAGATAACCGTCCTGCCGGGCCTCTGCCACTTCCTCCGGCGCAAAGCCTCCCTCCGGACCGATAAGAACCCGGGCCGCGGCGGGCCGCGGGCCTTCAATCTGGTCCGTCAGGCCTCCGGCCCGCTGCCCCTCCCAAAAGATGACTTTGGCGTTTTCGGGGCCTGGCAGGACACCGGCAAATTCCCGGACAGACGCGATTTCCGGCAGACAGGCGCGCTGGCAGGACTTCAGGCTTTCCCTGGCCAAGCGGCGCCAGCGGGTCAGGCGGCGGTCGGCGCGCGCCGTATCGATTTTTTCCGAATAGGCAGAGGTGAAAGGGATGATGGTTTTAACGCCCATTTCCGTGGCTTGGCGGATCACCGTATCCAGCGCCTCGCCCTTGGCGAGCCCGATGCCCAGAGTTATGGACAAAGGCGATTCCCCGGAGAGAGGAAGTTCCCGGACCACCTTAAGAATAGCGGCATTTTGCTCCAGCTTGTGGACCTGCGCCTCGGCCTGCCGGCCGCGGCCGTCGCAAACGATGACCCTGGCTCCCGGCCCCAGCCGCATTACCCGGATGAGATGGTGGCTTTCTTCGGCATCCAGGAGCACCTTATCTCCCTGAAAGGCCTCCGGGGCGGCATAAAAGCGGCGCAATGAAGTCATAAGGGAGTTTTCAGTTTTCAGTTTTCGGTGAAGATAGATTTAGAGCGACGCGGATTGTAGCTTACGCCCCAAATTTCTGACACCTGGCACCCGGCACCTGACCCCTAATCCCTAATCCCTGCCCTCAAGGCCGGCGCATGATCAGGGCCACCCAATCCTCCTCGGAAAAGATCCCTGCCTGGTGCAGCCCGCTGGCCGCAAACCTGTCCAAAAGAGCCGGCAGGTCTTCGGTGAGAAAACCGGAGGCGATGAGGGCGCCGCCGGAGGCCAGGCGTCCGGCCAGGGCGTCGGCATGTTGTCTCAGGTCCAGGGCGGTGAGGTTGGCCAGAATAAGGGAAAACTGTTGCCGCAATTTGGCCAGCGGCGTATCCTCCACCAGAATGTAGTCCTCCAGGGCGTTCAAGCGGACATTTTCCAGAGCCGCGGCAACGGCTTCCGGATCCACGTCGATGGCCAACACCCTGGCGCCCAGGCGGGCCGCGGCCAGGGCCAGAATGCCGGTGCCGGTGCCCACATCCAGCACCTGCCAGGCGCTCTCGCCTAACGGCAGCGTTTGCTCCGCCATAACCTCTTCCAAAGCCTTAAGGCAAAGCACCGTGGTGGGATGGCGGCCGGTGCCGAAAGCCATGCCCGGATAGATGGTGATCACCATTTCGTGGGCGGCGGCCTGATAGTCCTCCCAGGGTGGCCGGATCACCAGGCGCGGCGTCACCTTCAGGGGTTTGAAATGCTTCTTCCAGGCTTCGGCCCAATCCTCCTCCGCGGCCCGGCGGATTTCCAGCCCCAGCGGATAAAGCTGGTAGCCGCTCAAGCGCTTCAGGTATTCCTGCAATTGGCCCTGCTGCCAGGGGCCGAACTCCTCGGGCCGGAAAAAGGCCCGAATAAGCACGCCCTCGGCTTCCCGGTCCTCCTCCAGGATAACCCCCCGGCCGCTGAATTCGGTCAGGTACAGGGAAGCCTCCTCCTGCATCCGGGCGGGCACCAGGAAACGCACCTCTATCCAGGTTTTTTCATCCATCACGGAAATTATAGAAAGCACCCGGCAAAAATGCAATAAAAGCGGAGCTTCGGGGACCGCAGCAGAGCAGTCGGGTTATGCAAAAAGGCTGAATTAAATTGGTTCATTAAAAACGGCTTAGCCGGACCGGAGGAGTTCCAGGATACGCCCGGGCAAACCATCCCGGTTGCCCGGGGTGACCGTAATCAGAAGCGCGTCCGGTTTTTCCTTGATTTGCTGAATGTAGCCGCCGCCTTTGGCCGCGACCGTGACCAACAGCGGCATCTCAGCCGCCCAGAGGCGCTCCATGGCTTCGATGAAGCGCCGGGAAAGACATTCCATCTTGCCGATTTCATCGATGACGAAAAGGTCGATACCGGGAGCGGGCGCCATGGCCGGCAGCGCCACCCGGTGCAGATTGTCCAGGTTTACGCCATATTTCCCCACCCGCCAGGGACCCGGAAAATCCACGTGGCTGAGCCAGGCTTTGTCACCCCCCAGGGTAACGATCTCAAAGCCTACCCGCCGGCCGCGCTCTCTGACTTCGCGGGTGTAAAAGCCCGCAGCTCGTCCGGGGAAAGCCTCCACCACCCGGTGCACCACGGTAGTCTTACCGCACTGCGGCGGGCCGGTGAGAAGCAAGCGGGGCGGCCACGCGGGTTTGGCCTGAAGCAGGATGTCACTTTCCGCCATATCCGACATTTTCACAATTTTTATCGAAGTTTGTCATTAACCGGTTGACATTACCGTTCTTTCGTCTCATAAGAGAATTATAATCTGTCAACCGCATTACATGCCGCGCTGTTTTCGGGGGAGGGAACAAGTGGGCAAATCTGCTGCGCACGCCAAAGACAGGGGCTTGTGGTCCAGAACCAGCCCCGATAAATCAGAACTAAGCAAAAGAATCGAGGATTGGACCGCAGGGCCGGAGGAAAAGCCCGGCTGTCAAGAGAACTTTTGCCAATCCCTGGAATTGACGGCGAATTTCCAGGACAGCCCCAAAACTGAGGCTTTTAAGGCCGCGCTGCGGGAGCACCTGGAAGAACACCCGGATCTGGCCGCGGACCCGGAAAAAATATTGATGCTCCGGTACTGCCTTTACACTTATTGCCGGATACATCCCGATTTTGCCGACTTCACCCTCAAAGCGCGGGTCCGGGAAGCCAGCAGGATGGCCGGTCAGTTCCTGAACCAACTGAACGCCTGCCTTAATGAGCACCTGAGGTAAGCTGCACCCCGGAGCATCACTGCCGGCTTGGGGAAGCAACTTTCATCCCGGCTGATTTAACCGCGTCAGCGGTTTTCCCCCTCAATGCTCCGCACCACCGGCAGCACCCAGGGGAGCAGGACAAAGGCCGGCCAGGCCGCCAGGAAGCTCAGGAAAAAGAAGTCGGCATAGCCGAAGTAGGCCGCGCCCCAGCCGCCCAGATAGCCGAAGATGCGCGCCCCGAAGCTGAAGAGCATGGCAAAGAAGGCATAATGCATGGCGCTGAAGCGCTTGTCGCACAGGCTCATGAGGAAAGCCATAAAAGCCGCGGAGCCCAAGCCGGAGCTGAAACTTTCGCCCTGGGACGCCAGATAAATGGGATAAACCGGGACTATCCGGCCGGCCAGGGGCACGCTCAATTCAAACAAAACCCGGCCGCTCATGCCGGGAAGCGCGGCAGCCCAATAACCCAGATTGGAAAAGGCCTGAAACATCCCCATGGTCCAGATGCCCCGGCCGATGCCCCAGCGGCTGGTCAGGACTCCACCCACCAGTCCCCCGAGAATAGTGGCTACTGCCCCCAAAATGCCCGACACGGTGCCGAACTGAGTGGCGCTGAACCCCTGGTCTTTCCAGAACGGGCTGATCATGGTGGCCATCAGGGCGTCCCCGGCCTTATAGGTCAGGGTAAAGAGCACGATGGCCCAGAAATAAGGATGGCGCCGCAGCGTCCGATAAGCTGTGCTGACGGTGCGCCAGCCCCCCTGCTGCCCCGGATTAGCCCCGTCAGTCACAAGCCGGGGCAGACGGAAGGGCCGGAAAACCAAAATGGTCACGATGAGGGCGGCCATGACCGCCACCAGGCCCACAAACGCGGCGCGCCAGCCCAGCAGGTCGCTGGCAATCAGCAGCCCTGAACCGGCCGCCAGCGCGCCGGCCCGGTAAGTGCCGTTCCTGACGCCGTTGGCAATGCCGAGCTCCCGCGTCTCCAAAAGGTCGATGGTGTAGGCGTCCACCGCAAGGTCCTGGGTGGCCGAGGCGATGCACAGCAGCCCCACTAATACCCAGAAACCGAGGGTGGCCGGCTGCCCCGTCTGGTACGTCAAGCCCATGAGGCAGAGGATGATGGTGACTTGGGCCGGCACCAGCCAGGCGGCCCGGGTCGCGCCGAAGCGGTCCACCAACGGACTCCAGATAAGCTTTAAGCTCCAGGCCAAACCCAGGAGGCTTAAAAGGCCGATCTGCTCCAGAGGCACCCCCTGTGTCCTCAAATAAAACGACAGGGTGGTGACTACAAACCCGTACGGCACCCCCTCGGCAAAATACAACACCCCCACCACCAGCAGCTTCAGGGGCAGCGATAGATCGGAAAGGGCTGCTTTGTGCATGTCCATAGGCAACAAGATTTGAGGGAGGCGGCCAAGGGCCGCCGGCCCCTGCACCTCCTCCAAGCCCCCTCCCCCGACTCCTTAAGGAAGGTTAGGAGGGGAATTTGCAGGGAGGCGGGGGATTTTCGATTCCTCGACCCCCAAAAAATTATGCTTTCTCCAATTGCCTTCCGATTTCCTCGGCCACTGCGGTAAGGGCGGGGCTCAGGTCAAAGGGCGGCTTCCCGGTCAGGTCGGCTTCGATGACTCTCTCGTCGTAAGGCATGAAGCCCAGAATAGGGATATCCGGGAGATTTTTTTCTAAAAATTCCTTATCCTTATCCGTGCGGATCTTGTTGCCGACGATGGCCACTTTGGTCAGGCCGAGGTCCTTGGCCAATTTCCGGACGTGCTCGGCCGTTTCAATGCTGCGCCGGCCGGGCTCCACGACTACGAGCAAGCGGTCCACCCCGGTGGCGGTAGCCCGGCCCAGGTGCTCGATGCCTGCCTCCATATCCATGACCACCACTTCGTCCCGAAGGAGAACGAGATGGGTCACCAACGTCCTGAGAAGCACGCTCTCGGGGCAGACACAGCCGCTCCCACCCTTCTTGACGCCGCCCATAACAATGAGCTTGACGCCGTCGAGCTGGCGGGAGTATTTTTCCGGTATGTCGTCCACTTTGGGGTTCATCTTGAACATGCCGCCGAACTTTCCCGGCTGAGATTCCGTGCGTTCGGCCACCAGCTGCTTCATTTCACTTAAAGGGGTGATGCTCTCCGGATCCGCAACTCCCAGGGCCAGCGCCAGGTTGGCGTCGGGGTCGGCATCCACGGCCAGCACTTTCTTCCCTTTTTTGCGGAAATAATCTATTAGCAACGCGGCCAAGGTGGTTTTGCCCACCCCCCCTTTGCCGCTGATAGCGATTTTCATGTCAAAGCCTCCTCACCAGACTCCTGCCGGTCTGGAAGTTATATTCACATTTATAATAAACTACCATATACTGCTTGCCAGCCGATATAGCCAACGACAAATTTTATTCGGCATCTGTCAAGGTCTGGCTTGGGAATAGGGAGCATTGCTATGATGAGACTGGTTAAATCCCTATCAGCGGAGATGGAGGCAAGCCTCAGAAACCGCCTGGCAAATAATCCGGTTATTCACTTTTTTGGCATTCAGGTCCCGGAATTGGCGGAAGGTTTTTCCCGGTTCACGCTTGATGTACGCCGCGATTTTTTAAATTCCCAGAGTTTTCTGCAAGGCGGCATCATTGCTTCTTTGGCCGACGAAGCCGTGGCCTATGCGCTTTTCAGCCTCGTGCCGGAAGGAGAAATGATCAGCACCGTGGAGATGAAGATCAATTTTTTGGCGCCGGTGCAGGAGGGCACCATAGAAGCCCGGGCCCACATCACCAAACGGGGCCGCACCATTTCTTTGGGGGAAGTGGAAGTGACCCAGGGCGACCGCCTTATCGCCAAGGGCCTGTGCACCTACATCCACCTCACCCCGCCCCAGGCGGCTTAAAAGCGGTTTTAGGTTTTGGGTTGTTGGTTTTAGGTTCTTGGTTTCCAGAACAGGTCTTGCGATTATTAACCAAGCTCAAATAAGGCTCGCGTTAGGGCGGGAAAGCGAAGCGCATCCCGCCATAAAGGCCGTACCGGTGTCGCCTTACCACTCATAAAATCCCAATTCCGTCAAGACTTCGGCCCCGTCCGGGTGAATGAGCACCATATCTTCCAGGCGCACGCCGCCCCAGCCGGGCAGGTAGACGCCCGGCTCCACCGTGGCGATGCTCCCGGCCTTGAGGGTGGAGGCCCGGTCTTTATGGGGCGACAAGCTGGGGGCCTCATGCACCGCCAAGCCCACCCCGTGACCCAGGGAATGGCCGAAGGCCTCGCCGTGGCCCGCCCGGACAATAACCTCCCGGGCCAAGGCGTCTGCATCCACACTGTTCAGCCCCGCCTTGATGCCTTCTTCCGCCCGGATTTGAGCCTGGCGCACCAGGGTGTAGATCTCGCGAAAGCGCGGCGTGGGCTCGCCTAAGATCAGCGTCCGGGTCATGTCAGCGCAATAGCCCTCCAGCCGGGCGCCCATGTCGATAATTATGGGCTCGCCGGGCCGGATGACCGCCTCCCCGGGGTGGTGGTGCGGCCGGGCGCTGTTGGGGCCGGCCGCGACGATGGGCGGGAAAGCCACGCCCTCCGAACCCTCTTCCCGCAAGCGCCGTTCAATCTCCCAGGCCGCCCGGCGTTCGCTGAGGCCCGGAGCAAGCCAGGCCGCCACTTCCGTAAAAACTTTTTCCGTCAGCCGCAGGGCCTTACGGATGGCGGTCACCTCCTCCGAGGACTTGACTTCCCGCAATTCCTCCACCAAGCCTTCCTGGGGCAGCCACTCCATCTCCAGGCGTGCGTCGGCCGCGATTTCCGTCAGCCGCTGATAGTTCCGAACTGACAAATAGGCGGACTCAAACCCCAGCCGCCGGAGGCCGCCGGCCCGCAGAAGCTCCGCCAAGGCAGCCCCCAGTGAGTCTTTATAGACCTTCACCTCGCAGTGGGGAGCCTCCTGTCTGGCCCATTCCTGGTAGCGAAAGTCGGTGATAAGGAAGGCCTCGCGACGGGTTATCAGGAGCCAGCCGCAGGTTTCCGTGAGCAGCTCATCCCGGGCCGTGAATCCGGACAGATAGCGGCGGTTGTCCGTACTTGCGACCAGCAGACCATCCAGGTTTTTGGCCGCCAAGCTGTCCCTTAAGGCCGCCAGACGCGGCTTAACGTCAATAACCATGCCTGGATTCTTAAAAAATTCCCGGAGAATTGCAAGCAAAAGAAAGGCGAAACACCTTTAAAGAATTGTCCTCGTTTAGTCGAAAAGTCAACATGAGCCGATAAGGCAGAGTGATATAAGGCTTTAAGCATGAACAGCAAAGTCATTGACTTTTCCATGAAGGTCCTGGTGGTGGATGATTTTGCCACCATGCGCAAGATCATCCGCAACGTATTGAAGCAAATCGGATTCGAGAATATTGCGGAGGCGGAGGACGGCGCCGCGGCGCTGCAGATTCTCAAAACAGAGCAAGTGGGCCTGGTGGTGACGGACTGGAATATGCCCAACATGAGCGGCCTGGACCTCCTGCGCAATATTCGCGCGAACTCGCAATTCGCCGAGGTGCCGGTCCTGATGGTCACCGCCGAGGGGCTCAAGGAAAACGTCCTGGAGGCGGTCAAGGCCGGGGTGAGCAATTACGTGGTCAAACCTTTTACCGCCGAAGTGCTGCAGGAAAAGATCGAAACCATTTTCAAGAAACTGGCGTCTTCCGGCTGAACCGAGGAAACGTGAGGAGAAGCGTTGTCCGGCATGGCCCCTGACCCCCAAGAATTTGCCTCCCACCTGGAACGGCTGGCTCTCAAAGCGGTGATGCTGGCTGAGGACGATGTCCCCGCGCTGGGGGCCTTCCTCAATGATCTGGATGCCTTAAGCGACAAGCTGGCCTCAGCCCCGGAAGCGGCTGCTCTCGTCAGGCAATTGAGCGAAGCAGGCAACCGCCTGGTCTTGGGCGAGATCCAGGCCCCAAGCCGGGCGGTGGAATTTCTGGGACTCGGCATAACCCTGCTGCAGCAATGGATTCAGCAAGGCAATTGGTCGCAGTCCGGAGAAGAGTTTCAAAATTATTGCCGGCTCTCAGAGGAATTGGGTCTGGGTATCCCGGCCGCGGTGGAGGCATTTTCTGATCCGGAGCGCGGCGCCGCACAGTTTCTGGATGACCCGGAGCTGCTGGCCAACTTTTTAACCGAAAGCCGTGAGCACCTGGAGGGCATCGAGACCCGGCTGGTGTATCTGGAACAGAATCCCGGCGAATTATCGGCCATCAACGCCATTTTCCGGCCTTTTCACACCATAAAAGGAGTGGCCGGTTTCCTCAATCTTCAGCAGGTTCAGGAACTGAGCCATGAAGTGGAATCGCTCCTGGAGGAGGTGCGGGGCGGCAGGCTGGAGGTTACTTCAGAACTGGTGGACGCGGTGCTGGCGGGCGTCGATCTGCTGAGAAGGCTCCTGGAGGAGGTGGAGGCGGCCCTGGCCGATACCCGGGAGTTGCAAAGCTTCGACCTGGCACCTCTAAAAGAGCGCCTGCAGGCTTTGCGGCACACATCGGCTGCGCCTCCCCGGCTGGGGGAAATCCTGGTGGACCAGGGCGTTCTGACCCCCGAGGAAGTAAATGAATCCCTAAAGGACCAAGACAGGCGGGAGCCGCATCAGCCCTTGGGAGAGATTCTCGTAGGCGAGGGCAAGGCGCCCGCCCAAAGCGTGGCCCAGGCCCTGGTCCAGCAGATGGCCTTGGCCCGCAGGGGCGGGGAGGCGGCGGCCCCTGCCACCATCAAGGTGGACTTGGCCAAAGTGGACCTCCTGGTGGACCTGATGGGGGAGTTGGTCATCATCCAGAGCCAGGTGCGCCAGAACCCCGCCATGGCCGCGGCCGCGGATCAAAAGCTGGTGCGGGACTTAGGCCAAATGGCCCGCATTACTTCCGACCTCCAGCGCATTGCCATGTCCCTGCGCATGGTGCCCATCGGCGCCACCTTCCGTAAAATGGTACGCCTGGTGCGGGACCTCTCTCATAAGACGGGCAAACTTGTAAGTCTGCATCTGGAAGGAGAGGACACGGAAATCGACCGGAATATGGTGGAAACCATTTACGACCCCCTGGTGCATTTAATCCGGAACGCGGTGGACCACGGCCTGGAGCCGCCCGAGGAGCGCCAAGCCCAAGGCAAAGCCGCGAAAGGGGAGTTGTGGCTCCGGGCTTATCAGAAAGGCGGCAGCATTGTCATCGAAATCGAAGATGACGGTCGCGGCTTGAACCGGGAAGCCATCCTTAAGCGGGCCCGGGAACGGAGCCTGGTGGCGGCGGGTGAATCTCTGTCCCCGGCCCAGATCGACAACCTCATCTTCGAGCCGGGATTCAGCACCGCCAAGGAGCTGACCGAGGTTTCGGGCCGGGGCGTGGGCATGGACGTGGTGAAACAGACCATCGAACACCTGCGGGGCAAGATCGAGACGTCGTCCCAGCCCGGCAAGGGGACCTGCTTCACCTTGCGGCTGCCCCTGACTCTGGCCATTATCGACGGCCTGGTTATCCGGGTAAATGATGAGCACTATATTCTCCCGGCTGCGGGGGTGCGGGAAACCGTCAAGCTCGAAGCGCGGGATTGCTTCACCGTGACCGGCAGGGGCGAGCTGATCCGGGTGCGGGACCAGCTTTTCCCTCTGGTGCGGCTCCACCACCTCTTCGGCGCAGGCAACGGCGGGGGCTCTCCCGCCGAAAGCTTAGCCCTGCTAGTGGAGCATGAGGGCGAGAACCGGGCCCTGCTGGTGGACGAAATCCTGGGCAAACAGGAAGTGGTGATCAAATCCCTGGGCCCCCTGTTTCAGTCCGCCAGCGGTCTGGCCGGAGCCACCATATTGGGCGACGGCCGGGTGGGTTTGATTTTGGAGCTGGGTGGAATTTTTCACCTGCAACACAGCCAAATGCTGCCGGGCAATACTAATCTTCAGGAGAAACAGTTATGAGGTTTGCCAATCTCTCCATGCGAACCAAAATCCTCGCACAATTTCTGTTGGTGATTTCGTGCTTCGTGGCGCTCATCTTTTTCGGGATTCTCCCGTCCCTCAAACAGGTGATCTATCAGGAAAAACAGGCCCAAATCCAGAGTTTGGTGCAAAGCGTCATGTCCCTGCTGGACGAATACTATGCCCGTGAACAGAAGGGGGAGTTTCCCCGAGCCGAAGCCCAAAAACGGGCGCTCACCCGGATTAAGCAGTTGCGCTACGGGCCCGAAGGCAAAGATTATTTCTGGATCAACGACTTCGGCCCCACCATGGTAATGCATCCTTTCCGGCCCGACCTGGACGGCAAAAGCCTCAACGATTACAAAGATCCTCAGGGAAAGTTCCTGTTTGTCGAATTTGCCAAGGCCTGCCGGGAAAAGGGCGAGGGTTTTGTGGATTACGTCTGGCAATGGAAAGACGATAAAACCCGCCTGGTTCCCAAAACCTCGTATGTAAAAGCCTTTGCGCCATGGGGCTGGATAGTCGGGACCGGCATTTACCTGAATGACATGAATGAACATGTGGCCCGCCTGAGGAATTCTCTCCTTTTGCTGATCATCCCGGCCGTGTTGGTAATGCTGGGTCTGCTGTATATCCCCATGCGGGAATTGAACCGCCTGGGCAAGTTGGCAGGAGGCCTGGCGGAGGGCAGCAGCGAAGTGAAAAACGCGGCCCAGCAGGTAGCCGGGGTGTCCCAAAACCTGGCCCAGGGGGCCAGCGAACAAGCCGCGGCCCTGCAGGAGACCTCTTCATCGTTAGAGGAGATGTCTTCCATGACCCGGGCCAACGCGGACAATGCCAAAGAGGCTGACAGCCTGATGATGGAGACGGCCCGGATAGTGGAGGCGGCCAACAGCGCCATGGGCGATTTGATCCGGTCCATGAAAGAGGTCTCCCTGGCCAGTGAGGAGACTGCCAAAATCATCAAGACCATCGATGAGATTGCGTTCCAGACCAACCTTCTGGCCCTTAACGCCGCGGTGGAGGCGGCCCGGGCCGGCGAGGCCGGCGCCGGCTTTGCGGTGGTGGCAGACGAGGTGCGCAGCCTCGCCATGCGGGCCGCGGAGGCCGCCAAAAATACCGCCAGCCTCATCGAGGGCACGGTAGGCAAGGTCAAGGAAGGAACCGACCTGGTGGACAAGACCGGGGAGGCCTTCCATCAGGTGGCCAGCAGCACCGGCAAGGTAAAGGAGTTGGTGGCGGAGATCGCCGCGGCCTCTGCTGAGCAGGCCCAGGGGGTGGACCAGGTCAACAAGGCGGTGGCAGAAATGAACAAAGTCACTCAGCAGACCGCGGCTAATGCCGAGGAATCGGCCTCGGCCTCTCAGCAGCTTAACGCCCAAGCCGAGCAGATGAAGGCATTTGTGAATGAGTTGAGCGCCATCGTGGGCGGGAACGGCGCCCGCAATGGGCATACGGGCCGCGCCGAGCGGCTCAAACTGCTCCGGGCCGGCAAGCAGAAGGAATTGCATCGCCCCGGTCCGGATAAGAAGCTACTGAGTCATCAGCAGCCGATGCCGAAAACCCCGGAGCAGGTTTTCCCTTTGAACGAAGAGGATTTTAAGGATTTCTAGGCAAATCACCGATAATTTTCTAAGGATTGCTATGCCGCGGCTGATTCGGGGTGGGAAGAACAACGTTAAGACTTATGCCGCGGCACACCGCGCCGGGAGGTTTTGAAATGGCTCAGGCAGCCCGCCAACTGGATCAGGAAAACACGGCCCTGCATGACAAGGAAGGCAAGTATCTGACCTTCACCTTGGCTGATGAAGACTACGGCCTGGAAATTCTGAAGGTGCGGGAAATCATCGGCATGATGGGCATCACCGCCATCCCCCAGACGCCGCCGTACATTAAGGGGGTGATCAACCTCAGAGGGCGCGTGATCCCGGTAATTGACCTGCGGCTCAAGTTCGGGCTGCCTTCCCTGGAATACGGCGAGCGCACCTGCATCATCGTCGTAGATGTATTAAGCCGCCTGGGGCCGGTGCAGGTGGGAGTGGTGGTGGATTCCGTCTCGGAAGTGCTGAACGTCGGCGGCGGGGATATCACCCCGCCCCCCGCGTTCGGAGTCCAGATTGACACCGGCTACATCCTGGGCATCGCCAAGGCCAAGGGGGGCATCAAGATACTCCTGGACATCGACCGGGTGCTGGCGGCCGAAGAACTGGCCGGACTGGAAAAGTCAAGCGGCTGAAAAGGAGTTCAAGGAATCAATATGAACCACGCCAGCCTAACCGGAGGGAACGGCAAATCTGCGTCGGCGGGCGCGGCTTGGGACGCCTTACCCGCGCCGGAGATCTCCGAGAAGGAATTCCTGAGCCTGCGGCGGTTGATTCACCGCCAAGCGGGCATTCACCTGTCCCCGCAGAAAAAGGAGCTGCTTCAGGCCCGGCTTGCCAAGATCATACGCTCCCAGGGTCTCAGGAGCTATCAGGATTATTACCGCCGGGTGATGGCCGACGACAGCGGCCGGGAGCTCTGCCAGCTTCTGAATGCGATTTCCACCAATCAGACGGCCTTCTGGCGTGAGCCGGCCCATTTTCAGCTTCTGTCCCAGGAAATTCTGCCCGCCTGGCGCCAGCAGCGCCGGGCCGGCTTGTGCTGGCGCTTCTGGTGCGCCGGCTGTTCCAGCGGCGAGGAGCCTTATACCCTGGCCATGGTCTTGCTGGAAAACCTGTCCCCGGAGGAAGTGAAAAACGTCAGGATATATGCCTCCGATCTAAATACCCAGGTTCTGGAACAGGCCCGGCAAGGAATTTATCCTGCGGCGCGCACCGCTCCCCTACCCCTGGGTTGGCAAACCCGGTTTTTCCAAAAAGGCGTGGGCCGGCAGGAAGGCTTTGTCCGGCTAAAGCCCCAGGTGCGGGAATTGGTGGAATTCTTTCATTTAAATCTCATGGACGACTTTGCTTTCCGTGAGGAAATCGACCTCATTTTCTGCCGTAATGTAATGATTTATTTTGACAAGGAGACGCAAGCCGGGGTGGTGGAGAAATTTTACCGATCCCTCAGGCCGGGAGGATATCTATTCCTGGGACATTCTGAAAGCTTGTGCAATATTCGCCATCACTTCACCTATGTGAAGCCCACCGTATACCGCAAATAGGGGCGGGGAGGATGGACATTTTGGTAAGCGTGGCCGACCTCAAGGTGAGCAATCAGACCGAACATGTGCTGGTTACGCATGCCTTGGGGTCGTGTATCGGTGTAGCCATTTACGACCCGCAGGCCAGGGTGGGGGGGCTTTTGCATTTCATGCTCCCGGACTCCTCCCTGGATCCCGGCCGGGCGCTGGAGAACCCCTGCATGTTTGCCGACACCGGCATTCCCCGGCTCTTCAGGGAGTGCTACAACCTGGGGGCCAAAAAATACCGCCTTCAGGTAAAGGTGGCCGGCGGCAGCCAGGTTCTGGGCGGGCAGGAACATTTTCAAATCGGACGCCGCAATTATGCGGCTATGCGCAAAATCTTTTTGAAAAACAATGTCCTTATTGACAATGAAGACGTGGGCGGCTGCAAAGCCCGAACCCTGTTCCTGGAACTGGCCAGCGGCAGGACCTGGGTCAAGACCACCAGCCAGGAAATCATCCAGCTGTAGAGGGCGGGGACTATGAGCCTTATACCCCAAATTCTGCGATCCCTGAAAAACCTGCCGCCCTTTCCCATGGTGGCTCAGCGGGCCCTCCTGCTGGTCAACAAAGCGGAAGTCAGCATCCAGGAGCTGGTGGACGTGGTGAAGTTCGACCCGGCCATTACCGCCAACATCCTGCGCATCGCCAATTCCGCCTACTTCGGCCTGAGGAGGGAAATTCACTCCCTTAACCAGGCCTTGCTCCTTTTGGGCACGCAGGAGCTGCTGAAAATCATCATTGCCAGCGGCGCCACCCGGCTTTTCGGCAATGCCGCGCCCGGTTACTTTGCTGAACAGCAGGGCCTCTGGCGCCATTCCGTGAGCTGCGCCCTGATGGCCGACCTGTTGGCCAGGGAACTCACCCTGGCCGAAGGCAACCTGTGTTTTACCGCAGGCATCCTCCATGATATCGGCAAAGTGGTGTTGAGCCTTTTTGTCGACCAGAAATTCGCCCAAATCATGGAGGTCGTGGAGGTTCAGGGGGAGCCTTTCCATAAGGCGGAAAAAATCGTTTTGGGAGTGGACCACGCGGAAATCGGCGGTGAAATGGCCCGGATTTGGGATTTTCCCGATCGCCTGCGGCAGGTGATTAAGCACCACCATCTGAACCATCCCGAGTCGTTGGGGGATGAGATGGTACTGCTCATTTACCTGGCCGACCTGCTGGTGCTTATGTTCGGACAGAATCTGGGCCGGGAGGGCCTGGCTTATGCAGCTTATCCCGAGGTTCTGAACCGCTTTAACCTCAAGGAACGGGATTTGGAAAAATTCCTGCTCCATTTCGGCAGCCTCTGGGATGATGCGCAGGTCTTCTTCGGTCTGTTAGGGAACGATCATGGCTTACAATGTGCTCATCGTGGATGACTCCGCGGCGATGCGGATGCTGATCAGCAAAGTGCTCGACATCGCCCGCTTTGATATTGGCGCCTGCTTTGAAGCCGGCAATGGCCAAGAAGCCTTGAAAATTCTGGAAAACAATTGGGTCGATATCATCATCTGCGACCTGCATATGCCGGAAATGGACGGGGCCGCTTTCCTTGAAGCCATGCGCGCCCACAAATTGTGGCGCTCTATTCCGGTCGTGCTTGTTACCACAGAGTCCAGAGAATATGTGGTGAGTCCCCTTCTCAAGCACCTGGCCCAGGGCTACATTAAAAAACCATTCCGGCCCGAGACTATTCGCAGCCAGTTGGCCGCCATTTTAGGGGAGGCTTACAGACCCGATGTTAGAGAACTTGAAGGCCGCGACTTTTGAGATTTTCGAAACCATGTTTTTTCTCTTTCCTGAATCCTCTGATGGACACGATTGCTTGTTTGATGGCTGCGTCTTACAGGCCTGGTCCCCGGTGGCGGGCTCCAAATCTTTTCGGGTGGGTTTGACCGTGCCCTTGCCGCTGGCCCGGAAAATGGCCGCTAATTTTTTGGGCCTTGGAGAAGAAGAAGTGGAGTCGGCGACGCTGACGGACATTCTCAGGGAAGCGGCCACCATGGTGGCCGGCAATTTTCTAAGCCGGGAAGGGGCTTCGGCTGCCTTCCGACTGGCGCCTCCCCAATCCGTGCAATTCGATGGCGAAACCCGCAAATGGCAACAGCACGCGCACTATCTTTTGTTCAGTTTGGATAACCACAACCTGGAAGTTTTTCTGGAAAGAACCTGATGGGCCGTAACTTTAATCCTCCCAGCGGCGGCATAGTCCTGACCGCCGGCGTCCGGCCGGCCCCTCCAGGGCTTTGCCTTCTGCCAGACCCTCAGCCATGGCTCCCATTAAAGTCCTGATCGTGGATGATTCCGCCATTGTGCGGCAGGTCTTCACGGAAATCATTTCCCGGGAGCCAGGCCTGGAGGTGGTGGGCACCGCGCCCGACCCTTACGTAGCCCGGGACAAAATTCTCCAGCTCAAACCGGATGTCATCACCCTTGACATGGAAATGCCGCGCATGGACGGCCTTACCTTTCTCAAGAAATTGATGCACTATCATCCCCTGCCCACCATCATCGTTTCTTCCCTTACCCCCAAGGGCAGCCACCTGGCTTTGGAAGCCCTGGAGGCGGGAGCCGTGGAAGTCATCCCCAAACCCGGAGGCGCGTTCAGCGTCGGCAACCTGGCCGGGCAGCTGGTGGAGAAAATCCGGACCGCCGCCCTGGTCCGCCCCCGCAAGTCTTCCGGACCCTCCACGATCGGAGTAAAGCCTTCTTCCGCCCAACATTCTCCAGTAATGACCACCACCAACAAGGTCATTGCCATCGGCGCGTCCACAGGCGGCACCGAAGCCATCAGGGAAATTTTGCAAAACATCCCCCAGAACTGCCCCGGCCTTATCATCGTCCAGCACATGCCTCCCAAGTTCACCACTGCGTTTGCCGAACGTCTGAATCAGTTGTGCGCCATTGAAGTCAAAGAAGCTCAGGACGGCGACTCCGTTCTCACCGGCCGGGCCCTCATCGCCCCCGGAAATTACCACATGCTCCTGCGCCGGAGCGGCGCCCGCTATCTGGTCCAGATCAAAAACGGCCCCGCGGTCCACCACCAGCGGCCCAGTGTGGACGTACTCTTCAAATCCGTCGCCGAAAGCGCCGGCCATAACGCCCTGGGCGTCATCCTCACCGGCATGGGCCAAGACGGCGCCGAAGGCCTCCTGGCCCTGAAAAAAAGCGGCGCTTTCACTCTCGCCCAGGACGAAGCCACCTCCGTGGTATTCGGCATGCCCAAGGAAGCCATCAAGCGTCAGGCAGCCTGCAAAGTCGTGCCGCTGTCCCGCATTTCGGAGGAAATTCAAAAGATATATTCAGCCTGAGAGGAGCGGGGCGCGGAGATTTGCTCCTCTCCTTTCGCCAGCATTCCCTTGGTGTTTTAAACCCGCACTGGTACAATAAGGTATGCTCAAGCTCGTGGGTTTCGACTGCGACGGCGTGCTTTTCGACTCCCGGGACGCCAATATCGCCTATTATAACGCCATTCTCGCCGCGTTCGGGCGGCCTCCCATGGACCCCGCGGACGTCGACTATGTCCACAGTCACACTGCCAGGCAGTCGGTAGAATATCTCTTTCGGGAGGCCGACAACCTGGAAGAGGTGCTGGACTACTGCCGCGGCCTGGATTATCAACCTTTCATCCCCCTGATGCTGGAAGCCCCGCATTTGAGGAATTTTCTCATCTTTCTCAGACCCCGGTATTACACGGCCGTGGCCACCAACCGCACCACTACCACCCACCCGGTGCTGCAATACCATGGCCTGGAGCACCACTTCGACTTGGTGGTATCGGCCCTGGACGTCAGCCGTCCCAAGCCGCATCCCGAAAGCTTTTGGCGGATTCTGGAGCACTTTCAGCTGAGACCTGAGGAAGCTATATATATCGGTGATTCACAAGTTGATGAGGAATTCGCGCACAATGCCGGCGTGGCCTTGGTGGCCTACCGCAATCCCTCGCTGAAAGCCGCTTATCACCTGGAATCCTTTGCCGAAGGGCCGCAACTGGTTCAAAGCCTGATATTTTAGAGGCAACGGGGCAGCGGCTGAGGCAGATGGTCTCCTCTCAAATTTCGCCCAAACAGCAAGGCCGCCGTACGGCGGCCCTGAATTGAGGAACCAGAAAAATCTAGCTTTGCTTATCTACAATTCGATTCGCGATCGCGCGGTTCGACTAACCCATCAATTTGTCAAACTCTTCCACAGTCACCGCCGGGGCAGTGGTAAAGGCTATGCCGGTCATTTTGCTCAGGCCCACCGATAACTGCATGGCCGCCTCCATTGAGGGCAGGTCTATAATAAAAAGGAGGTCCTTTTCCCCCAGCATGGCGTACATGCCCTTAATCGCGCCCTTGTGTTTTTTGACCAGCTCCATGGTCTTCTGAGTGCGATCGGCACTGATCTTCTTGACCGCGTCCAGGGAATATTTGCCGCACATAATAAATATGGCCATCGTCCTTCTCCTTTCTGAGATTGACTTTCCGCCAGTCTCCTGCTTTGCTTCATACCTTTGTCCTTTCTTTTTGTCAAGAATTTCCAAGAGATAGAGAAGCCGGTGAGGAGTATTCGGCATGGGATACGTCTTGCGGAGCAGACAGGAGAATTTCATTGACTTATAGGGGGGTGTCGGAAATAATTAATAAATTGAGGTTTTATCAAAGGGACGGCAGGTAGGGGGGAAAATAACCAGGCACAGAGGAAATCCTCGCGCCGCGGTTAAAGGAGAAAGTGCCATGCAAAAATATGAATGCGAAGTTTGCGGTTATATTTATGATCCCGCCCAGGGCGATCCGGACAACAACGTCCCCCCCAACACTCCGTTTGAGAACCTGCCTGGCGATTGGGTCTGTCCCATCTGCGGCGCGGATAAAAGCCAGTTTAAGCCGGTTGATTGACGCTCCGCCGCCTCTGTAAATCGAATAAAATTATAACTACTTAATGGCTTTTTTTAAATCTCAAACAAAAACCGCCGAGCGCCGGGAAAGCGTGGCAAAAAAATCCCTCTTCCGCGAGTACGGCGAGGCTCTGGCAATTGCGCTGATCCTGGCCTTGGTGATCCGCGCCTTTATCATTCAGGCTTTCTCCATCCCCTCCGGCTCCATGGTGCCGACCTTGTTGGTAGGCGATTACCTGCTGGTCAACAAATTCGTTTACGGCATTCGCAACCCTTTAAACAACAAGGTCTGGATTCCTCTGAGCACCCCCAAGCGCTGGGATATCGTAGTGTTTATTTTTCCTCAGGATCCCTCCAAGGATTACATCAAACGGGTGGTCGGGCTGCCGGGCGAAAAAATCCAGATTATCAATAAAAAGCTGTACATAAATGGCGAACATCTGGAGACGCCTCACGCGGTCAATACCGATCCTACGATCATATCAAACCCCAACCGTCCGACGGATTCTCCCCGGGACAATTTCGGTCCGGTGGTGGTGCCTCCCAACAGCTATTTTGTTATGGGGGACAACCGGGATCACAGCTATGACAGCCGTTTTTGGGGCGCCGTGCCCATGGATGCCTTGCGCGGCAAGGCTGTTGTCATTTATTTTTCCTGGGCTGGAGACCATTCCGTTCCCATTTATGCAGCCTTCTGGAACGGATTAAAGGGCTTGATGTTCGGGTTCAATTGGAATGAGGAAGATTTCCGGGTCAGGTGGAGTCGCATCGGCAAAATGATCCGCTAATGTCCGTGGTCAAAGCGGCGACTACCGGAACCGGGGGACCTTCAGTTTTTGATTGCTTCTTGTGCCGGATTTACTTTCATCTTTGCATTGACTTCTCCAGGCCTGTCCTGATCTTCATTCTTATCGCCGGCGTCTTGGGTTTGTCGGCCTGCGGCCCGGCGGCGGATGCTCCCGTCGAGGTTTTCGGAGGCCCGGACTCTCAACGAATGGCCGAAGTGGTGGCCGCCCTGAAAAGCGGACTGAAACCCCGCCCGGTCCGGGTAACCCTGGTTTCACCGGCAACCGGCGGGGATGAAGCACTGCGCCGGGTGCGGGCCCGGCATCCGCCCCTGATTGTCGTTTTGGGGACGGGAGCTCTCACCCTGGCGGCCCCGGCGGAAAAACGAATTCCTCTGGTCTTCGCCATGGTGGGTAATCCTTATTTCACCGGGGCTGCGGCCGATGCCCGCCATCCTGAGATACATCAGAGGAATATCACGGGCATTGCATCGCCGCCTCCGGTAGCCGCGGCCCTGGAGCGGGGCGCCAGGCTTTTGGGACCCCGTCGCTGGGGCCTGGTCTATGATCCGCTGGACGGGGCTTCTCTGGAAATCAAGGAGCGGTTCGAAGCTCTGGCCCCGACCTATGGCCTTACTCCGCTCACCGAAGCGGCCAGTGATGCCTTCGGGGACCGTCAGGCCTTCGACAAATTGACAGCTGCGGGGGCGCAAGTGTTCTATTTGCCTCCCGCGGCCAGCGCGGCCCGTTACGGCCCCATGCTTTTGGAATTGGGCCGCCAGCGCCGCACCAGGGTGGTAAGCAGCCATCCGGAACTTCCGGCCCCAGGGGCCATTTTGCGGGTAACCACCGATTACCGCCGCCTGGGAGAGGAGGCCGCGGCCGTGGCCCGGCGCGTCCTCGCCGGCGAAGCGCCGGCCCGGATACCCATCATGGAGAGCACCCCGATAAGCATCGCGGCAGATGAATCCCTGCTGAATTTCTGGAGCGGGTATCCTCCTTTGCCGCGCCGCAAGGCCCCATGATTTTTTGGTCTTGGAAATTTGGAACTTGAGACCTCTTGAGCATTGACCCTTACCGGACAGGAGAACCGCGAATGAGCGCGTCATCCCCTCCCAACTGGCAGCCGCAAATCGACATCGTCCCTTTTCACCTGGAAAACGGTCTCACCTTGCTGGTGTTGCCCGACCATTATGCGCCGGTGGTCTCTTTCCAGCTACATTACCTGGTGGGCTCCCGCTATGAATTGCCCGGCATCACCGGCATCAGCCATTTGTTTGAGCACCTCATGTTCCGGGGCACCGAAGAAGTGGGACCTGAAGAATTCTCCCGCATCCTTCAGGCCCGCGGCGGAGAAATCAACGCTTTCACCACCAAGGACCACACGTCCTATTTTGAAAACTTGCCCGCGGCCCACCTGGAGCTGGCAGTGCGCCTGGAGGCGGACCGGTTGAAAAACCTTAAACTCGATGAGGAAAATTTCCAGACCGAACGCCAGGTGGTGATCAGCGAGAGAAAGCTCAGGAGCGTGGACAGCCCCTTCGGCTTGGTGGAAGAACAGCTCTACGCCACCGCGTACACGCAGCACCCTTACAATTGGCCCATCATCGGCTGGGACCAGGACTTGCACCGCCTGACCCTGGCGGACTGCCGGTCTTATTACAGAACGCACTACCACCCCGGCAACATGATCGCGGTGGTTGCCGGTGATGCAGCCCCCGAAGCGGCGCGGGATCTCATTGATCGCTACTTCGGCGATATTCCCAATCCCGGCCCGCCCGAGGTGTCTCAGATCGTGGAGCCGCCCCAGCGGGGCGAACGCCGGGCAATATTCAAGAAAGTCTCCCAGGTGGAGGCGTTTTTCGCTGGCTTTCACGTAGTGGGGTTGAATCACCCCGACATCTATCCCCTGACCTTGCTGGCAGCCATCCTGTCCGTGGGCAAGTCCTCCCGGTTTTACCAGGAGTTTGTGCGCTCCGGGCGGGCCGCGGAGATGGAGGCTGACCTGGCCCCGCCTCCCTGGTCCTCTCAGGATCCGGATCTTATGGTCATCAGAGCGGTGGCCGCGCCGGGAAATCCCCTGGCTGAATTAGAGGCCGACGTCTGGACTGCCCTGGAGGTCATCAAGCGCGAAGGGATTAGGGCCGAGGAGCTGGCCCGGGCCAAAAAACTCATGAAGTCGCAAGCCGTGCAGGCTCTGGCGAAAAATTTCTATCGCGGCTTGGTGGTGGGGCTGTTTCATCTGAAAACCGGCGACGGCGCCAAGGCCAACCTGATGCTAAAAAATTATGAGGCGGTAACTCCGGACGACATCCAGCGGGTGGCCCAGACATATCTCACCGAAGACAATCGCACGGTGGTCATTTTGAAGCCCGTTTCCCCTGCGGAGAGCCAGGCCCTGGGACCGCTGGTTTGAGACAAGAAGCAGGGGCCGGATGAAAGAGGTCTTTCTCTTCAAAAGATTGTTGACATTTACCTCCGGCCGATGACCTCTGGCCATTGACCACTTCTTCGAGGTTGACGCGATGACGAATTACCTTCCCGAAATAGAACAGGTAACGCTGCCGAACGGCCTCACTCTTTTAGGTCTTTTCTACTCCCGGGTTCCCTGGGTGAGCATGAGTTTCATGAACAAACGAGGGGGGGAATGCGACCCGCCAGGGAAAGCCGGAGTGGCCGACTGGACCGCGGAGTTCCTCACTCTGGGCACAATCCGGCGCTCCCAGAGGCAGCTGGCGGAAGATATTGAATCCCTGGGGGCCAATCTCCAGGCCCGGGGCGAATGGGACGCCACCATGGTGCACCTGGACGGGCTGAGCGAGGATTTTGCGGCGCTCATCGCCACCCTGGGCGAAATTGTGCAAACTCCCCGCCTGGCCGAGGATGAATTCCCTATGCTCAAAGAGCGGCGCCGGGCGGAGCTGGCCCAGATTATGGACGAGCCCCGGGAGGTGGCTTCCCGTCGTTTCCAGCGTCTGTTTTTTCAGGGAGCCCCTTACGGGCATGCCCTCCGGGGCGAGATGGAAAGCTTGGCTTCCCTGGATCTGGGGGATATCCAGGCTTTTTACCATAAGGAGTTTTCGCCCCGGGCTGCCACCCTAGTGGTGGTGGGGATGCTGCCGTTTTCACAAATACTGGAAGAGGCCCAGAAGGTCTGGACCGGCTGGACAGCCAGCGGACCGGCCAGCCCCCCGTATACCGAGGCTCCCCGGCAGAGCTGCCCCCCGGGCATCTATCTTCTGGACCGTCCGGAGTTGACCCAAAGCGAGATTCGCATGGGCTTTTTGGGGCTGCCCCGTTCCCATCCCGATTTTTTTACCCTGCGTCTGGTCAATTATGTTTTGGGTGGAGGCGGGTTCTCCTCCCGTCTCATGACCCGCATCCGCTCGGAACTGGGCCTTACCTATGGCATCCGCAGCCAGTTCTTCTTCCGCCGGGCTCCCGGCCTGTTTCAGGTCTCCACCTTTACACCGGCGGTCCACACAGCCAAGGTCGTCGAGGAAATCAAGGCCGTCATCCAAAATATTCGGGATAACGGCGTTACGGCCCAAGAACTTCAGGAAGCCCAAAGCTACTATACCGGCCACTTCCCGCTGAGTCTGGAGACGCCCCGGGCCTTGTGCCGGCAGGTGCTCACCATTGATCTTCACGATTTAGGACTGGACTACCTCAAGTTATATTGTGACCGTATACTCGGCGTAACCCAGGAAGCCGCCCGAGAAGCGGCCCATCATCACCTCAAGCCGGAAAATCTGGTAACCCTGGTGGTGGGCCCCGCGTCGCAATGTCGGGAATCCTTGGAAAAACTTGGACCGGTGGAAATACTGGAAGATAGTTAATTGATATTTTTTAGTTGACAAACGGCTTCCAATATTATGTGATAGCATTGATATTGTGAAAAAAAGGATAAGCCCTTTGGGGACCATTTAACAGGAGGAGAGTTTAATGCACAAAACCCCATTGTTGGATCAACTGGAATCCGGTCCATTTCCCAGTTTTGTCAAGGATCTGAAGCGGATGGCCGCCAAGAAGCCCCAGGTTAATGACCTGCTGGGACAACTGGAGAGGTCGTATAAAGAAAAAATCACTCACTGGAAGCATGGCGGCATCGTAGGCGTTTTGGGCTACGGCTCGGGCATCATCGGCCGCTACTCCGACCTGCCGGACGAGTTCCCCGGTCTGGAGCACTTCCACACCATGCGTATCAACCAGCCCTCCGGCTGGTATTACACCTCCCAGGCTCTGCGGGAACTGTGCGACATCTGGGACGAGCACGGCAGCGGCGTACTCAACATGCACGGCGCCACCGGCGACCTCATCTTCCTGGGCACCCGCACCGAAGAGCTGGAACCTTGCTTCGAGAAGCTGACCGCCAAGGGCTGGGACATCGGCGGCTCCGGTTCGGCCATGCGCAGCCCCTCTTGCTGCCTGGGCATGTCCCGTTGTGAATGGTCCTGTTATGACACCATGGAGGCCTGCTACCAGCTCACTCAGGAGTTTCAGTTCGACTTGCACCGGCCCTCCTATCCTTACAAGTATAAACTGAAATTCTCCGGCTGCCCCAATGACTGCGTGGCCGCGGTGGCCCGGGCCGATATGTCCATGATCGGCGTCTGGAAAGACGATATCAAAATCGACCAGGCCGCGGTGCAGGCTTATGCCGGCGGCGAACTCAAGCCCGAAGGCGGCGCCACGGTTTACGACAAGCTGGACATTAAGGCTGACGTAACCGATCTTTGCCCCACCCTGTGCATGAGCTGGGACGGGAAAACCTTGAAAATCGACAATGCCAACTGCAACCACTGCATGCACTGCATCAACATGATGCCCAAGGCCCTGAAGCCCGGCAATGAGAGAGGCTGCACCATTCTGCTCGGCTCCCACGCCCCCATCCTGGAAGGCGCTCAAATGAGCTGGGTTATCGTACCTTTCATGAAAATGGAAGAGCCCTTTGATGAATTAAAAGATCTGACCTATAAGATCACCGAATGGTGGGCGGAGCATGGCAAAAACCGGGAGCGTGTCGGCGAGCTCATTATGCGCATGGGCATGCGGGCCTTCCTGGAAGCCGTGGAACTGCCCCCGGTGCCTCAGTCGGTGCGGACCCCCCGGGCCAATCCCTTCTTCTTCTGGCATCAGTCTGACTTCGATGCTGAAGCCGCGGGCCGGAAGTACTACACCACCAAGTAACAAACTTGGGCTAAAACCAGGTAATGATCTTATTCGTAATGTTTAACTGAGGAGGAATAACGAACATGGCTGAACGGATTACCGATATTGGCCCGCCACATTTCAGCAAATTCCTGCCGCCGGTCATCAAAGAAAATTACGGCAAGTGGGCATATCATGAAATTCTGGAACCCGGGGTTTTGAAGCACGTCTCGGAAAGCGGCGCGGAAATTTATTCCGTGCGCGTGGCCTCTCCGCGCCTCATAACCACGATGTTTGCCAGGGAGCTGTGCGATATCGCCGATAAATTCTGCGGCGGTCATCTGCGCTTCACCAGCCGTCATAATGTTGAGTTTCTGGTGTCGGACAAGGCTCAGTTGGAGCCTTTGAAAGCCGAATTGGCCAGCAGAGGCCTGCCCAAGGGCGGCACCGGCCATTCAATCACCAACATTGTCCATACCCAGGGCTGGGTGCACTGCCACACTCCCGCCATCGACGCCTCCGGCATCGTCAAGTCGGTTATGGACGATCTGATCGACTACTTCGGCACCCACAGCCTGCCGGCCCAGGTGCGTATTTCCCTGGCCTGTTGTCTGAACATGTGCGGCGCGGTGCATTGCTCTGATATCGCCATTTGCGGCGTACACCGCACTCCGCCCAAAGTGCAGCACGAAAAACTGCGGCATTTGTGCGAAATTCCCACTACCATTGCGTCTTGCCCCACGGGCGCCATCCGGCCCCATCCGGATAAGACCTTGAAGAGCGTTACGGTGAATGTGGAACGCTGCATGTACTGCGGCAACTGCTATACCATGTGCCCGGCGATGCCCTGCTTTGATGAAGAAAAGGGCGGCGTGGCCCTGTTGGTGGGCGGCAAGGTTTCCAACGCCAAAAGCGCGCCCATGTTCTCCCGGTTGGCGGTGCCCTACATCCCCAACAATCCGCCGCGCTGGCCGGAAGTCGTAGAGACCATCCGCAAGATGCTCATTAAGTACACCGAAGGCGCCAACAAATACGAGCGCGTAGGCGAATGGATCGAGCGCATCGGTTGGGAAAAGTTCTTTGAGATTTGCGATATCCCGTTTACCTACCAGCATATTGACGACTATAAATTCCAGGCGTATGATACTTATAGGACGTCAATGCATTTCAAATTCTAAGCAGGTGATTGAAAAATGGCATTACCTAAGGATGAGCTTGTAGAATACATCTACAAGATGGTGGAAGCGGCTGCGGGCAAAAAGCAGCTCAAGGCCAAAGACATTGAAAAAGCGGTGCTCAAAGAGCATCCGGATCAACCCAGAAACGACGTCAAGTTCGCCATCAAAGAACTGATCGATGGCGGCCGCTGCGTTTACACCTATTTCGGTGGCAGCTTTATCGAGTGCCCTCGGGTGGAAGGCGCCGCGAAGCACTAATGTCTCGGCCCTGTCCCCGCCTGCTGTTGGCTGCTCTTCGGGGTGGGGCCGGAAAAACCACCCTGACTTTAGGACTCCTGGCCGCCTGGCGCGCTCAGGACAGGAAAGTTATACCCTTTAAAAAAGGGCCTGACTACATCGATCCTGCCTGGCACGCCCTGGCGGCCGGAAGCCCCAGCCATAATCTGGACCCCTTCCTTATGGAAGGGGACCAGATTCTTGCTTTAATAGCCCGCCATGTTGAGCATGCCGATGCCCTTTTGATCGAGGGCAATCGGGGTCTCTACGACGGCCTGGACGCCCAGGGCACCTACAGCACCGCTGAGCTGGCCAAGTTTCTGGCCACCCCCGTGGTCCTGGTGGTTGATTGCACCATGACCACCCGCACCGTTGCGGCCCTGATTTTGGGCTGCCAGCACTTTGACCCTCAGGTGCCTATCGCCGGGGTGATACTTAATCAGGTGGCCCGTCCGCGCCACGAAGCCATTCTGCGCGACACTATTGAGCACTATTGCGGGGTGCCGGTGTTTGGAGCTTTGCCGCGCCTCAAGTGCGCGGTTTTTCCGGAACGACACATGGGCCTGGTGCCGCCTCAGGAGCACCACACGGCTCAGCGGGCCGTGAGCACGGCCAGAGATTTGGCCGAACGCTATCTGGATCTGGACGGCTTGTGGCGGGCGGCCGCAAACGCCCCGCCGCTGCCGCAGCCTCAGCGTTTGCACCAGACCGGACTGCCTGAGGGAGAAAGCGTAACCCTGGGCGTCATCAGGGACTCGGCCTTTCAGTTCTACTATAGCGAAAATCTGGAAGCCCTGGAGCGCGAAGGGGCCAGGCTGGTTGAGGTGAGCGCCTTGTCGGCTCCCACTCTGCCGCCTGACCTGGACGGCCTTTACATCGGCGGAGGCTTTCCCGAAACCCACGCCCAGGCTTTGGCCGAAAATGAGACCTTTCGGCTGGCCGTCAAGCAAGCCGCCGGCAGGGGGCTGCCCATTTATGCCGAATGCGGCGGCCTGATGTATTTGGGCGCGGCCATCAAGACCATTGAAGGGGAACGCTTCCCCATGGTCGGCATTTTTCCCTGTGATTTCATCATGGGGCGCAAACCCCAGGGGCATGGCTACACGGTGCTGGAAGTGGTGCAGGAGAATCCCTACTTTCCCCCGGGCACCCGTCTGAAAGGGCATGAGTTCCATTATTCCCATGTCAACCCGGAGCCCGGCCCGGAAGATTCCCTGGTCTTTCACGTAGTGCGGGGCGCCGGCATCGGCGGCAACCGCGACGGCCTCCTGTATAAAAATGTTTTGGCCACCTATACGCACCTGCACGCCCTGGGGGCCCCCTCCTGGGCCCCGGCCCTGGTGCGGCTCGCCCGGGAATACCGCCGGGCCCGCCGCGGGCCTTGGTCCGCAAAAGTGCTCAAAATATCAGAATTGCGGTTGCAAAAGAGGGCAGGCTGAAGACTTGCGGCGATTTTTACTTGACAAGAATAGAGGGTTTTAGATATACGAAAATCTGGTTATAATTGTGAAAAAAAGCTCTAACTGACGGTAAAATATCCCGTCGGGAAAGCTTGACAACTCCTGCGGCGTCGGCAACGGGGCCAGGGAGAGAACTATAAGCTGGGTTGCCGATCAGCCGGTTCCCAAATTTGCATGGTTAAAATTTTAGAGGAGGTGTGAACACATGGCTTGGCGAGTTGAAGTTGACACTGACAAGTGCACCGGGGACGAAGAATGCGTCAACGTTTGTCCTGTCGGCGTTTTCGAGATGCAAGATGAGAAAGCGGTGCCGGTTAACGAAGAAGAGTGCCTGGGCTGCGAAAGCTGCGTCGAAGTCTGCCCTTCGGGGGCCATTACGGTCACCGAAGTTTAATCGCGAAGGAAGTAAAAACCCCCGGCAGGTAAACAGCCGGGGGTTTTTTTTATTTGAGACGCCGTTAGAATCCCAAACCGATCAGGCCATCTCGTCCATTTCATCACGGCAGGATTTACACTGTTTCAAAGGGGCCTTTTCCTCTTCAGTGGCGTCCCGCACTTCCACCACCTGCACCTGATAATAAAGGTCCTCGTCTGCCAAAGGATGGTTCAGGTCCAGTATTACCTTATCATCCCGAACTTCCTTGATGCTAAGGGGATATTCCGGCGGGAACGGCAGCACCGAGGGCAGCACCTTCTGTCCGGGTTTAAGTTCCATTTCCGGGGGAAAGACTTTTTTGCTCCACACTTGGATGTTTTCCGGGTCGTAAAACCCGAAGGCTTCCACCGCGGGGACCACGAATTCAAGGGTTTCCGACACCGGCGCGCCCCAGAGGCGGCGCTCCAACCCCGGCAGGAGCTCGCCGCAACCGGCTATAAAAGTCATTTCTTCCGGCTCCTCGGCGCTGCCCCGGAGATATTTGCCGGATTTGAGCCTAAGGCGATATGACAAGCGCACAAATTTATCCTGCGAGATTACGTCCATTGTTTTCTCCTTACCTTATCATGTTATAATATCATCAAGACTATGATCCGCAAAGCCAAGATCACCGAGATTCCTGAAATCCGCCGGATTTTGGCGGAGGCCGCCAAGGTCGGAGAAATTCTGCCCCGCACTTTGGCCAACCTCTACAGCCAGATGCGGGATTACTCCGTTTACCGGGAGGATGAAGGCCCCATTATCGCGGTGGCCGCCCTGCATGTGTCCTGGGACGACTTGGGGGAAATCCGCTCCCTGGTGGTGTCACCGGATTTTCAGGGCCGGGGTTTGGGTTCGCAAATGGTCCGAAACTGCCTGGAAGAGGCGCGGCAGTTGGGGCTCCGCAAGGTTTTCGTCCTAACCGCCAGTCCCAATTATTTTGAGCGCTTCGGCTTCCGCCCTTTTCCCAGGGAGCAACTTCCTCCCATCGTCTGGGCCGACTGCGTGGACTGCGTGAAGTTTCCGGATTGCGACGAAATCCCCCTGATATTGGATTTGTGACGGAGCCCTTGAGAATTCCTTGACATTGCGCCCGGCAAAACTTATTTTAAAAAAGATGCTAAGCGCCAACTCTGTTGTGCGCTGGACGCCGCACATGCAAGGTTTATTCGGCCATTTGCCCCGGTAAAGCCCGAGCTTTATCGGTTTTTTTATTGGCACTTATGCTAATTTTAAAAGCGGCGGCTGCTTGTTTCAGCCGCTCAATGCCATAGAAAGCTATGTTTGATTTTATTCTGAAAAAGGTCTTTGGCAGCAAAAACGAGCGGGAGCTCCGGCGGCTCAAGCCTCTGGTGGAGCGCATCAACGCCCTTGAGCCCCAAATGCAGCAGCTTTCGGATGCGGACTTGCGCGCCAAGACAGATGAGTTCAAAGAGCGCCTGGAACAGGGCGAGACCTTGGACGACCTTCTACCCGAGGCCTTTGCCGTGGCCCGGGAGGCCTCCGTCCGGACTTTGGGAATGCGCCCTTTTGACGTGCAGCTTATCGGCGGCATCGTGCTCCACCAAGGCAAAATCGCTGAAATGAAAACCGGTGAAGGCAAAACACTGGTGGCCGTCCTGCCTGCCTACCTGAACGCCCTCACCGGCGAAGGGGTGCACATCGTCACGGTGAACGACTACCTGGCCAAGCGGGATACCGCCTGGATGGGGCCGATTTATCAGTTTCTGGGGCTCAGGGTGGGCACCATCCTGCACGGCCTCACCGATGAGGAGCGCCGCTGGGCCTACGCCGCAGACATCACTTACGGCACCAACAATGAATTCGGCTTCGACTACCTGCGGGACAACATGAAGTTTTCCCTGGATGACTACGTCCAGCGGGAGTTCAATTACGCCATCGTGGACGAAGTGGACTCCATCCTGATCGACGAAGCCAGGACCCCCTTGATCATCTCCGGACCCGCCGAGGAATCCACCAACCTCTATTACATCCTGAACCGCGTCGCCATGCAGCTCAAGCGCGACCAGGACTACACCGTGGATGAAAAAGCCCGTTCCGTCCTGATCACCGAAGAGGGCGTGGCCCGGGCGGAAAAGCTCCTCAATATCGACAACCTTTATGATCCACGGCACATCGAGGTGCTGCATCACCTGAACCAGGCTTTGAAGGCCCATAACCTCTTCCAGCGGGACGATGAATACATCGTCAAGGACGGCCAGGTCATCATCGTGGACGAATTCACCGGGCGGCTGATGCCGGGCCGGCGCTTCTCCGACGGCCTCCACCAAGCCCTGGAAGCCAAGGAAAACGTCCGCATCGAAAACGAAAACCAGACCCTGGCCACCATTACCTTCCAGAACTACTTCCGCATGTACAAGAAGCTGGCGGGCATGACCGGCACCGCGGACACCGAGGCCGAGGAATTCAAAAAGATTTACAACCTGGAAGTGATGGTTATCCCCACTCACAAGCCCATGATCCGCATCGACTATCCGGACGTGATTTACAAAACCGAAGCGGAGAAATTCCAGGCGGTTCTGGAGGAAATCAAAGATTGTCACAAGCGGGGCCAGCCGGTGCTGGTGGGCACCACCTCCATTGAAAAATCCGAATACCTGAGCCGCCTTTTGAAGAAAGAGGGAATCAAGCACGAGGTCCTGAACGCCAAGCACCACGAAAAAGAGGCGGAAATCGTGGCCAAGGCCGGGCAGCTCGGCACCGTCACCATTGCCACCAACATGGCCGGCCGGGGCACCGACATCGTGCTGGGCGAAGGCGTGGTGGAGCGGGGCGGCCTGCATATTTTAGGCACCGAGCGCCATGAGGCCCGCCGCATCGACAACCAGCTCAGAGGCCGCTCCGGACGCCAAGGTGACCCGGGCACCTCCCGTTTTTACATGTCCCTGGAAGACGACCTCCTGCGCATCTTCGGCTCCGACCGTATCAAGGGACTTATGGGCAAGCTCGGCATGGACGACGGGCAGCCCATTGAGGCCCGCATGGTCAGCAACGCCATCGAAAAAGCCCAAAAGCGGGTGGAAAGCCACAACTTCGACATCCGCAAACACCTCCTGGAATACGACAACGTCATGAACAAACAGCGGGAGGTGATCTACGCCCAGCGCCGGCAAATCCTGGCCGGGGAAAGCCTGGAAGAAGATTTTCTGGACATGGCCGCGGAGCTGGTGGAAGACCTGGTCCAGGAGTATACCGGCGACAAAATCGCCGAGGAATGGGACCTCAAGGGTCTGGAAGACGCCTTCCTGCGCCAGTTCGGCTTCCGGCCGCCCCTGCTGCGCGAAGCTGACGGCGACCTGACGGAATATCTCACGGAGAAGGTTCAGGAACGCTACGAAGCGAGAAAAACCGAAATCGGTCCGGAACTGTTTGCCGACCTTCAGAAGATGGTGATGCTCCAGATTGTCGACAACCATTGGAAAGAGCATCTGCTCAGCATGGACCATCTCCGGGACGGCATCGGCTTGCGCGGCTATGCCCAGCAGGACCCGCTGCGGGAGTATCAGCGGGAAGGCTATGACATGTTCATGGACCTGATTCACCGCATCAAGGCCGATACCGTGGGCACCTTGTTCCACTTGCAGGTCAGGCCGCACCAGGAGCTGCCCCAGGAGGCCCGGCCCTCCCAGCAGCAGATGTTTTACAGCAGCGGGGACGAAGGCGCCGGTCCGGCCCCGGTCCAGCGCAAAAACGGCAAGGTGGGCCGCAACGCCCCCTGCCCCTGCGGCAGCGGCAAGAAATACAAGAAGTGCTGCGGGAAATGAGATAAAATTCTGAGTGAGGGAGTTAAGGCGGCGGGCCCTTACCCCTCCCTCAGACCCCCACCCCTATCCTTATACAAGTGGCACAGGCTTTCAGCCTGTCTTTTTTATCGGGTGCTGTAATTGGCGGATCGGTATCCGCAGGCTTTGGCCTGTGGTTGGAGAATTATCTCTGATTATGTCAAAGATAGACTCAAAATCAGCTCCTAACCCTCTCTACACCGCATCTCTCCAAGAACCCACCTTTATTAACGTCCCGCGCCTCCTTTTTTTGATGATCAACGGCCAGGGCGCCCCCGACGCCGGACCCGAATTCCAACAGGCCGTGGAGGCCCTCTTCAGCGTCTCCTATGCCCTGAAATCTTTGGTCAGGGACCAGGGTCTGGATTACGAGGTGATGCCCCTGGAGGCCCTCTGGCGGGCCGATGAACCGGACGAGTTCGCCAACCGCGACAATCACCGATGTCGCTGGACCCTGCTGATCAGGCAGCCGGAGACCATCACCCCGGAACTCGTAAACCGCGCCAAAGACCGGGGCAGGGGAAATAGCAAATTGCCGCTTCTGGACAAAGTGCGGTTCTCCGCCTGGTGTGAAGGGGAAGCGGCTCAGATTCTCCACGTGGGGCCTTTTTGCGAAGCGCACGCCGCCATTGCCCGGCTGCAAGCCTTCATCAAGGAGAAAGGCTATCAGACCTGCGGCAGACGCCACGAAATTTATCTAAGCGACCCACGGCAAACCCCGCCGGCAGAGTTTAACACCATTATCCGGCAACCCGTGACGCTGGAGGCTATGAGATGATAGTGCCGGGATTTACGGCCGCCGGGGCGGCGGCCGGCATCAAAAAGCACGGCGGCCTGGACCTTGCCCTGATCGTGGCTGACACACCTGCGGCCGCGGCAGGGGTATTCACCACCAACCGGGTCAAGGCCGCGCCGGTCCTGATCACCCGCGCCCGCTTGAGAAACGGCCAAGCCCAAGCCGTGCTCATCAACAGCGGCAATGCCAACGCCTGCACCGGGGCCGAAGGCCTGGGCGCGGCCCGGCATATCACCGGTGAACTGGCACGCCTCCTCAGTTTGCGGGAGTCCCTGGTCCTGCCCGCGTCCACCGGGGTCATCGGCCAGCCGCTGCCGGTTCCGAAAATAATCCAGGCTCTGCCCGGTCTGGTCGGGAACCTTCGTCCGGAGGGTCTCCCCGAGGCCGCCCGGGCCATCATGACCACGGACACCCGTCCCAAAACGGCTTACCAGCAGGGGCAAATCAGCGGCGCCAAGGTCACGGTGGCCGGCATTGCCAAAGGCGCGGGCATGATCCACCCGGACATGGCTACCCTGCTGGTATTTATTTGCACCGATGCCGCCGTAAGTCCGGATCTTTTGAAAACCTCTCTCAAAGCAGGGGCGGAACAAAGCTTCAACCGCATCACCATTGACGGGGACACCTCCACCAATGACATGGCCCTGCTCCTGGCCAGCGGCAAAGCGGGGAACGGGCCTTGGGGACCGGGAAGCCCGGCGTCAGGAGAGTTTCAGGAGATGCTGGTTGCGGTGATGCAGGATCTGGCCCGGCAGGTGGTGGCCGACGGAGAGGGCGTCACCCGGGTTTTCCGCATCCTGGTTCAGGGCGCGGCGACCCCGAAAGAAGCCCGACAAGCCGCAGCCACCATAGCCACCTCGCCCTTGGTCAAGACCGCCATGGCCGGCGCGGACGTCAATTGGGGGCGCCTCATGGCGGCATTGGGGCGCTCCGGGGCCAGGTTCGACCCGGCCGCAGTGGACATCGCGTTCGGCGGCCATCCGGTGGTCAAGTCAGGCCAGGGTCTGGGGGAGCAGGCGGAAGCCGCGGCCCGGGAGCTGATCCTGGCCGGCCCCTTCACTATCACCATCGATCTGCACAAAGGCCGGTTTTCAGACCACTACGACACCTGCGACCTTACCGAAGACTACATCAAGATCAACGCCAGCTATCGGAGTTGAGGCGTTTTCCATTTTTCCCGCCTCATCCTTTGAACCGCCCACTATATTGACAGCACGGGCTTCCAGCCCGTGTTTCTTTTGGTGGATAGTTCTCTTATAGTTCTCTCCAACGGGAGCGGCGGCGTATGTGCCATTTGGCCAGTTCCACCACCGGCACCAGGGTCAAGGTCAGCCCCGTTGCCAGCAGCCAATCCACGGGGCGCAGGGGCACGGTGTGAAACAGCTTAGCCAGGGGAGGCCAATGAATCGCCGCCGCCATCATCACAAAGGAAATGAGCACCGCTATGACCAGGAAGCGATTGGGAAAGATGCCTACGGTGAAGATGGAGTGGTAATCGGAGCGGCAGTTGAAGGCGGCCACCAGCTCCAGCAGGACCAGGGTGAGGAAGACCATGGTTTGGGCCTGCATCAGCACCAAAGCCTGGGTTTCATGGCCCGCGGGATTGAAATACACATAATAGGCGAAGAGGGGAATGAGGAGCAGAGTATAATATACCGAAATAACACCCAAAAGGACATTCACCGAGTAGGAGAAGACGCCCTCCTGGGGAGGCCGGGGGGGGCGGGACATGATATCAGGGGCTTTGGGGTCCACCCCCAAGGCCAAGCCCGGCAGGCCGTCCGTGATGAGATTGATCCAGAGAATCTGCAAGGCGATAAGGGGCATGGGCATGCCCAGGAAAAAGGCCCCGGTGAGCACCAGGATTTCGGCCAAGTTAGTGCTTAAGAGAAATACCAGGTATTTCTTGATGTTGTCGAAAATGGCCCGGCCTTCCTCCACTGCACTCACCAGGGTGGCGAAGTTGTCGTCCGCCAGGATCATGTCCGCGGTTTCCTTGGTGACTTCGGTGCCCGTGACACCCATAGCCACTCCGATGTCGGCCCGCTTCAAGGCCGGGGCATCGTTAACGCCGTCCCCGGTCATGGCCACAACTTCCCCTTGGTCCTTCAAGAGCGTCACCAGACGCAGCTTATGGCTCGGCGACACCCGGGCGAACACCCCCACCTCTTTGACGGCCTCCGACAGCCGGGCATCGTCCATAGCATTCACTTCCTGGCCGGTGAGGACGGCAGGGTTGTGCCGTTTTTCCCGGGGAAGGATGCCGAGTTCCCGGCCGATGGCGGCAGCGGTGTCCGGGTGGTCCCCGGTTACCATGATGGGCCGGATGCCGGCCCGGCGGCAGCGGCGCACCGCGTCTTTGGCCTCAGGCCGGGGCGGGTCGATCATGCCCACCAGACCCACCCAGACCAGGTCATCTTCTTCGGCCTCCGGAGTGAGATCCGGGATGGCCGACAGGTGGCGGTAGGCCAGCCCCAAGACCCGCAAAGCCTCGCCCGCCATGTGGTCAGCCTCGGCCCGGATACGCTGACGCTGCTGGTCAGAAAGGGCCTTCTCTCCTTTAATGGTGAGGACCTTGCGGCAAAAGGGCAGCAGGCTTTCCGGCGCCCCCTTGAGGAGCATTTGGAAGCCCTCGCTTCCCTGGTGGATGGTGGCCATGCGCTTGCGTTCTGATGTAAAGGGAATTTCCGCCACCCTGGGGTGGGTGGCGAGAAGTTGCCCAGCATCCATCCCGGCTTTTTGCCCCAGAACCAGCAAAGCCCCTTCGGTGGGGTCGCCCCGCACCTCCCAGACCCCTTCGTGCTTTCTAAGGGAGGCATCATTGCACAACAGGGCAATGCGGGCGGCGGCGTGCAGCACCGGATGGTGATGGGGGAGAATTTGCCGGCCGACAGCGTCGAATTCCCCCTCCGGCTCATATCCCGCACCGGTCACCCGGATTTCCTGATCATCCAGAAACAACCGGCGCACGGTCATTTCGTTTTTGGTCAAGGTGCCGGTCTTATCGGTGCAAATGACGGTGATGCAGCCCATGGTCTCCACTGCGGGCAGGCGCTTGACGATGGCATTTTTGCGGGCCATGCGTGTGGTGCCGATGGCCAGCGCCCCGGTGACCACCGCGGGGAGCGATTCCGGCACCGCGGCCACTGCCAGGCTGATGCCCCAGAGAAGCATTTCCAGCCAGGTATGCCCCCGCCAGACTCCCAAGACCGAAGCTCCGGACGCGGTAACCAGGCAGATTACGGCCAACACGCGGCCGATGGTCTGCATGCGCTTTTCCAGGGGGGTGTGGTCATTCTTCACTTCGGCCAGCAGACGGGCGATGCGGCCGAATTCCGAGCGCATGCCGGTGGCGGTGACCACAGCCCTGCCCCGGCCATACGTGATCACGGTGCCGCCGAAAACCATGCAGACCTGGTCCGCCAGAGAAGCGTGGGGGTCCGGAACCCTATCCACCTTTTTATGGGCCGGGTGGGATTCCCCGGTAAGGATGGCTTCGTCGGCCATAAGGTTGACGGCTTCCAGCAACCGGGCATCCGCCGCCACCCGGTCGCCGGTATGGAGCACCAGCAGGTCGCCGGGAACCACCTCCCGGGACGGAATGCTGTATTCTTCCCCATCCCGAATGACCGTGGCGACGGGCGCCGACAACTTTTGCAGCGCCTCCGTGGCTTTTTCGGCCCGGTACTCCTGAACGAATCCCAGAACTACGCAGGCCAGGACGATAGCCATAATGACGTAGGCGTCCAGGCGTTCTCCCAAAGCGAAGGAGATCACCGTAGCCGCGATAAGTATGACCATCAGGATGTTGCCGAACTGCCGGAGAAGAATGAGAAGAGGGGAAATTTTGGGGGCGGCCGCCAATTCGTTGGGCCCGAAGCTTTCCAGCCTCCCTTGAGCCTCGGTATCGCTCAATCCCTCAGGGCCGGTCCCCAGCTTCTCCAAAACTTGTTCGGGGGCCAGTGTAAAAAATCCCGGTCCTTCGTTGAATTGATGGGTGGCAGACATTATGAATCGAAGGATTCCTTCTTTCTTAAAGCGTCATAAGGTTTAAAAAGGCTTTGGCGGGTCTTAAAAAAACCCGCCAAGCCTTCACTACTGCCCAAAGTAGCATCAGCGAAAAAGAAGGTTTACTATGGAGAGATTAAGGTTTCCGGGTATCCCGGTGCCATTTGAATGGCAAGCCGGTGCCTCATTCTCCAGACCTTGACAATGACAATTCTGATCTAACAAATCTAAAAGCTCAACCTGCTGCCCGGGTTTGGGGTTCCCAACCCGGAGGTCATAGCTTTACACTGTCATTTGCTCCTGGCAACAAGCTTTTGGAGAAGAAAATAAGCTTATTTTTCATAACCGCAAGTCAGCCGCCAAAAAGTTTTTTGAACCACCCTCCCCCGGCGGCCATTTGCGGCTGGACGACCTCCACTTCTGGTTCCTTTTTCTTGGCCTCGATGGCCTGCATAATCTGTTGACAATCAGCATCCGGAGGCAACCCCAGGGCGTCTTTAATCTCCGCCATGGTTTTGCACATCGATTCCACAGATTCGATTACCCCCATTTCACTGGCTGCAAACCCCAACCCCAGCACCTGCTTTAATTTTTCCACCACGTACATGAAGTCCTCCTTCCCTATCCTTTAATTGCCCTTAGCGGCTGCACCGGCAAACAAGCTTGCGCCGGCAGCCTTTCCGGGATTTCCATATAGAAAAAACACCCTGCCTGGGTGGCTTGAGCTCTCAGATAGGGAAAAAGAACTTGGAGTTTGTTTGCTGCATCACTTTATCTTTACTTTTTCCACTTTAAAACAAACTTTCGGCTATTTTCAATTTGAAAAGAACTCTTTTAAAAAAATTCAATCTGTCGGCAAATTTCTTTTTTTGCCAAAGGCCTAATTAGGCAATGGGCATCTGCAAAGAAAACCAGGGTTAAAGTTGCAGAAGGCTGGATTCGACCCTACCATTTTGGTAACATGCCTTATTCAACCAAGGGACGAGCGCAGGTATGCTGCTCCCAGGGAGGCTTGCATGGATTATAAGGACGCGGCAAGACAGATTAAGGAGGCCTTGCGCCTCCGCACCGAACCTTTCGGGGTGGCTTTCGTGCCCGAAATCAGTGCGCTGCCGGAGAAAACCCGGCGGCCTTCCCAGGTTTTTGGCAAAAAAGTCACCATCTGCCAGGGCGTCACCATGGCCCGGGTTTACGGCTGGCCGGTCGGCTTGGGCAAAGATGATCTCATTTGCATCCCGGGCCTGCTGGCCTTCGGCTTTATCCCCGAGATCGATCCGCTCTTGGAGCTGGGCCAGCTTTTTTGTGAGGTGGGGTTTCACCAGGAATTAGGACCGGCCTTAAAGGAAGTGGAGTCCCTGCCGCGGTTCGAGCCCCAGGAAATCGCCGCAATCTATTTGGCGCCCCTGGAGCGCCTGGCCCTCGCGCCCCAGGTGGTGGCGGTGTACGGCAATCCCGCGCAGCTCATGCGCTTGATTCAGGCCGCCGCCTTCAGTCTGGGGGAAAGGGTCACCGGCGAATTCGGCGGTAAAGTCGAATGCGCTTCTTACCTGATAGGTCCTTATCGGCAGGATGCCATTCGGGTGGTAATTCCTGGCGCGGGCGACCGCATTTTTTCCATGACCCAGGACGACGAACTGGTATTGAGCTTCCCGGCCAGAATGCTGGACGGGTTGGTGAACGGACTCAAGGAAGCGGGCAAAAAAATCGGCGCCCGCTACCCCGTCACCTTTTATCAGAATTTCACTCCCGAATTCCCGCCCCCCTACAGAGAGCGGGCGAAGAAGTGGGACATTACTTAATTGATCTGTCCTCCGCTTGCCGGGAGAGGAAGTGAAATGGTGATAGGTGGTCACTGGCAGGCATCAGCAGTCATCGGCAAGTTCAGAAAAAACAAAAATACCTGCGGAAAGGGTGAGTAATTTCAGTTCTACTTTAATTTTGCATCATCGAAAGCAGGCGGACCCTCATGTCTTACCAATCTGAATCTCAATTTCGGCCGATTGCCCGAAGAGTGCTCGAAGAGCGGTATCTTCGGCGAGACCCTGACGGGCGGGTGGTGGAGACCCCGGATGAATTGTTTCGCCGCGTGGCCCGGGGGGTGGCCGCGGCTGAGGCGCGCTACGGCGGCACCGAAGCGGTAAGCCGCCAGACAGAGGTTTTTTACAAAGCCATGGCCTCATTGCAATTCCTGCCCAATTCCCCCACCCTCATGAATGCCGACCTGCCCATCGGCCAGTTGGCCGCGTGCTTTGTCATCCCGGTTCCTGATGACATGTCCGGCATCATGGAAGCGGTCAAGTCCATGGCCCTTATCCATCAAACCGGCGGTGGCACCGGCTTCAGCTTTTCCCGTTTGCGGCCGCGGGGCGACCAAGTCAGGAGCACCGGCCGGGTGGCCTCAGGACCCGTGGGCTTTATGCGCATCTTTGATACCACTACCGAAGTCGTCAAGCAGGGGGGCAGGCGCCGGGGCGCCAACATGGGCATCTTGAACGTGGATCATCCGGATGTCCTGGATTTCATCAGGGCCAAAGCCGAGCAAGGCATCTTGACCAACTTCAACCTCTCCGTGGCCGTGACCGACGCGTTCATGGAAAAAGTCGAGCGCGGCGAAGATTATCCCCTTATCAATCCCCGCACCGGCAAGGAATGGGGCCGGCTCAACGCCCGGAAGGTCTTCGATGAAATTTGCCGCTATGCCCGAGATACCGGCGACCCCGGCCTGGTCTTCCTGGATGCCATTGAAAGGGCCAACCCCACCCCGGAGCTCGGACGCCTGGAAGCTACCAACCCCTGCGGCGAACAGCCCCTGTTGCCCTTTGAATCCTGCAACCTGGGCTCCATCAATCTGGCCAAGCTCGTCAAAAACCGCGATCTGGATTGGGCGGAGTTGGACCGCCTGGTGCGACTAGGGGTCTCGTTTTTGGATGACTGCATCGACCAGAGCCATTACCCTCTGGCGCAAATTACCGCCATCACCCGGGCCAATCGCAAGATAGGCCTGGGTATTATGGGCCTGGCCGACATGTTCATCGAACTGGGGATTGCCTATGATTCGCCTGAGGCCCTGGAACTGGCGGAGAAAATCATGACCCGCATTCAGGATCAGGCCGTGCGCCAGTCTGAAATCTTAGCCGCAGAAAGAGGGCCTTTCCCGAATTTCTACTTCAGCCGCTACCACCAGGAGGGCCGGCCGCCCCGGCGCAACGCCACTGTCACCACCATTGCCCCCACCGGTACCATCAGCTTGATCGCCGGGGCCTCCAGCGGCATCGAACCCCTGTTCGCCCTGGCTTACCGCCGCCGGACCCTGGAAGGAGAGGAATTCGATGAGGTGCACCCTCTGTTTTTACAAAAACTGGCAGAGTTCGGTCTAAGCAAGGAGGAATGGCTGCCGCGGCTAAGGGAAACCGGGAGGGTGCGCCACATCCTTGAACTTCCGGAAGGGCTCCGGCGTCTGTTTCCCACCACTTTCGAAGTGAGTGTGGAATATCAGGTAAAGATGCAGGCCGCGTTTCAGCGCCACGTTGAGAACGCGGTTTCCAAAACCATCAACCTGGCCCCTGAGGCTACCGCGGATGATGTCGCCGAGGCTTACCTGCTTGCCTGGCGTCTGGGCCTCAAGGGCATCACGGTATATCGCTACGGCTCCCGGCCCGGCCAGGTGTTGAGCATCGCCCCTGAGAGGGTGGAAGTTTCCCAGGAATTTACGGAAGAGTGCCGCCAGTGTTCAGTTTAACCGGCTGAACCAGGATTATGGTTAAGCTTGTCTCAGTTTTTTTCAGGATTTATCGAGCAAGGCAAATAATTAAACTGTCAGGGCGATATCTTTAGGAGGTTTGATGAAGCGGGTTTTCACGTTTTTTTTGACAGTTTCCCTCGGTCTGCTGCCGTTGGCCGGAATTTCGGCCCAGGAAAACGTCCAGGCCTTGGTGGAGCAGGGCATAGAACTTTCCAACAACGGCAAGTTTGACGAGGCCATCACCGCGTTTAACCGGGCCATGAAATCTCAACCCGACAACCCGGCCTTGTATGTTTATCGGGCCAGAGCCAAGTATGCCAAAAACCTGAATAATGAAGCCATTGCCGACCTCAATCAGGCTTTGAAAGTCGACCCCGACTTTGCCCAAGCCTATAACACCCGGGCCCAGGTGTATTTTAGCCTGGAGGATTTCCATCAGGCCCTGGAGGACTTGCAGAAAGCCAAAAAGCTGGGATTCAAAGTGGACGCCGACTATATGAAGCTCGTGGAAAAACGTGTCAGGGAAAGGCACAAGTAGGCAAACCGGCCGAGCCGCCGATTATCTTAGGTTTTTCCCCACCTTTCATTAAAACCCTGCCGGGGCGGTTACATCCTTAACCGCCCCTGACAGGGGTTGCTGAGCCATTCTCTTCCCGAAATTTTTTTTTGTACCGGGAATTCAATCCTTTCTTGAAATTTCTTTAAAAATAAGTGAATATTCATGAATTTTTCACTATAGCTTAAATGGAATGAAGTCTGAAGGCGCTGGCCATATTGGCTGTTCACTGAATAATCCTGCTGAAGAAGCAGGGGTCGCCGTTGCATCAAAATTCTGCAAACGGGGCGTCTGCCCCGGTGAAACTATGCAAAGTTGAGGAGGTTTTATGCCGTTAATTCGTTGCGTGGAGTGCAAGCATTTTAAACCCGACCCGGCTTCGCTGCGTACGGGAGCCTGTATTCACCCCGAACCCTGGGATGGAAGTGAAATGCAATTCGCCCAGGACGAGCATGATTGCGCCCATTTTGAGAGCCATGGGGGAAAACGTCGCCTTAACCCCGAAGATGAGGAAAAGCTTAAAGATTTTTCTCATTATTAAATTTGCTTCGGCATGCAACCCAAGGCTTAAACGGCAAAAAAAAGCCTGGCAAGCCCAAGCGGGCCTGCCAGGCGAATAACCAGAGTCATGGGCCGGTGGAAATTCCGGCTTGCTTACTCTTCTTCCTCTTCCATTTCAATGCCGTCCCGCTCGAACTGGGCGTCACGTGCGGCGTGGGCTTTTTCGATCTCTTCCTCGCTCCAGGGCTCGATGACCAGAGTGTTGGCCACCAGCTCCCAAAGATAAAGGGTTTCCTTATAATTGCCCATGTCATGCACTTTGGGCAGCCCCTTCATGATCTGGTCGCGGCAGTTATGGCAGGGAGCCATGACGATCTCGGCGCCGGTGGCTTTGATCTGGTCGGCCTTTATCTTGCCGTAGGCCAGGCGCTCTTCATCATAGGGCATGGCCCAGGCGCCGCCGCCCGCACCGCAGCAAAAATTGTTCATCGGGTCGTCACACATCTCCCGGTACAGGGAGGGGTCGACGCACTGCATGGTGATCCAGCGGTTAAGATCGCCCATATGGTCGCCGAAGGCCATCTGGGACTTGCGCACGTAGTTGCAGGGGTCGTGCACGGTGATGGTGTGGTGGTTGACGGAGGGGTCCAGCTTGATGCGACCCTCGTCGATGTATTCCTTGAGCAGTTCCTGGACGCTCACCACCTTGAATTCGTCATAAACTTCGGGAAACCAATTTTTGAACCCGGCCCGGGTTGCATAGTAAGCGTGCCCTCATTCCGGGTACAAGATGGTTTTCACCTTTAATCGTCGGGCATTCTCGATGATCCGGCGTACCTGCTCCTTCCAAGCCGGATCGTCACCGGAGAACAGGCCCCAGTTGACGCCTTCCCAGTTCACCGAAGACACGGTCCAGTCCTCTTTGGCGGCATAGAAGATCTTCCACCAGAACTTCATGTCATCGGGTTCGCCGAAAGGCTCCTTGGAGTTAATAGTGACGATGAGGTTGGCCCCTTCCTTGTCCACCGGAACGTAAAAGCCGGGGCAGCATTCCTCTTCCAGTTCCTTGCCCAAATCAGCCAGGAGGTAAAGGAAGTCTTCTTTGGGGATGCCCAGGTTATTGCCGCGCTCCAGATTCATCATGGTGCCCTTGTGGATGGGGCCGGGCACCTTGTCCCGCTCCCTCAGAGTCCGGGCGGCGCGGAAGGAGCGCATCAGCTTGATGCCCATGGGGCAGGCGTACTCGCAGCGGCCGCACAGGGTGCAAACCCAGGGCCATTTGGAATCCACCACCTCCTGCTCCATGCCGAAGACGATGGCCCGGATGGCCTTGCGGGCGTCCCAGGTGACTCCTTCAGCACCTTCCATGGGGACAAGACCGGTGGCCGGACAGCCGCCGCTGCAGGTGCCGCAGGTGAAGCAGCGGTCAGCCAGCTCAGGGGCGATGCCCCCGATTTTCCGGTTCTTCCGGTCAATATGAATTTCCATGGGTTTTGCTTCTTCAGCCATTGTTCCTCCAGATATGTGAAAGGGTTCTGGATTTCTGGGGATTACCGGTTATATGTGAAAATTTATTCAAATATAATTGTACCAGAAATTTTATCAAGAGAAAATTAAATATTTCTCAAAATCCGCCGGCAGGCCTCCTCCACCGCCGCGGCCAGGGGCGGCGTCAGGCCCTCTCTGAGTTCCTCCGGAATTTCCTGGACCTGGGCCGCCAAAATGGTGATGTCAATGCCCGTATGGTCTTTCAGTTCTTTCAGCATATTCACCGTGGGGAACTGGTGCAAGGAAAAATCGGCGATTTTTTTGGCCGGAATGTCTTCCACCGCGATCTCAAAGACTTCACCGGGCTGGCGACCCGGGTGGTCCACCGCGTCCACGATGATGATTTTCTCCGGCTTTGACTCGCTCAGGATCAGGTCAAAGAGCACCTCCCGCACACCGGTGCCCATGTCCAGCGCCAGGGCGTGCTCCGGCAGGGCATGGTTGTCATTGAGGCGCTTGACCACCGCCGGCCCGAAGCCGTCGTCCCCCAACAGGATGTTGCCGCAGCCGAAGATAAGGATGGATTTGTCGAAAATTTCGCTGAGCATCAGTTATCCTGACAGCAATCGTAGGACGGGCCTCCGTGCCCGCCTTCCCTGCTTCAATCAATGCGGGAAGATTTCTGCGTTCACGGCCGGAAACCGATCCTTGAGCTTCCGGAAATAGCGCGTATCATCGGCGCAGTCCGGGTCTTCCTCGCATTCCGCCCCTCCGGGCCGCATCTCCATCACCTGCCAGGCGCCGGCCTTTTTATGCAACAGAGCTTCCACCGGCTCATATTTGCTCTTTCCATCAGGTGATTCAGGGAAGGCCGTCACCCAGGCCCAGCCATCCTTCACTTTAAGATATTTTACCACGAAGATGACGTCGAGCTTAGTCCAGGTTTTAAGCTCCTGCCGCAAAGCAGCCAAAATCTCCCGGCGCTCGGCGCTGCCCTTGGGCGGCGTTGAGGCCGCGTTCGTCATGCCGGCGATAAACACAGCCGCCAGCACCATAATCCATAGAAACCGGGGCTTCATCGGCATCGCATTACGCAGACAATCTGAGGAAGGTCGTTCTTAACCTGGTTCAAGGGACAAGCAGGGTGGGCGAAAAGCCCACCCTGCGCCTCTTTCGGTAAACTCAGTTGCGCAGGCTAAAGCCTGCGGCTGTAGTTTTTTGACTGAAAGCTGAGAGCTGAGAGCTGACAGCCTAAGACTTAGCTAATTCCTGAGGGTTTCCACCACCTGCCCATCAGGGCCGACAATGGTAACCTCCACCGCAACACCGCCGTCCAGGCGGTGGGTGGCGCAGCTCAGTCAGGGGTCGTAGGCGCGTACGGCCATTTCCACCTTGTTCAAGATCCCCTGGTCGTAGTTGCCTCCTTTGATCGTCTCCTTGGCCGCCTGGTTGACGGACAAATTGATGGCGGCGTTGTTGTGGGTGGTGCCCACGATGAGGTTGACGCTCTTGATCAAGCCGTCTTTATCGGTCTCATAGTCGTGAATCAGGGTGCCCCGGGGGGCCTCCACGCAGCCCACGCCCCTGGCCTCCCGCGGCTCGATCTTGGTGCGCACCTCCGGGCTGGTGATTTCCGGGTCCTCCAGGAGCTGCACGGCCTCTTCGGCGCACTGCACCAGCTCGATCAAGCGGGCGTAATGATAAAGTAGCGTCTGGTGGGCCGGGCGGCCGAACGCGGCCCGGAACTCCTCCAATTCGGCCTGGGCCAGCGGCGTCTTCATCTTGTCGGCCACATTGATGCGGGCCAGCGTATTGGTGCGGTACACTCCTTTGGGGTTCTCCAAGTCCAAGGCAAACCCGCCCCATTTTTTGGCATAGGGGAATTTCTGATAGGACCAGGGCTCTACGTGCTCGCCGATGAAGTCCGTGTACTGCTCGTAGGTGAATTCTTCAAAGGCCCCGTCGGGCTGCATGAGGCGAAGTTTGCCGTCATAGAAGTCCAGGGCGCCTTCGTCGTTCACCGTGCCCAGGTATCCCACCTTGATGACGCCCAGCTTCTGGATGGCGTCCAGGTACTTGGGAAAGACGTTTTCCTTGGCAAACTTGATGGTGAATTTGGCAAACTCCAGGAGCTCTTTGGCTTGGGGCAGCATTTCCTGGCGCTCGGCTTCATTCATGGGCTTGCTCACCCCGCCGGGCAAAGAGAAAGTGGGGTGGATGGCCCGGCCCGCGAAGTGCTCCAGCATCTGAGCCCCCAGGTGGCGGTAATGCACCACCTGCTTGGCGATATCCGGGGCGGCGCCGACGATGCCCACCACGTTTCTCACGGAATAGTCGGCGTCGGGGCCGATGACGAAGTCGGGCGCGGCCAGAAAATAGAAGTGCAAAATCTTGTCGCTGACATAGGCGATGTTCTGCATGAGGCGCCTGAGTTTGACCGCAGCAGGAGGCGGCGTCACGCCGAAGACCGCGTCCCCGGCCTTGCTGGAAGCCAGATGGTGGGCCCAGGGGCAGATGCCGCAGATGTGGCAGACGATGCGGGGCATTTCCTCCGCGGGTCGGCCCTCGCAGAATTTCTCAAAGCCCCGCAAGGTCTGTACGTGGAATTTGGTGTCCGCCACATTGCCGGCATCGTCCAGGTGAATGGCCACCTTGGCATGGCCTTCAATGCGGGTCACCGGCTGAATATTGATGACTTTGCCCATTATCTCACCCCCTTATCTCGCCGGCCTGGCCGGGAGCGGCGTCAGGAATTTGTGCCCGCCGATGTAGCGGTTCATAATGGCCCGGCGGTCCACAATGGTCTTGGGGTCCAGCCCCACCGAAGTGAGCGCGCCCATCATGTCCACCATGGGTTTGGCGCCCTTGCGGATGGGGCCGAAGCAGCCCCGGCAGGGCGTGCGGGCCTGGATGCAGCGGGGCACCCCGGTTTTGCCGGCGCAGCCCGCCAGAGTCACCGGGCCCAGGCACAGGATGTTTTGCTCGTTGAGGCACCGCATCTTGTCAAGGCCTTCATTCGGGTTGAATTCGGCGTTCTCGAAGCACCGCTTGACGGCGCCGCCGGCGGCCTTTTTCTCCCGGATTACGGGACAGGTGTCGCACACGCTGCGCTCCGGCAGGCTCCAGGAGGTCTTGCCCGCCAGCAGCGCGGATAATGCCTCCACAATCCAGTCCGGGTGCGGCGGACAGCCGGGGATGACGATATCCGCTTTTACTACCTCATCCACGGCCATACAGGAATCGGTCCACTTGGGGATGTTGGGATCCGCGGGGTCGGGAGCCGGGTCGGTGGAGGGCGAATGCCGGAAGACTTTTTCAAAAACCTCCTCATTCTTCCACATGTTGGCCTGGGCCGGGATGCCGCCGTACGCCGCGCAACTGCCCAGGGCAATGAGAAACTTGGCTTTTTTCCTGATCTCCTCCAGTTCGTGCTTGTGCTCTTCGTTGCGCACGCCGCCCGAAACGATGGCCACATCGGCTTCCGGAATCTCCATAGTCATTTTATCGCCTACCTGCCCGAAGAATTTGTGGTCCACCAGGGCGGTCATGTGGACAAATTCCAGTTGGGGCAAGAGGTCCAGCAGCGGATCGCCGATATTCAAAATGGAGATCTCGCAACCGGAGCAGGCATTCAACCAATCCTCCACTACTTTGACCGGCATACGCTCCTCCTCCTCCGAGAGGTAAAGAGCAGCTTCAGCTGCCCATCTTGATTAAAAATATAATGGCCGTATAAAGGAAAGCTCCAATCAGGCCGACTGCACTTCGGCCACCCGCCTGGAATAAACCAGGAATTGGCCTTGGTGTTCGAACTGACGCACTTCGAAACCGTCCTTGGCATAAGACTCCATCACTTGGGTGGCTTCTTCCTGGGTCTCGTAAGTGCCCCCGTCCCACATGAATTTTTTGCCATCAACCTTGCGGAACAGCGGTATGGTCATGCTTTACGGTTCCCCTAAGTTCAGTTCAAAGTTCAAGGTTCAAGGTTCAAAGTTCAAACGGCATCTTGCCTGTGAAGCCAAGGCTGGAAGTTTATGCTCCCGTTGAGCTAATCGGTTGCTTTCATGGCTGGATAAAGATCATCCTGTCCAAAAATCCTGGCACCTGACACTAAAACCCGGCCCCTGCCTCACGCCCTGGTGCTGTAAGGGCTGGGGCCCAGGGCCCTTAAAGTCTCGGTCATGTCGGTGACGACGTCTGCGAACTTTTGGGCTTCCGAGGACGAAATCCACTCCAGCCGGAAGCGCTCCGGCTCCAGGCCGAAGTCCTCCAGCATCATATCTACGGCTTCCGCTCTGCCTTGGGCTTTGACATTACCTTCCAGGTAATGGCACTCACCCAGGTGTCAGCCGCAGACCAGCACCCCGTCCGCGCCTTTGGTCAGGGCGTCGATAATGAGGTTGGGATGCACCATGCCGGAGCACATCACCCGGATAATCCTGGCAGTGGGTGGGTACTGGATGCGGGACACTCCGGCCAGGTCCGCACCGGCGTACGAACACCAGTTGCACAGGAATGCGAGGATTAAGGGTTCGTAGTCGTAATCGCTCATAAAAAGTCCTTTAAAAAAGGCAATAAGCAATAAGCTGTAAGCCTGGCGCAGGCTAAAGCCTGCGGCTACATTTCCTTCTTTTAGTCGCCGCCGGGGCGGCGGCGCTACACTTTTGCGGACAGTCGAGGGCGGCGTCCCCATTTTAAATGCGGGGTGGGCACTGCCCGCTACCGGCTTTATTCGCCTTTTCCTTTTTTTTTCGCCCTGCCCAATTTGGCGCCTATTCTACCGATTAAAGACTTTCAGCTTTAAGCTTATAGCCTATGGCTTAAAGCTCTTAAGCCACCTCCAACGCCGCGTCCACTTGGGCGGCCAACTGGTCCAGAGTAAAGCCCGCCACCATGATGCCCCGCTTGGGACAGGTGGCCATGCAGGAGCCGCAGCCTTTGCAAAGCACCTCGCTCACTTCCACGGTTTTCTTGACGCCGCCGTCCTTCATGTATTCGATCAAAGTGATCGCCTTGAACGGGCAGGCGTCGATGCAGAAAGCGCAGCCGTCGCAGTTCTCGTCTATGACCCGGGAAATGGTGGATTCCAGCATCAGTGAGTCTTTAGAAAGAATGGTGGCGGCCCGGGCTGAAGTGGCCAGGGCTTCGGCCACCGACTCCTGCAAGGGCTTGGGGTAATGGCACAAGCCCGCCAAATAGATGCCGTCGGTGGGCGCGTCTACCGGCCTGATTTTGGCATGAGCCTCGGTGAAGAACCCTTCGGCATTCAACGGCACCTTATAGAGCTCGGCCAGGGGGGCATTCTGGTGCGGGACAATGGCCGTAGCCAGGGTGAGAAGGTCCACCTCCAGGTCCACGGGCTTTCCCAGGATATGGTCCCTGACTTCAATTTTGAGACGGCCGTTGGCTTCGGCTACTTTGGGGGGATCAGCGGCCTTGTAGCGGATGAAAATCACCCCCTGCTCCCGAGCCAAAGTATAGAACATCTCCCGCTCGCCATAGGTGCGCATATCCCGGTAGAGGACGTACACCTCCATGTCAGGGTTCAGCTCTTTGAGTTTCAGGGCGTTTTCCACGGAATGGGAGCAGCATACTTTGCTGCAATAAGGGCGTTCGGGGTTCCGGGAGCCCACGCATTGAATGAAGGCCACGGCTTGGGCGTTTTTGACCCTCTCGGTTTCTTCGGAAATTTCCTGGTCCAGGTCCAGGGCCAGAAGCACGTTGGGATGCTCGCCATAGAGAAATTCGCCCTTGGGGCGGTAGGGCTCAGCGCCGATGGCGATGACCACAATACCGTGCTCAATCACCTGGTTGCGGGACAGGGTGGTCCGGAAGTTCCCCACCACACCGCTCACCTTCTCGACAATGGCCTTGTAGTGCACCGTGATGTTGGGGTGGCTCATGACCTTGGCGATAAGCAGGTCCACCCGTGGGCCCACCAAGCCGCCCCGCCAGGTGGAATGGAGCCGCAGGGCGTTGCCGCCCAGGCGGGCCTTGCGCTCGGCCAGGTGGACGCGGTAGCCCTGGTCGGCCAGACCCAGGGCCGCGGTCATGCCGGTGACGCCGCCCCCCACCACCAAGGCCGTTTTGTTCACCGGCACCTCTATGTATTCCAGGGGCTCCAGCAGCCGGGCCTTGGCAACCGCCATGCGGATCAGGTCCTTGCACTTTAAGGTGGCCGCCTCGGGCTCGGCTTGGTGCACCCAGGAGCACTGATTGCGGATATTGGCCATTTCAAAAAGATACTTGTTCAACCCCGCGGTCCTGAGCATGTCCTGAAAAATGGGCTGGTGCGTGGAGGGGGTGCAGGCCGCCACCACCACCCTGTTCAAGCCGTGCTCCTTGATTTTCTCCACCATGGCGCTGGTCGCGTCCTGGGAGCAGGAAAAGAGGTTGGCCTGGACATACTCCACATTCGGGATGCCCTGCACATATTGCACGATATCGGGGATATCCACCACCCCGCCGATGTTCATGCCGCAGTGACAGACAAACACGCCTATCCGGGGTTCTGCCTCGGCCACGTCCGCTTCCGGTGGAAATTCCTTTTTTCGCATGAGGGTGCCCCGGACCGGGGCCAGGGGTTGGGCTGCGGCCGCCGCGGCGGCGCTCCCCTCCATCACCGTCTGGGGAATATCCTTAGGGCCGTTGAAGAAGCCGCAGGAATAGACCCCCGGCCGGGAGGTGGTCACCGGTTTGAAGCATTCCGTATCCATGAAGCGGTTGTGGCTGAGCTTGACTCCTAGCCTGTTCGCCAGCGCGATGACCTCCGGGGTGACCACACCGCCCACGGACAGGACCGCCAAATCAAAGGTTTCATCATTGACGCCGCCTTCTTCGGTGACGTAGCGGATTTCCAGGTCGCCGTCCGGGCCGGCGGGAGTGATGCTGTGCACCCGGGAGCGGATGAGGCGGGCGCCTTGGTCCTTGATGCGCACCGAATACTTTTCAAAGTCTTTGCGGGGGGTGCGCATGTCCATGTAAAAGAGCGCCATATCCAGGTCCGGGCCGATGTGCTCCCGGGCGATGATGGCCTGCTTCAGGGAGGCCATGCAGCAGAAGTTGGAACAATACGGGTGGGCGCCTTCCTTTTCGCTGCGCATGCCGACGCAGTGAACCCAGGCGATCTTTTTGGGCTCCCGGCCGTCGGAGCGCCGCTGGATGTGTCCGCCGAAGGGGCCTCCCGGGGAGAGCATGCGCTCGAACTCCAGGCTGGTGTAAACATTGGGGAGGTGCCCGTAGCCGTAAACCTCCAGGCCGGAGGGGTCGAAGGGCTTGTAGCCGGGGGCCAGGATGACCGCGCCCACATCCAGGTCAACGGTTTCGTCCTTCTGGCTGTAATCGATGGCCCCTGCGGTGCAGCTCTGGGCGCACAGGCCGCAGTCGCCGGTCAGGAGCTGGATGCAATTGTTCCGGTCGATGGCCGGAGCCGCGGGCACGGCCTGGGGATAAAGCTTGTAGATGTTGCCCCGGGTGTTAAGGCCCACGTTGAATTCGTTGAGCTTGGGCCGCGGGGTTTTGCCGCTGATTTTGGCGATGTCCGCGATATGCCCGGTGGGGCAGACGAAAGCGCAGGCCCCGCAGGTGCGGCAGACTTTGGAGAACTCGCCGAAGGGGGTGACGATATCCCGCTTGATGCCCCGGCCCATAACGCCGATGGCGCCCACGTGCTGCAGCTCATGGCACATGCGCACGCACTTGCCGCACAGGATGCAGTCACTCTCGCCTCCGGAGAAGCCCGGCTCCGTGAGCCCCATCTGCCGGGCCATTTCCTGCAAGGCCGGCACCTCCGGGCAGCGGGAGAGCAGGAGGTCCATGACAAAGCGGCGGGCCTCCAGCACCTCGTCCGTATCCGTCCGCACCGCCAAGCCGTCGCTCACGGGATAGGTACAGGACGCAGTGAGCTGGGTGCGGGTTCCCGCGGTCACCTCCACCAGGCAGACGCGGCAGCCGCCGTAAGGGGTCAAGCCCTCAAAATGGCAGAGGGTGGGAATATTCACCCCCAAATGGCGGGCCGCCTCCAATACCGTCGTTCCTTCGGAAACCACCACAGGCCGGTCGTTGATGGTCAGTTTCACCATGTCGTGTCCATTTGGAAGCTATAAGCTTTAGGCCTTAGGCTTTAAGCTTTTCAAAAATAGGGCGGCCCGTGGCCGCCAGTCGGCCAGGAAACGGCGTGCCCGGCACGCCCTATAGCTATCAGCCGTCAGCTTTCAGCTTTCAGCATGACCATGATTATTCGATTAAGGCGGGCACTGCCCGCCGGGTCCGCTTTTTCGGACCTTCCCTATTTTTTCCTGGCTGATTGCTGACAGCAGATAGCTGACAGCCTTGTCATTCCACCGCAATGGCATCAAACTTACAGGCATCATAGCAGGTGCCGCACTTGATGCATTTGTCCTGGATGATGCGGTGCACTTCCTTCTTGGCGCCGGCAATGGCCTCCGCCGGGCATCTGAGGCGGCAAAGCTGGCAGCCGGTGCAGTTGTCCGCGACCACGCTGAAGGTTATGAGCTCCTTGCAGACCTTGGCCGGGCATTTCTTGTCCCGGATGTGGGCGACGTATTCGTCCCGGAAATATTTCAAGGTGGTGAGCACCGGGTTGGGCGCGGTGGCCCCCAGGCCGCACAATGAGGTTTTTTTGATAAGCCGGCTCATCTTTTCCAGCTTCTCGAGATCCCCTTCCTGGCCCCGGCCCGCGGTGATGGCATCCAGCATCTGCATGAGCCTCATGGTGCCTTCGCGGCAGGGGGTGCACTTGCCGCAGGACTCGTCCATGGTGAATTCCAGAAAATATTTGGCCACGTTCACCATGCAGTCCGCTTCGTCCATGACGATCATGCCGCCGGAGCCCATGATGGACCCCAACGCGGCCAGGGACTCGTAGTCCACCGGCGTGTCCAGATACTGAGCCGGGATGCAGCCTCCGGACGGCCCGCCTGTCTGCACCGCCTTGAACTCCCGGCCTTTGGCGATGCCGCCCCCCACGTCGTAGATCATCTCTCTCAAGCTGATGCCCAGGGGGACTTCGACCAGGCCCGAGTTGTTGATTTTGCCCACCAGGGAAAACACGGTGGTGCCTTTGGATTCGCCCTGGCCGTAGTTGGCGTACCACTCAGGCCCCCGGGCGATGATGGGGGCGATGTGGGACCAGGTTTTGACGTTGTTGATGACCGTCGGTTTGCCCCACAGGCCGCTTTGGGCCGGAAAAGGAGGCCGCGGCCGGGGCTCGCCCACTTTGCCTTCGATGCTGGCGATGAGGCTGGTTTCCTCGCCGCAGACAAACGCGCCGGCGCCTTCCCGGATTTTGAGCTTGAAAGAGAAGGGCGCGCCGAAAATGTTTTCTCCCAGCAGGCCGTAAGCCTCTGCCTGGGAGATGGCGATCTTCAGGCGTTCGATGGCCAGGGGGTATTCGGCCCGGCAGTAGATGTAGCCGACGCTCGCGCCGATGGCGTAGGCGCCGATGGCCATGCCCTCCAGCACCGCGTGGGGGTCGCCTTCCAGGATGCCGCGGTCCATGAAGGCGCCGGGATCGCCTTCATCCGCGTTGCAGATGAGGTACTTGATATCACCCTCGGCCTTTCTGGCGAATTCCCACTTGAGGCCGGTGGGGAACCCTGCGCCGCCCCGGCCCCTTAGCTTCGAGGCCTTGATTTGCTCAATGACCTCTTCCGGCGTCAGCATGGTGACGGCCTTATGCAAAGCCCGATAGCCGCCCCGGCCGATGTACTCCTCAATGCTTTCCGGGTTGATAAACCCGCAATTGCGGAGCGATATTTTCACCTGCTTGTTGAAAAAGGGGAGTTCGTTATAGCGGGGAACCTGGGCCGGCAGCGCCGGCGGGTGGGGATTGGCATAGGGCCTGACCACGCCCTCCACCAGAAATTCATCCTGATCGATGCGGCACAGGAGATTGTCATCCATGATTCTGCGGTCTTTCAGGGAGCTTACCAGTTCTGCGGCTTTCTCCGGGGTCATGCTCTGGTAAGTCAAACGGACCTTGCCGGGGTATACCACATCCACCAGCGGCTCTTTCTGACAGAAGCCGATGCAGCCGGTCTTGGCCAGAACGACATCCAGCCCGGCTTCCGCCAGTTTTTGGCTCAGACAGCGGTACACCTCATCAGCCCCCGCGGAGATGCCGCAGGTGGCCAGGCCCACCATGAGTTTGATTTTGTTCGGATAGGTCTGGGCCAGGCCTTTTTCCTTGACCGCCATTAACTGGGTGAGACTGCTGATCTTCATTGGCCCGCCGCCTTGGTGTAGGAGTCGATGATCTTGCCCACCTGACCCGGAGTCACCCGCCCGAAGGTGGCGTCGTCGATGCGCAGAGCCGGAGCCAGGGCACAGCAGCCGATGCACCGCACTACCTCAAGAGTGAAAAGCATGTCGTCGGTGGTCTGGCCGTGGGCAATGCCCAGCTTGCGCTCCAGCCCCTCCAACAGACGCGGCGAACCTTTCACAAAACAGCCCGTCCCCAGGCAGACATTGATGATGTGCTTGCCCCTGGGCACCAGGGAAAAGGCGTTATAGAAGCTGGCCACCCTGAGAATCTCTGTGAGGGGCATCCCCAGGTCGCCGGCCACGTGCTCCAGGGCCGGGCGCGGCAGCCAATTGAAGTGGCGGTTGATGTCCAGAAGGATTGGCAGGAGGTTGCCGGGTTCGTCCCGGTGCCGCGCAATGATGTCCGCCACGGCCTCTTCTTCGGTAGCTTCAGCGTATGCCGCGCGGGCCTTGGCTTCTTCCTCCGGAGGCAGTTGGACTTCATAGCGGATGGGGCAGACCTCCAAACAAGTGCCGCAGCCGGTGCACTTGTCGGGGTCCACAAAGCGGGCCCGCTTTTCCAGACGCGCCGTCAGCCTCCCCGGCTCGCCGGAAAGGTCCCTGAGTTCGCTTAAAGTGTGGATTTCGATGTTGGTGTGCCGGCCGACCTCGACCAGCTTGGGGGAGATAATTCACATGGCGCAGTCATTGGTAGGAAAGGTCTTGTCGATCTGCGCCATAGTGCCGCCGATGGCGGCGCTTTTCTCCACCAAATGTACGTAATAACCAGAGTTGGCGAGGTCCAGAGCTGCCTGCATACCGGCAATGCCGCCGCCCACAACCATTACCGAGCCAAGCATGTCAGTGGCCATTTACAACCTCGGCAGTATCTAGGTGAAATGATTTTGGAAGGGCATCTCCAGGGGTTTCCCTCAATTAATATTAAGCTCTTACTACATAAACGTATAGACCTGGAAGTGTCAAGAGTTTTTTAAGCGTAAAGGCAACTTATTAATATCATTGCTTATCTGCTGAAGTCGGACAAAAGGCCGTTTCAACGGCTAGTTTTAAGCCGCTCCAGGCGCGGCGCGAAGCGGTAGGCATTGATGACATATTGCGATAGCATCCGCTGGGTATTAAAAAAGGAGCCGTTCAGCGCGATGGCGGCGCGCTGCACCTCTGCAAAGGCCCGGGGCCGGCCGTAAAACATGGGCAGAATCACCCGTTCCAGCTTGTCGTAGAGCGAAGCAATTTCGCCTGCTTCATCCGCCACGGCTTCCTTGTCGTCTCCTATAGCCCAACCGGTGACATTCTCCACGTGGCCTTCGACCCACCAGCCGTCCAGGATGCTTAAACTGGGAACCCCGTTCAGAGCCGCCTTCATGCCGCTGGTGCCCGAGGCTTCCTGCGGGCGCTGGGGGGTATTGAGCCACAAATCCACCCCGGAAGTAATGAGTTTGCCCCAAGCCATGTCGTAATTTTCCACAAACACCACCGGGATGTGGCCTGCGAGGGCCTTTTTGGCCGCGAAGACGCTCTGAATCATGTCTTTGCCGCCTTCGTCCCGAGGATGGGCCTTGCCGCCATATATCACCTGGATGGGCCCCACCGTCTTGGCGATTTGTTTCAGCCGTTCCAGGTTGGAGAACAGCAAGTCAATTCTCTTGTAACGCGTGGCCCGCCGGGCAAAGCCGATGGTCAAGGTGCGCTCGTCCAGCCGTTCGCCGGTGGTCCTGGCCACCTCCTGCAAAAGAAGCCTTTTGGCTTCGGCGTGGGCCTGTTCAATCTCATGGTGGGGAATGCCCACCGCGTAGCGCAGGTAAAAGTTATCCTGGCGCCACTCCGGGATACGCCGGTTATAAAGGTCTTGAAAAGGCGGAGCCGTCCAGGTGGGGGCATGCACTCCGTTGGTAATGGCGTTGATGGGATAGCCGGGGAACATGCCGGTGGAAATCTCGTCATGGCGCATGGAGACCCCGTTGATATAGCGGGCGAACCTGAGACCCAGAAAGGTCATGTTCAAGTGCCGGTCCAGGCAGCAATCGGTGAGCAGCATCAGGTCCGTAAGCCGCCGCCCTAACACCTGCTCCACCAATTCCGGAGGAAACTGGTCATGGCCTGCAGGCACCGGCGTATGGGTGGTGAACACGCACTGCTGCCGCACAGCTTCCACATCCTCGCCGGTGGGCCGCTCGCGGCCGGATTCTTCCAGGCGCCGGGTGAGGAGCGCCAAGGTGAGGAGCGCGGAATGACCTTCATTCATGTGGTAAAAAATATTATGGTCCTGGCCCAAGGCCTCGAGGAGTGCCACCCCTCCGAAGCCCAGGACCATTTCCTGGCACAGGCGGTAATGATTATCCCCACCATAGAGGTTATGCGTCAGGGTTCTGTCCCACGGGGTATTCTCCGGCAGGTCCGTGTCCAGGAAATAAACCGGCACCACATGGCCGTCGATCCCGGTCACCTCATAGCGCCAGGCCCGCACCTGCACCGGGCGCCCCTCCAAAATAATCTGCACCCGGGGATTCAGGGGCGTCAGCAAATCTTCGGGGGTCCAGCGGTCCGGGTTTTCAATCTGGCGGCCCGCGGCATTCACTTCCTGGCGGAAATAGCCCTCCCGGTAGAGCAGCGTGAGCCCCATCATGGGCAAGCCCAAATCCGCGGCGGCCCGCAAGGTGTCCCCGGCCAGAACCCCCAAGCCTCCGCTATAGGTGTGAATCTCAGGGGTAAGCCCGATTTCCATGGAAAAATAGGCCACCCGGGGCAGCTCCTGGGTCAGCTCGCGATGCACGGTTCCACCTCCGCCTGATAAACTGGACTTGCTATATTTTAGACCAATCCGGCAGCGAAAAGCCAAGACAAACGCACCTGCGCTCTTTTTAAACGGCCCGGCGCCCTCCTCTCAGACCCCTTGTTCCAGCTTTGACAACCTTCGGCATCTTGGCCAGATATGCAAACGACTGATAGCACGGGCTTCCAGCCTAGGTTTGCGATGCCGGCAGCCCCCGCCTCTTATGGCAAAGATTGAAAAAGGAATAAAGGAAGGGCTGTGGGAGCGGTAACTGCTCCCACTGCCTCAATCAAGGTTAAATCACTTTATGGAGGGGATACTCCACGATGCCCTGGGCGCCCACGGCCACCAGCCGCGGAATCAGGACCCGCACTTCAGAGGCGTTAACCACCACTTCCACGGAGTACCAGTCGGTTTCATAAAGGGGTGCGATAGTGGGCGCGAGCAGCGAAGGCAGCAAGTCCACAATTTCCCTTAACTGCTTTTCAGGGATGTTCATTTTCAGGCCCACCATCTTTTCGGCCCGAAGCGCGCCCAGGAGCAGCACCATAATATTGCCGATTTTTTCCCGCTTCGCCATATCCGTTTCCCAAACCCGGCGGTTGGCGATGAACTGCGTGTTGGATTGGAAAAACTCGTGGATAATCTTTAAGCCATGGGCCCGGATGGTGCTTCCGGTTTCCGTCACCTCCACGATGGCGTCAACGAGACCCGCGGCCACCTTGGCTTCGGTGGCCCCCCAGGAAAACTCCACGGTCACCGGGATGTTCTTGGAGGCAAAAAAGCGCCGGGTGTAATTCACCAATTCGGTGGCAATTTTTTTGCCCGCCAGGTCATGCAGGGAAGTGATGGGCGAAGCCGCGGGCACCGCCAGCACCCACCGCACCGGGTTGGTGGAGGCCTTGGAGTACATCAGGTCCGTCACCACCATGACGTCGGAGTCGTTCTCCATGATCCAGTCTTTGCCGGTGAGGCCGCAGTCCAGGGTGCCGTTTTCCACATAGCGGCTCATTTCCTGGGCCCGGCACATGGAGCAGGTGATCTCCGGGTCGTCAATGTCCGGGAAGTAGCTCCGGCCGTTTATCTTGATGTTCCACCCGGCCCGGCGGAACAGGTCGATGGTCGCTTTCTCCAGGCTTCCCTTGGGAATCCCCAGGCGCAGCTTATCCACTTCCGTAAACCTCCTTGGGATCAAAGACCTTCTCGCCCACTTCCTGCCAGCCGTCGCCCCGCCAGCGGCGATGAAAACAGCTCCGGTGGCCGGTATGGCAGGCCGCGCCGCCCACCTGCTCCACTTTGAGGAGCACGGTATCCGCGTCGCAGTCCAGAAAAATCTCCCTGACTCGCTGCACGTGGCCGCTGGTGCCGCCCTTGTGCCAGAGGGTTTGGCGGCTGCGGCTGAAGTAGTGGGCTTCCCCGGTTTTGAGGGTTTGCTCCCAGGCCTCCTGGTTCATAAAGGCCACCATCAGCACATCTCCTGTAACCGCGTCCTGCACGATGGCCGGCACCAGGCCCCCCAGTTTGGCAAAATCGAGCGATGCTTCTTTTTCCATAACCAAAAATAATTATCCTTTTTTCTATAAATCGACAAGGCCAGATGATAAATTTCTTTAAGGAGATCTTCAATTGAGCAAAATCATTCCCTTCAGCCAACTGGCCAGGGCCCAGCATCTTCACTTTTTGGAGCACAAGCGGCGGGAATATCAGGAGCGGGAAGATTATCTCACCCGCCTGCGCCGGCTCCTTTTTCAGATAGAAGGGCAGATGCGCCAGACGGAAGTCCTGCAACAGGACGTTTTTCTCCAGGCGGCCAAACACTTCCAGATCGACTTGGCATTCCCCAGCCAAGGCGACCGGCTGGCGTTACAGCGCTTTTTCGTGGAAAACCCCTTTGCCTTTGCCCTGACGGAATTTTTCGCGGGACGCCTCACGGCCGAGGAGTGCCTGGAGAAAATCCAGGCTATAAGCAGTAAGCCTTAAGCTTTAGGCTTTAGGCTTTAGGCTTTAAGCTTTAAGCTTTAGGCTTTAGGCTTTAAGCTTTAGGCTTTAAGCTTTAAGCTTTAGGCTTTAGGTTTTAAGATTAGGGCATTTCAGAAAAAAACCTGCGTGGGCTGATAAAAGGGCGGAACAGTCCGTCACCGTCCTTTTTGTTTATGAGATTTGGGAAAGAGTTGCTTAACAACTTCAGGCTTTAGGCTTACAGCCTACAGCCTAAAGCTTAACGCTCTTAGCCCCACTCCAACAGCGCGGCGCTCCAGGTAACCCCGGCCCCGAAGCTGCACAAAAACACCTTGTCGCCGGGCTTGAGCTTGCCTGCCTTGACGGCTTCGTCCAGGGCGAGGGGCACCGAGGCAGCAGAGGTATTGCCGTAGCGGTGCACGTTGACATAGACCTTCTCCATGGGCACCCGGGCAAATTTGGCCGCGGCCTCGATGATGCGGTTGTTGGCCTGGTGGATGATGAGATAGTCGAACTCTTCCTTGGCAACGCCGGTAATCTCGGAGATGCGCTGGATGCTCTCTTTTACTGCCTTGACCGCGAACTTGAAAATCTCCGGCCCGTCCATCTTCAAAAAATGCCGGGTCGTGGTGGTCTGCGGCGGCAGGAAGGGACTGTTTTCGGCGTTGAATTCCGTTTCGCAGTAAAGCTTCATGTTCAGGCTGGAGGCCACGAACTGGGCAATAATGCCCCCCTTGGCCACCGGCCCCAGCACCACCGCGCCGGCCCCGTCCCCGAAAAGCACGCAGGTGGAGCGGTCCGTCCAGTCCGTAAAGCGGGAGGAGGCGTCGCTGCCGATGACCAGGGCATACTTGCCTTCGGGAGCCACCAGGCGTTCGGCGATGTACAGGCCGTAATTGAAGCCGCTGCAGCCGGCCTGGAGGTCGAACGCGGCCAGGGTGGAATTCAGTCCCAAATGGTCCTGGACCCGGATGGCGATGGATGGGAAAAAATAATCGGGGGTGTTGGTGCCTACAATAATGTAGCTCAACCGGTCGGGGGCGATGTCGGCCGACGCCAGGGCGCGCTCCGCGGCCGCAACAGCCATGGTGGCCACGCCTTCGTCCGGGCCGCAGACGCGGCGCTCGGCAATGCCGGTGCGCTCCTTGATCCACTGGTCGTTGGTCTCCACCAGCTTTTCCAGGTCTTCATTGGTGAGCACCATCTCCGGCGTAAAGGAGCCGGTGCCCAGGATGCCGATCTTATTCTCAGGCAAAACCAATCCCCTCCTGAACAGGGCACGATTAGAGACTCATATATAACTCAAGAGGTAGGAAAAGGCAATGACCGGCAGGCATCTTTGCAAACTCTGAGTTAATCGCGGTTCCGGACTTCGGCTGCACCACCAAGACGCAAAGGCACAAAGAAAACTTGGTGACCCTGCGTGTCTTTGTGTCTTTGTGGTTTCCTGTATCTTTTCAAAAAAATTTTAATTGGTATACTATACAAATGATGAGGCAAACGCCGCCAAGCCGCACTGTCACGGAGTGACCGGCATATTTTCATGAGGAGAAAAAATTTGCTTGACACTCAACATATAGTGCTTTACCATATAATTAAATACAATATATTGAATTATAAGCCTTTTTTGGCAACTCGGTGAAATCAGGGGGAGAAGATGGATATGCATACGGAGACAAGAGAAATCACCGGTGACCTGCCGCTGAGCCAAAACGCCGCGGTGGTCCTCAAGCGCCGCTACCTCAAGAAGGACGAGCAGGGCGAACCCACCGAGGCCGCGCCCGACATGTTCCGCCGGGTGGCCGAGACCATCGCCAAGATTGACCTGTTGTATGATCCCGACGCGGATATCACCGCCACCGCCAAAAAGTTCTACGACCTCATGGCCTCCCTGGCGTTCATGCCCAACTCCCCCACCCTCATGAACGCGGGGCGCGAACTGGGCCAGCTTTCCGCCTGCTTCGTGCTGCCTGTGGAGGACAGCATCGACAGCATCTTCGAAGCCATCAAGCACACCGCCATGATCCACAAGTCCGGCGGCGGCACCGGCTTTTCCTTCTCCCGCATCCGCCCGGAAAACGATCCCGTAATGTCCACCAAGGGCGTGGCGTCGGGGCCCATTTCCTTCATGAACATCTTTGACGTGGCCACCGAGACCATCAAGCAGGGCGGCACCCGCCGGGGCGCCAACATGGGGCTGTTGCGGGTCGACCACCCGGATATCGAAAAATTCATCACCTGTAAGAACGACACCAAGAAGCTCACCAATTTCAACATTTCGGTAGGCCTCACCGACGCGTTCATGGAAGCGGTCAAAGCGGACAAGACCTTTGCGCTGGTCAATCCCCGAAACGGTCGGGAAGTGCAGCGGGTCAGGGCCGCGGACCTCTTCGACCTCATCGTCAAAAGCGCCTGGGCCACCGGCGAGCCCGGCGTCATCTTTCTGGACGCCATCAACCGGGACAACCCCCTGCCCCACCTGGGACAGATCGAAGCCACCAACCCCTGCGGCGAGCAGCCCCTGCTGCCCTACGAGTCCTGCAACCTGGGGTCCCTCAACCTGGGCAAAGTGGCCGACGACGGCAGCATCAACTACACCAGGCTCAAGGACATGGTGCACACCGCGGTGCACTTCCTGGACAACGTCATCGACGCCAACAACTTCCCTCTGGAAAGCATTGCCGCAAACACCAAGGCCAACCGCAAGATCGGCCTGGGCGTCATGGGCTTCGCCGATCTCCTCCTGAAACTCGGCATTCCCTATAATTCCGAGGACGCGGTGCAGACGGCCGAAGAGGTCATGGCCTTCATCGACAAGGAAGCCAAGGCCGCGTCCGCAGCGCTGGCCGTCAAGCGGGGCAATTTCCCCTCCTATCCGGGCAGCAAGTACGACGGCAACGGCTTCGGGCGCATGCGCAACGCCACGGTCACCACCATCGCGCCCACCGGCACCATCAGCATCATCGCCGGCGCCAGCTCCGGCATCGAGCCCCTGTTCGCGGTGTCCTACATCCGGCGGGTCCTGGAAGGCACCGAACTGGTGGAAGTGCACCCCTATTTCGAGGAGATCGCCAGGCGCCGGGGCTTTTATTCCCCGGAGCTCATGCGCGCCCTGGCGAGCACCGGCTCCATCCGGGACTTCAAGGAAATCCCCAAGGACATCCGCCGACTGTTCGTCACCGCGCACGAAGTCTCGCCGGTCTGGCACGCCAAAATCCAGGCCGCGTTCCAGAAGCACACGGACAACGCGGTGAGCAAGACCGTGAACTTCCCCAACCAAGCCACGGTGGAGGACGTGCGCCAGGTCTATCTGATGGCCTACGACATGGGCCTGAAGGGCGTCACCATCTACCGGGACGGCAGCCGGGAAAGCCAGGTCCTGAACATCGGCGGCAAGCCCGACGCCAAGGCCAAGGAGCTGCACTACATCGAGCCCCGGCCCCGGCCCGAAACCACCGTGGGGGTCACCCGCCTCATCACCACGGGCTGCGGCAAGCTTTACGTCACCGTGAACCAGGACGACCTGGGGTTCTGCGAGGTCTTCGCCCAGATGGGCAAGACCGGGGGCTGCGCCTCCAGCCAGATCGAGTCCACGGGCCGCCTGATTTCCCTGGCCCTGCGCTCCGGCGTCAAGATCGAGTCCATCATCAAGCAGATCACCGGCATCCGCTGCCCCAGCCCCATCTGGCAAAACGGCAAGCAGGTGCTGTCCTGCCCGGACGCCATCGCCCAGGTGCTGGCCCGGGTCGCGGAAGTGGACACCCCCAAGGTCGCGGACGCCATGGGCCTGTGCCCGGACTGCGGCTCCACCATGGAGCACGAATCCGGCTGCTTGGTGTGCAAGAGTTGCGGGTTTTCGAAGTGTAGTTAAAGGGCGCGCCCCTCGCCCTCAAAAATTTTTCCACGATAGCGGAGGGGGCTCCAAGACCTGGGGCGGGCTGCAACGGCCCGCCTTTTTAATCAGCCTTACTATTCCGGCAGCACGGGCTGCCAGCCCGTGTACGCCGGGCGGGATGCCTGGCCTATCAAATTTTTGCAGATACACCTCGGATTTTTGCAGATACATTAAAGTTGCCGGACCTTATGATTTTCAATTTAAAAGCGGTTCGAATTTTTAATAGGGCGGGCCGCGGCCGCCGCCTCTTGGGCACGGCGGCCACAGGCCGCCCTATAGTTCATTCCCGCCAAAGCAAGAATTTTTTGTAGGGGCTCGATTTATCGAGCCCTTTAAGGGCGCAATAAATTGCGCCCCTACAGGAGATATTTCCATCCGATAAACAGAGCCTTTCTGCCCGGTTGATTAGCGAGGGGGTCGGCAGGTTGGGATCGTCATGACTTGCACCCTGTTCTGCAGATTATTCTTTAACGTCCCGGCTCCGGTGGGAATCAAACATACAGGTTCCGAGCGGATTTTTCCCCTGATTGCCGATTTGCAAAGAAGTCCGCACCCTTATTTGAAAAAGGAATCACTTAATGAAAAAATCCATATTGGCGGCTCTCACGGGGCTTGCTTTGATGATGCCTTTTGCGGCTCCCGTTTCGGCTGATTCGCTCTGGGAAGAGGCGTTAAAATCGCAGGAAAAGCGGCTGAAACAGGAGCGGAAATATTTCAAGGACCAGAGGAAGCTGGCTAAGGAGGACCGAAAACGGGCTGCAGAGTTTCAGCGCGAGCAGTACAAGCACTGGCGGGAAATGGAGCGCGAAGACCGTAAGCATTGGCAGGAAATGGAAAAAGAAGAAAGAAGGCACTGGGAAGAAATGCAAAAACGAGATTAGCTGCGCCGAGGTTTCTTGGGCGGGCCTTCGGGCCCGCTTTTTAAATCAGCTTGATTTTTCCGGCAGCACGGGCTGCCAGCCCGTGTACGCCGGGCGGGATGCCTGGCCTATCAAATTTTTGCAGATACACCTCGGATTTTTGCAGATACATTAAAGTTGCCGGACCTTATGATTTTCAATTTAAAAGCGGTTCGAATTTTTAATAGGGCGGGCCGCGGCCGCCGCCTCTTGGGCACGGCGGCCACAGGCCGCCCTATAGTTCATTCCCGCCAAAGCAAGAATTTTTTGTAGGGGCTCGATTTATCGAGCCCTTTAAGGGCGCAATAAATTGCGCCCCTACAGGAGATAGCCTTTACAACCGCCGCGAAGATGATTACCGGACAAGAAATACCTTAGGCACGGAGGGTCATATGCAACCAAACCGGGTATGGAAGGCAATCGGGGCTTTGCTGGTTGTTTTACTTTTGGCCGGGGGGGCCGGGGGCCAGGCGGTTTCACCCTATCAGGCCCAGGACTTCAGCAAGCTCAAAGGGATGAAGGGTTTCAGTGATAAGCTGCTGGACATGCATTTTTCCCTGTACCAGGGCTATGTCAAGAATACCAATCTGCTCCTGGAGCAACTCGGCCAATTGGCGGGCCAGGGCCAGGCGGGCACCCCGGCATTTGCGGAACTCAAGCGCCGCTTCGGCTGGGAGTGGAACGGCATGCGCCTGCATGAGCTGTACTTCGGCAATCTCGGCGGCAAGGAGCCCCTCAAAAAAGAGAGCAAGCTTATGAAGCAGATTGAGTCAAGTTTCGGGAGTTATGACAAATGGCTGACAGAGTTCAAGGCCACCGGCAACATGCGGGGCATCGGCTGGGTGGTGCTCTATGAGGACGTCAAGACCGGCCGCCTGATGAACGTCTGGATAAACGAGCACGACCTGGGGCACCTGTCAGGGGGCAATCCCCTCCTCATCATGGACGTCTTCGAGCACGCTTACATCCCGGATTACGGCCTCAAAAGGGGCGATTACATCGAGGCCTTTTTTGCCAACGTGGATTGGGCCGCGGTGGAAAGCCGCCTGGGGAAGTGACAAAAGGGGAGCAGCGGGGCGAAAGCCCCCTCTCCCTTCCTCTTGAAACAGTCTGCCAAAGTTCTCTATCCCTATACTTTACTCTTCAAAAGTAATTACTTTTCTCCTGCAATACGAAGACGAAAGCTGCTTTATTTTTAAAAGTCTTTGATATTACTATTATATCCAATATGGCACGATCATTGAATGTCTTTCGGGCAGAACCAAAGCTAATGAGGCGCTGGATAGCGTTATAAGAAAGATAAACCGTAACAACCTGGTTGAATTATGCAGACGGATAAAACTTTCGATTCCAACCGCCAGTCCGAGGCAGGCCTTACGGACCTTGATCAGGCCATCAACTACATCGCCGCGGCGGTTGCCAATTTGCATGAAGCGGCGCGGCATTTAAAAAACTGCAATGCCGCCCGGTTGATGAGAAATATTGTGCAGGCCCGGCGGGAAATACGCAAATCCTGGCGAGGCGTGCAGGAGATCAGGCAAAAAAAAGGGTCATGCAGAACCTAAGTGAGGCGGAAGCCTGAGGGTTTCAGCGCCGCCGGCAACGCTAAAAGAAGAGGCGGCGCGTCGGTTGCAGCGGTCGGCTAACAATGATGCCGTCATAAACCCCAAGGCCCGGGATTTTAGCCTCAGCCCAGAGATTTCTTTCTGCTCCCCCGCCTTGATCTTTGCAAAACCGATTTTTTCCCCTATATTTAGGGCATAATGCCGGAACCTGAATTCCCCCAAGGTCTTGAACTTAAAGCTTCGTCCAGGGAATCCGAACCCCCGGAAATGCGATCAGCTTCTATCCTTCAGCCCTCCCTGGAAGATGGACAAAGCGTGCGTACACGCTTAGCCCGGATGTTTTTGGGAGTTATTACTCTTATTGTCCTTTACTATTCTTATGTAATAATCAAGCCTTACCTTATAGATATCTTCCTGGCCTTTGTTTTGTTTATCACCGCCAGGCCCCTGTATCGGGCGCTTACCAAGGTCTTTTTTCGCAAAAAAATTATTGCTTCCGTGGCGACTTGTCTGATATTGGCTCTTTTTATAATAATCCCGCTTTTGACCCTGGCCGGCATTATCGCCAATCAGGCTCTGGAATTCTCCGAATTCATCAGGGAAGGTTTGAAAACCGGGCAACTCTGGCAATGGGTTGATGTCAAAACCAATTGGCTCAAGACGTATTTTCAAACTCTTCGCCTCCCCCTGCCACCGGAACAGATCAAGCTGGAAAATATGGTTCAGACCGTTCTCTCCCGGGGCAGTGAATTCATCTATACGAACACCATCAATTTGGTCAAAGGCTTCACCTACCTGGTGATGGACATCGTTATTATTCTTTTTGTCACCTTCTTCATGTTCTTGCAGGGAGATAAATTCATTAGGGAGGTTAAAAAATTATCTCCTTTAGACGCGGCTCACAACGACGAAATTTTGGGGGAAATGGAGTCTGTCATAAAGGCCACCATGTGGAGCACCGTGGTGGTGGCCCTAATTGAGGGGATGCTGGGGGGAATAGGCTTTTATATGGCGGGAATCCCCCAGGCGGCCTTTTGGGGCACCGTCATGATCCCGGCCTCGGTTATTCCGGTGGTGGGGGCCTCCCTCATCTGGATTCCGGGGGTTATCTATCTATTTCTTAACGGCCTGATTTTCAAAGGCATCGCCCTAACCATCTATTTTGTGATTATCGTCGGCTCAGTGGACAATGTCCTGAGACCTGTTCTGACTAAAGGAACCCGTTATATTCCGACCGTCTTCATGTTTTTTGCGATCCTGGGAGGGATATCCTATTTCGGCATAGTGGGCTTCATTCTGGGTCCTCTCATCCTTTCGTTTCTGCTGTCGTTGCTGCATATCTACCAGAGCACCATCCTGGCCCCGGTTCCGGCGCCGCTGGCTACTGAACCAGAAAAAGAAGACCCACCGCCGCAGCCGGCGATGGGCCATAATGATTGACGGTATTTGGATTTAAGCCTGGCTTTAGTTCCTAAGCAGCCCCCTGTAATTCCTGCTTTACTTCGGACAAATCCAGTTCTCCCCTGGAGAAGGCGGCGCGGTTTTCCAACTGCTCCAATTCCTGCTTCACCAATTCCCGCTCCAGGTGCCGGTCCTCATGAATGAACTGGCAATATTCCTCGAAAAGCTCACCTTTGAAATCTTCAGGAAACAAAGTGGGATTATCCACCTGTTCCTCCAGACCCAGGATGTTATCCAGCAGATAGAAGTAAATGGAACGGGCTTCGGCCAGGCGGCCGCTTTGGGCCAGGCGATCGGCCTGGGCTTGGGCTCGGCGCAGTTTACGTTCAGCTTCAGCAGGGTCTAAAGAGTCTTCCGCCACATCCTCAATGACCGTATCGATGGATTCCAGAATTTCGTCCAGACCCTGCTCTTCCTCTTTCAAAACGCCCCGGACTTCGGGAACCCGATCCGCCAAATCGACGATTATATCAACCAAGTCTTTCTTGGAATACTTTCTCAGCCGATCTCCTAATTCAACCCGGTTCAGGAAGGCCTGCGGCTGATCCAGCCAGGCCCGCAGAAGCGCCAAAACATGGGGGCATATTTCACCCGCTTCGGATTGAGGACAGGAACACATATAAGACATTTGATCGTTTTTGATTTTAACCTCAACCTGGAGGGCCTCGCCGTCTTCCACCACTCCCTGCAGGCGATCGGGGGAGCGATAGCCGTGATGGAAGTGATGCTCTTCCACTAAGGTCCGGGCCAGAGCATTGGCTTCAGGAGAGCCGATCTGCTCCAGAGTTTGGGGCTGCAGTTCATCGAAACGCATGATAATCCCTATTATTACCTAAACTTTTCTTAAAATTTACCATATCAAAAGGACATAGCAACCTGTTTTAGCGAATTTTCGGAACATTGGAGAAAAAAGTTTACCGCGGCTAAAAGTAGCGATGACTCAAATTGTAGAGCTGATTCAGGCGGGCTTCCAGTTCCTGTCGGAGCGGTTCAAGGGAAGAGGCGCGACGCGGCTCCACCCACAAAGGTTCCGCCGCCAGAAAGGCCAATTTGCTGAAAGGCAGCGGCAACTCAAAGCGGTCCCAGGTGTTGAAAGTAATTCTGCGGCTGGCCGCGACCGCCAGAGGGATAATGGGAGCCCGGGCTTCCCGGGCCAAAAAAAGCACACCCTTCTGGGCCACCCGGGCCGGCCCCCGGGAGCCGTCGGCGATAATGCCAGCACTATGGCCCTGATGCATATACTTGGCCATTTCCTGAAGGGCCTGCACGCCGCCCTTGCGCCGGGACCCCTGACAGACAATGAACCCCAATCCCCGAGCCACCTCGCTGATAAATTCCCCGTCCCGGCTGGGACTGGCCATGAGCACCAGGGGAGGCAGGTGGCCGTAATATAAATGACGGTAAAACAACGGGGACATCAGATGACAGTGCCAGGTGGTGAACAGGACCGGCTTGCCCGACTTTACAAGCGCTAGGGCTGCTGGACTGGCTGAGACTTCATGCAGGCAGGTGCGCAGATAACTCTTGACTATGGTCTTAGCCAGCCTGGGGGCGAAGCGCCGCCAAGCCGGATGATCCAGGCGAAGCTTCATGTGCCGGCTTTTGGTTCCTGTTTGCCGCTTTTCTGAGCGGCCTCCAGCCGCTCCAGGATCTTGGGGGCATACAGTTCATGCTCCTCAAGCAGAGGCGATACTTTGCGCATCATGCTCAGCTTCATCACGTAAAAGTTGAGGCGGCGCATGTGCTTGAGCTTTTCCGCCTCATCCGGCATAGAGGCCACCAAGTCCTGGAGGCGGACGATTTCTTTTTTTACTTCCAGCTCCGGAGGGAGACAATCAGCCATCTTCAGAATTTTATAGGCCATGCGCAGTTCAGGGGGGATGTGGCTGTCATCTTCCAGCTTAAGGGGTCGGCCTTTGCCCGGCAAGTCATCGAAAAAGCCGCCCTCAAGGGCTTCCAGAATGCGATTCTCCGCGATCTTGTGCAAAAAATCCATAGTTCCTAAACAGGTGCAATCACTTAATGCCGCCGTTTGCGGGCGCGTTCCAGTTCCCGCTGCTCTTCGCGCCGGCGGATAGTTTCCCTTTTGTCATGCTTTTTCTTGCCCTTGGCCAGTCCCAGCTCCACTTTGGCATGTTGATTCTTGAAATAAAGTTTCAGGGGTATCAGGGTGTAGCCCCGCTCCTGGAGCTTGCCTGACAGGCGTTTGAGCTCACGCGCTTGCAAAAGGAGCTTGCGGGGGCGGTCGGGGTCGTGGTTCTCGCCGGCTGCATGGGGATAAGGACTGATGTGGGCATTAATAAGATAAACCTCGCCATTCCGGAAACGGGCATAGGCGTCCTCAATATTGGCGCGACCCAGTCTCAGGGATTTGACTTCGGTGCCTTTCAGAACCATGCCGGCCTCGTACAGCGCATCAATTTGATAATCAAAATAGGCCTTGCGGTTCCGGCAAATGAGTTTGATGCGTTCTTCCGTCATAAAAGCTGCCGGCCCCCGGCGTCAAGTGTAAACATACCTGTATAGATTATCAAATATTTTGATTTTTTCCATGGTTTGGCCTGAATCGGCAAGTCGGCATCTGCCCCGGAGAATGCCAACCCGGGACCCTGCGCCTGAGGTGGAGAGCCTTCCTTATTGAATACCCGCCAGGGCTGAGCCGAACCGGAAAATTTCCGGAAAACGTTCGCTCATTTTCTGGGAGGCGAAATCGTTGATTTCCTCCACGGTTACCATATCTAAAGCCTTTGCGGCCATTTCCCGGGCCTCATCCAGATTGAACTGGCGAATGACGCTTTTGATCACGGGAATCGCCATGGCGTTCATGGACAACTCGTCAACCCCCAAACCCAACAGGATGGGGATGTGCAGGGGGTCTCCGGCCATTTCGCCGCACATGGCCACCGGGATGCCGGCCTCCCGCCCGGCCGCGACCACCTGCTGGATCATGTGCATGACCGCCGGGTGCAGCGGCTGATACATGGAGGCCACCATTTTGTTGCCGCGGTCGATGGCCAGAGCATATTGAATCAGGTCGTTGGTGCCGATGCTGAAGAAATCCGCTTCTCGGGCCAAAACCCGGCACAGGGTCACGGCCGCCGGCACTTCGATCATGGCGCCGACGGGCAGATTGGGATCAAACGGGATGTCCTGCTCAGCCAATTCCTGCGCGGCTGCCTGGAGAAGTTCGCGAGCCGTTCGCATTTCCTGAACGCTGGAAATAAGCGGGAACATGATGCGCACCTGGCCGAAAGCCGAAGCCCGCAAAATGGCCCTGAGCTGCGTGCGGAAGATTTCCTGCTCTCTCAGGCAGAAGCGGATGGCTCTCAACCCTAGAGCCGGATTCATCTCCGGCGCATACTCCAGCCTGGAAATGAATTTGTCCCCGCCGATATCCAAAGTGCGGATGGTCACCTGGCGAGGTTGCATGGCTTCCACCACCCGCCGGTAATCCTCGAACAGCTCAGCCTCCGTGGGCATGCGGGGCTGGCGCATGTAGAGGAATTCGGTGCGATAGAGTCCGACGCCGTCAGCGCCGTATTTTTGCGCCAACTGCACCTCTTCGGGCAATTCGATATTAGCCAGCACCTGTACAGGATGGCCGTCAAGGGTCACGGCCGGCGCCGAACTGCTCCTGGTCACGGCGTCCTTGAAGGCTTCGAATTCCTGTTTGCGGGCCCGGTACTTTTTAATGACGCCGTTACCCGGCGACAGGATGACCCTCCCTGTCAAGCCGTCCAGGATAAGTTCGTCGCCCGGAATGATTTCGCGGGTGGCGTTGTCCAGCCCCACCACCGCGGGAATTTCCAAAGACTGGGCCATGATGGCCGTATGAGAAGTTTTGCCGCCCCGTTCCGTGATAAAACCCAGCACCTTGGAGCCGGCCATCTGCGAAGTTTCCGCGGGGGACAAGTCTCTGGCGACCAAAATCAACGGTTCAGAGGAATAATAATACCGCCCCGAACTTTTGCCGCTCAGGTTGCCCAGCAAGCGCCGGTAGACCGACTCCACATCCTGAATGCGCCCCTTGATGTACGGGTCCTCAATGCGGTTGAACAACTCCCTTACCCGCTCAAAGGCCCGGTAAAGGGCCCACTCGGCATTAAGGTTGCTTTCTTTGATGAAACGCAGGGGCTCATCATAGAGCATCTGGTCCTTGAGGATGAGCAAATGCAATTCCAAGAGGTGGGTATGTTCCGGAAACTCGGCCGCTATTTTCTCTTTCAGCCTGGTCAAGTCGGCATGGGCCTGGTCCACCGCGCTTTCAAACCGCTTGATTTCGGCGATCTTCTCCTCTTCGGTGAAGAGGAGGCGGTAGGAGGCCCTGAAATCGCCGAGATCGCTCAGCACCCGAGCCCGTCCTATCACAATGCCCGGAGAAGCTGGAATTCCCTTGAGGATGCGATTCTGCTCGCTCATGTCTCCCCGAATTTGCGGGCAAACAGGCCGGCCAGAGCCTGGGCGGCCTGCCAGGCTTCGGCGCCGCTCGCCTTGATCACCAGCCGGGTGCCCTGGGGGCAATCCAAAGCCAGAAGGGCCAGAAGCTCCCTGGTATTAGCCTGCAAACCGTCCTTTTCCAGGATCAAAGTGGCATCGAATTGGGCCGCCAGGTTCATTATTTGGGCGGCCGGCCGGGCATGAATACCCAGCCGGTTTTCCACCCAAATTTCCCATTCCACTTCGTAAGGTTCCGACTCCTGATGTTTCCCGTGCATAAATAACAGTTTTTGAAAAGAGATGAGAAGTTAACGGGTTTCGATCTTTCCTTCAGATACAAAGCTCAATTAATCTTATACCGGAGCGCCGGAAAATCAAACCGGGCAGGAGCCCCGCAGCCGCGGTGAAATCTCTCACCTTTCAGGGAAGGCGGTTTTGGCCCTTCAGCTCCAAATAAGTCTGGTACACCCGCCGCCTGGGGAGCTTCAAATCAGCAGCCACCGCTTCCGCTAACCGGCGTCCGGTCAGCCGGCTTTCCCGGGCGGTTTTCAAAAGCTCCTCGGCCACATTCACCTTCCCCCTGTCGCGGTCTGCCGGCATGGAGAGAATCAGGGTGCATTCCCCCTTGATGTCCCGTCCGGCGAGCCGCTGGGCCACTTCGGTCACCGGTCCCCGCCAGCTCTCTTCATAAAGCTTGGTCAATTCCCTCACCACCAGCACCTGGCGGTCCGGCATGGCCGACGCGATTTCAGCGAGCGTCTCCGCCAGCCGTCCCGGGGCTTCATAGAAGATGAGGACCCGGGGTTCGTTGGCCAGCGCTGTCAACAGGTCCCGGCGCTTCCCCGCCCGCCGGGGCAGAAAGCCCACAAAGGCGACGTCGCCTTTGAAACCGCTCATGGATAAAGCCGCGACGCCCGCGGCGGGGCCGGGAACCGCCTGCACCTGAATGCCCGCGTCCCAGGCCGCGGCCACCAGGTCCGCGCCCGGGTCGGAGAAGCCCGGCGTGCCGGCGTCGCTCACCAGGGCGATGGTCTCGCCCCGCTTTAAGCGCGCGATCAGCTCCGGCCCCCGGGTTTTTTGATTGTGGGCGTGGTAGCTGACGAGAGGCTTCTTAAACCCGTAATGGCTCAGGAGCTTCCGGGTGCGCCGGGTGTCTTCACAGGCGATGAGGTCCACCTCCTTGAGCACCCTGAGAGCCCTTAAGGTGATGTCCTCCAGGTTGCCGATGGGCGTGGCGACGACGTACAGCATAAAAGCCCGAGGAACGGTTCGATACTAAAAGGCATTAACAATAATTTCTATCGCCGGAGTGCCTGCGCTAAAAGTAATCCCCACCACATCAAATCTAACCGGCATTTCGCCCAGGCGCTTTTGTTTCAAATAATAATCCGCCAGCCGGCGCAGTTTGGCCTGCTTGGCCGGGTGCACCGCCTCCGCGGGGGTCCCGAACCGCTCGCTTTGCCGGGTCTTGACTTCAATAAAAACCAGCAGCCCTTTTTGTTTGGCAATGAGATCAATTTCCCCCAGCGGCGTGACATAATTGCGTTCGATTATTTTATAGCCCTGCTTCTTCAAGGCCGCCGCGGCCAGCTCTTCGCCCCTGCCCCCCAATTCCTGCCTGATGGTCTTCATGCCCGTGGACATCCGTTTCTCCGTGAGGGGCGTCGCCTTGGCCTTACATCTCCTCATCGCCGCCATTAGCCGCAAGCCATTCCCGCACTCGTTTGAAGGTGCGCCGGTGCAAGGCGCAGGGGCCCCAGGCGCGCAGCGCCTCCAGGTGCTCACGGGTGGCATAGCCTTTATGGCGGGCGAAATTATATTGCGGGTACTGGCGGTGGTAGGCCTCCATGCACCGGTCCCGGTGCACCTTGGCGAGAATCGAAGCCGCGGCGATGGAAGGGCAGCAATCGTCGCCGTCTATCACCGGTTGTTGGGGAAGCGCCAGGGGTAAGGGTTCACGGCCGTCGATGAGGACAATGTGAGGCGCCACGGTCAGAGCCTGGACCGCCAAGGCCATGGCCTTGAGGCTGGCGGCCAGAATCCCCAGGCGTTCGATGTGGCGCACACCTACTTCCCGGATGGCAAAGGCCAGCGCCTTCTCTCGGATTTCTTCAGCCAGAGCTGCCCTGATTTCGGGCGTCAGAAGTTTGCTGTCTTTCAGGCCGGAAATAGAGGCGGAATGAGGCAAAACCACCGCCGCCGCCACCACCGGGCCGGCCAGGGGACCGCGGCCGGCCTCATCCACACCGGCTATATATGCGAGCCCTTGCTCGCGCCAAAAGTTCTCCGGGTCAGCACACACCGCGTTGCCGCCCCGGAGCTCCTTCATGCCGTCTGTCTCCGCTTCTCCCTGATGCGGGCGGCTTTGCCGTAGCGCTGCCGGAGGTAATAGAGGCGCCCTTGGCGCACCTTGCCCCGGAAAAGGATTTTCACCTGCTCGATATTGGGGGAATGGAGGGGAAAGATGCGCTCCACGCCCACGCCGTAGGACACCTTGCGCACCGTGAAGGTGGCCCCGGTGAGCCCTCCCCGCTTTCTGATGACCACCCCTTTGAACACCTGAATGCGCTCTTTGTCGCCTTCCACAATGCGGACATGCACTTCCACGGTATCGCCCGGGCGAAAATCCGGCAAATCGGCGCGCATTTGCTCCCGGGATAATTGTGTCAGCCGTTCCATTTCACATCACCTGTCCTTGTCGAATAATCATGAAATAATATCAGATTTCCTCGTCTTCGGGAGTAATTTTTGCTTTTTTAAGCAAATCAGGCCGCGCGGCGGCCGTTTTTTTCAGGGCCTGCTGCCGGCGCCAGCGGGCGATGGCCGCGTGATCCCCGGACAGAAGCACCTCCGGAACCTCGTGGCCCTCAAAGACCCGGGGGCGGGTGAACTGCGGATATTCCAGCAAACCGGTTTGGAAGGACTCCTCGGCGGCCGCGCCTGCCCCACCCAGGACGCCGGGCACCAGCCGGGTTACGGCATCCGCCACCGCCAAGGCCGGTATTTCCCCCCCGGTAAGTATGTAATCACCTATGGAGAGCTCTTCGTCAAGGTAAAACCGGATGCGGTCGTCCACCCCTTCATAATGGCCGCAAATGAGCGCGATATGCTTACGCGCCGCCAGTTCGCCCGCTTTTCCCTGATCAAAGAGCCGGCCCTGGGGCGACAGCAAAATGACCCAGGTATCGGGGTCTTCCTGCCGCAGGGCCCGGATGGCCGCCACCAGCGGCTCGATTTTCATGACCATGCCGGGGCCGCCGCCGAACGGGCGGTCATCGCACACTTTGTGGCGGTCAGGCGCGAAGTCCCGCAGGTTGATAATCCGGAAGGTCACCGCCCCCAGTTCCTGAGCCCGGCGCAGCATGCTTTGACTCAACGGCGAAGTGAAAAACTCCGGAAACAGAGTGACAACATCAATCCGCATAAATTTCCAGGAGTCCTTCAGGCGGCAGGGCCTTGATTACCCCCTCGTCAAGATTAATTTCGATTATTACTTCTTCCACCGCGGGCAGCAAGAGTTCCCGTTCCCCTTTATGGACCACATAAACATCATGGGCCGGCGTGGAAATGATCTCCGTCAGCTTGCCCAGCAGCTCCCCGCTCTCGGCATGGCGCACCGGCAACCCCTCAAGCTGAAACCAGTAATATTCGCCTTCCGGCAGAGGCGGAAAGCGGCTGCTTTCTCCCCTGATTTCGCGGCCGACCAACTGCTCCACCTGGTCGCGGGTAGCAATACCCTCCAGGCGGAGCAATAACTGATTTTTCCTGGGTTCCGCTGCTATTACGGCGTAGCGGTCACCGTTGATGTCCACTTCCGCCACCGCGAGAAATACTTCAGGGGCTGCGGCCGCCCCGATTTTGAGCGCACCTTTGAGGCCGTGGGCGCCGACTATTTTTCCCAAGGAGATCAACCGGGAGCGGCTTTGGCAGGCTCTACTCAATGATCTCCAGCACCGACCGCTTACGAATTTTGGTGGACGCCGCACTCAGTATGGTGCGCATGGCCCGGGCCGTGCGGCCCTGCTTGCCGATCACCTTGCCCAGGTCTTCTTTGGCCACCTTCAATTCAATGACCGAGGTCTGTTCACCTTCGATCTCCTTAACCTGTACCTGGTCCGGATGGTCCACCAGAGCCTGCGCGATGAACTTGATCAATTCCTTCATGCTCTGCCACCTCCGATCTGGAATGGGGCGGATCACAGGAGCGCTTGCGCGGTCATAAGTCAGATAATGTCCATTAACTCAGGTTGAACCCTGTCCCGGAATCTCCTTCACGGCGGCTCAGGCCGTTGAGGCGGACTTGGCCCGCCATTGCTTCAAGAGATTGGCCACCGTGTCCGTGGGCTTGGCGCCGCGGCTTTCCCAATGGGAGAGAAGTTCCTCCTTAATGGTGATCGCTGCGGGGTCCTGGCGCGGATCATAGGTGCCGACAATCTCCAGAAACCTGCCGTCCCGGGGGGCTTCGCTGTTGGATACCACAATTCGATAGAACGGGCGTTTTTTGGCCCCATAGCGGGCCAACCGAATGCGTAGTGCCATGTTTGTCGTTTAATCCTCCTTAGGATAGATTTAAAGGGCTGAGGTGGTGACCACCGGCTGAGAGCGGCGCTCTGTCTCCTCCCAAAAATTTTTTAAAACAATCCGGGGAATGAAAGTCTGCCCCGTTTGGCCGCCTTGCCCATCTGCTTCATCATTTTTTGGGTCATGGCGAAATTTTTCAGAAGCCGGTTCACTTCTTCCACGCTGGTGCCGCTGCCGCGGGCGATGCGGCGGCGCCGGCTGCCGTTGATGATGGTGTAATCGGCCCGCTCCGCCGGGGTCATGGAGCAGATAATGGCCTCCACCTTTTTCAGTTCGCGTTCGTCCGGCTTGGCGTTTTTCAAGGCCTTGAGCTTTTTCATGCCCGGAATCATGTCGATGAGCGATTCCAGGGACCCCATTTTTTGCATCTGCCGGATCTGGTCGCGGAAGTCTTCCAGGGTGAAGGCCTCTTCCCGGATCTTCTTTTCCAGCGCCTTGACCTGCGCTTCATCGAAGGTTTCCTGGGCCTTCTCAATGAGGGTAAGCACATCCCCCATGCCCAGGATGCGGGAGGCCAGCCGGTCCGGGTGGAAGAGTTCCAGGGCGTCCAGCTTTTCGCCCACGCCCAGGAATTTTATGGGCTGGCCGATGACGGCGCGCATGGACAGGGCCGCACCGCCCCGGGCGTCGCCCTCCACCTTGGTGAGGATCACCCCGGTGAGCTTGAGCAGATCATGAAATTTTTGGGCCACTTGCACCGCGTCCTGGCCGGTCATGGCGTCGGCCACCAACAAAATCTCGTTCGGCTCCACTCTCTCCCGGATGGCCTTAAGTTCCTCCATGAGAGGCGCATCGATGTGCAGCCGCCCGGCGGTGTCCAAGATCACCGTGTCATAGCCGGCGCTGTATGCCGCCTCCATGCCGGCATCGGCGATGGCCACGGGGTTTTGGGTCGCCTCCGAGGGATAGACGCCCACCTGCACCTCCGCGGCCAGGCGTTTGAGCTGTTCGATGGCTGCGGGCCGCTGCACGTCCGCGGGCACGAGATAGGGCTGGCGCCCCTGGGATTTGAGGCGTTTGGCCAACTTGGCGCAGGTGGTGGTTTTGCCCGAACCTTGCAGCCCCACCAGCATGATGGCCACCGGAGGACGGCCGGAAAGGTCCAGCTTGGGGGATTCCCCGCCCAAAAGGCTGGTCAGTTCCTCATGGACGATCTTGATGACCTGTTGGGCCGGCGTGAGGCTCCCCATAACCTCTTCGCCCACGGCCCGGCCCTTGATCCGGTCGATAAAGGCCTTGGCCACCTTGTAGTTGACGTCGGCTTCGAGCAGCGACAGGCGCACCTCGCGCAAGGCCGCGTTGACGTCCTCTTCGGTGAGCTTGCCCCGGCCTTTGAGCTTCTTGAAGACCTCGGCCAGTTTGTCGGACAGGCGGTCGAACATTTTAGCTATAGGCTGTAAGCTTTAAGCTTTAAGCTGTCAGCTGTCAGCTATCAGCAGTCAGCAGTCAGCTTTTGGTTTTTGATTAGGTTTTGGTTTTATTGATGTCGCCTTGGCGGCCCTGGGTAGGGTGCGCATGGCTCACCACGTTTGCCAGTGCCGTGTATCCCTCAACTTCGCTCCCAAGTTGTATTGGGAACGAACCGTTTTATGTAGGGCGGGCACTGCCCGCCGCATTACCTCATCACACCCGGTGGCACAGGCTTTCCAGCCTGTGCTGTCAATATTTTATTCTGGAGCCGCAGGCTTTAGCCGGCGCCAAATCATTCTCCCGGCAGGATGGTAAAGCGCAAGCTAAAGCTTGCGGCTGCATTTTTTGGTGCGCATGCGCACTACATTTTAACTTAATGATTGAGGGTGCTAACCCTTAATCACCCCCAATGGTTTGAGCTTGGCGACTTTGCGAGAAATCCCCGCGCCGTGGGTCACCTCCACCACGTCGCTGACGTCCTTGTAAGCTTCGGAGATTTCCTCGTCCACGGTGCGCTTGCCGGCTCCCCGGACGATGATGCCCTGCTTGGCCAGTTCCTTGATGATGTCCCGGCCCTTGGCGGCTTTGAGGGCCATGTGCCGGGACATCTCCCGGCCGGCGCCGTGGCAGGTGCTGCCGAAGGTCTCCTCCAGGGCTTTTTGGGTGCCCACCAGCACGTAGGAGTAGCGCCCCATGTCCCCGGGGATGAGCACCGGCTGGCCCGTTTCCTTATAAGCTTGGGGCGTTTCCGGATGGCCCGGCGGAAAGGCCCGGGTGGCGCCTTTCCGGTGCACGCACACGGTTTTTTCTTTGCCGTTGATCAGGTGCTTTTCTATCTTGGCGATGTTGTGGGCCACGTCGTAAATCAATTCCAGCCCCAACTGGCGGGGCCCCATTTTGAAGACCTGCTCAAAGGACTCCCGCACCCAGTGGGTGATCATCTGGCGGTTGGCGAACGCAAAGTTGGCCGCCGCGGCCATGGCCCCCAAATACTGCCGGCCTTCGGGCGATTGAATGGGCGCGGAGCACAACTGACGGTCCGGCAGCCAGATGCCGTACTTGGCGCTGGCCTTGAGCATTACCTTGATAAAGTCGTCGCACACCTGGTGCCCCAAGCCCCGGGAGCCGGTATGCACGATGACGGTGACCTGGCCCTTGAAAAGCCCCAGGGCCGCAGCCAGCGCCTCGTCGAAAATTTCCGCGACGTAGCCTACCTCCGTAAAGTGGTTGCCTGAGCCCAGGGTGCCCAACTGGTCCTTGCCCCGGTCCATGGCGAACTGGCTGACCATCTCGGGGTCGGCCCCTTCGATCCGGCCCCCGGCCTCGATATGAGCCAGGTCGTCGGCGCTGCCGTAGCCGTTTTTCACGGCCCACTCCGCGCCATAGCGCAGCACCTGCTTCAGCGTGGGTACGGTGAGCTTCAACTCCTTGCGCCGGGAGCCCACCCCTGAGGGAATGTTGCCGAACAGGGTGTCGACCAGCGTTTCCATCCGGCTTTCGATATCAGCCCGCTCCAGATTGGTGCGCAGGAGCCGCACGCCGCAGTTGATATCGTAGCCTACACCGCCGGGAGAGACGACGCCTTCCTCCAGGTTGAAGGCGGCCACCCCGCCGATGGGAAAGCCGTAGCCCCAGTGGATGTCGGGCATGGCCATGGACGGGCCTTCGATGCCGGGCAGGGTGGCCACGTTGGCCACCTGCTCCAGGGACTTGTCCTCCCGGATTTTGGGGAGCATTTCCTTGGACGCGAAGATGAGGCCGCGGGTGCGCATTTTCCCCTCCTGGGGAATCTCCCAGCGGTACTCATCCACTTGTCTAAGTTTTATCTGGTCAGCCATTCATTTAGCAGTCAGCAGTCGGCAGTCAGCAGTCAGGTAAAAATTGCTGACCGCTAAAGGTCAAGAATCACCGTGGCCTGCCAGCCGTCCTTCGTCCTGGTTATTTCCAGTTGGTGATAGGTGGCCGCCTTGACCGCGGTTTTGCCGACGTGGCGGTCGGGGTCGAAAATATCGCCTCGCGCGGTGGCGGTCAGACGCTCAGGGCTCAGCTCCCGCACCTTGAACTCCCGGCCTAAAAACCCATCTATGTCATAAAGGTAAAGCAGATGATTGAGCCAGGCAACTAGGAGAGCTTCCCGATCAGGGGCTTCGACCGTGATTTCTTTAGATTCTTTGAGCCTTAATCCCCGGCGGTCGGTGATGGTGGCCGTAAGGGCTTCACCCGCGTTGGCGTACAAATCTTCCAGGGTGGCGCCCCAAATGCGCAGGCCCAAGTCCGCGGTATGGGACAGTGTCCGATATTTTTGATGCTCCGGTTTTGAATCAAGATCCCGTTTCATGCGGACATAAATCACCGTTTGTAATAATGTACAGAATTATCCCGGCCTTGCAATGCTTTAAATGGCGCGGCGGGTATAGAGGTTTTCGGGAAATAGACGGAAGGCTTGCTGTTTCTGGGAAGCGGGTTCCGATTTATTTTGCTCTATGGTTATTTTACCTCCGGCTTTTTTAAATTCACGGGATTGCTCCAAGCCACCCGCCGGGATTTTCGGCAACCTCGGCGCCCTTCTGGAAAGCCGTAAGATTGGCGTCTAAAAATTTGGGGTTGGTGCGGGTCCGAATCACCTCCAGGAGCGATTCCCGGGAAAGGGGCAGATAATCAGTGGCCGCCAGCGCGCCTAAAAGCACCATGTTTACCGCCAGAGGGCTGCCGGCCTCCCGGGCCAAAACTCCCGCGTCAAAGGCCAGAAGGGAGTCCACCGCTTCGCTCATGAGGGCCACCAGCCGACTGACCGGCGGATACTGGGCTTGGCCGACGGCTACAGTATAGGGCGGAATGACCCCGGTGTTGGCGATGACCAGGGTCCGGCGATTACAGAAGTTTAAGGCCCGGAAGGTCTCCAGGGCCTCGAAGCCCAGAAGCACGTCGGCCTCGCCCGGAGAAATGATGGGGCTTTTCAGGTCCCCCAACACCACCGTGGAGACCACGATGCCCCCCCGCTGGGCCATGCCGTGGGTTTCACTGACCAGGGGCTCAAATCCTGCGGCCAGCGCGGCTTCCCCCAGCAGACGGCTGGCCAGCAAAGTCCCCTGTCCGCCGACGCCGGTGAGATAGATGCGTACGTTTTCTGTTTTCTGTTTTCTGTTTTCTGTAGTGCTCATCACCTAAGACCTTACGACCACTGACGATAATTTGAAATTTTGTCCTCCAGCAAAACATTGCTAGAAGATATCTATTTGAATTTCTTCTATAACCGCATTATTTGCACAGGCGGGAGTCTGTGCCACCAATCTTTACTTTTTCTTCACCTTGATTTTTCAAAAAAGGTTTGGGTTCCCCCTAAACTTTATACGGGTCGTAGGGCTGGCACCGCCCGCCCAAAATTTATCAGACCGGCCGCTGACCACTAACCACTGACTACCGCGCACTGCCTTTCACCGGCCGGATGCACTCGCAAAACTGGACGCAAAAGGCGCAGCCGGCGCAAAGGTCATGGTCAATGAACATTTGGGAGACACCGGCATCGGGCTTCACATACATGGCCGGGCAGCCGAAGTAGTCCAGGCAGTGGCGGCAGTCGCCGCACGCGTCCACCACCTGGAAGCGGGCCTTGGACTTTTTGCCTTTGATTCTTTGCACGTAAAGGTGGCAAGGGGCCTGGGAGATGAGCACCCTGACGCCGCGGGCGGCGATGGCCTCCTTGGTGGCCGCCAAAGATTCCTTGTATTTAAAGGGGTTCACCACCCGGCTCTGCTCCACGCCCAGGGCCTTAACCACCCCGGCGATATCAATGGGCCGCCCCGGATAGTCGGGCGGCGTCAGGGTGACCCCCGGGTGAGGCTGGTGGCCGGTCATGGCGGTGGTGCCGTTATCCAGAATAATAAGGAGCACATCATGATTGTTGTGCACCGCATTGGCCAAGCCTGTGAGGCCGGCGTGGAAAAAGGTGGAGTCGCCGATGAAGGCCACCACTTTCCGGCCCGTGGCCCGGGCGATGCCGCAGGCGGTGGTGATGCTCGAGCCCATGCAGATGAGAAAATCCGCCATGGACAGCGGCGGCAGCAGCCCCAGGGTGTAACAGCCGATGTCCGTGGGGAAAATCCCCTCCACCCCCAGCTCCTGCAAGGCGATTTTGACGGCGTAATACATGGCCCGGTGCGGGCAGCCCGGGCAAAGATTGGGGGGCCGGTCCGGCAAAGGTTGCCCGAAAATCCCGGCCGGAGCCAAAGCCTTCCCGGGTTCATCGGGAACCCCGAAATATCGGGCCACCACCCCGCGCACCAGGGCCGGGTCGTACTCGTACAGGCGGGAGAACAGCTCCCGGCCTTTGCCGTGAATGGGCAGGGTGAGGCCGCTCTCTTGAGCAACTGCCTTGATATGCTCCTCTAAAAAAGGCTCCAGCTCCTCCACCACCAGGACTTTTTCCACCCGGGCCAAAAACTCCCCTACGAGCTTTGCGGGCAGCGGATGGGTAAAACCAAGTTTCAGGAACGTCACCTTATCCTTAAGGCCCAACTCCAGGAGGGCGTCCTGCACGTAGGCCGCGGCCACGCCGCTGGCCGCGATGCCCCATGGGCCTTCACCGGTTATGGTATTGAACCGCGAAGCCTCAGCCTGCTCCCTGGCCCTGTCATACTTTTCCACCAGCCTGGCATGGGCCTTGCGGGCCACCGCGGGCACCATCACCAAATTGAAGGGGTCTTTCTGGAAGCGCCCGGCTTTACCCGGCGCTGACGGCAATGGTCCCAGGGTCACCGCGCCCCGGGTGTGGTTGATGCGGGTGGTGGTACGCAGCATGACGGGCAGCCCCAGTTCTTCCGAGAGCTCGAAGGCCGCCCTGGTCATGTCCTTGGCTTCCTGGGGCGAGGCCGGCTCCAGCATGGGGAGGCCCGCCAATTTGGCGTAATAGCGGTTGTCCTGCTCGTTCTGGCTGGAAAAGAGCGACGGGTCGTCGGCGCTGACGATGACCATGCCTGCTTTGACACCCACATATCCCAGGGTCATGAGCGCGTCCGCGGCCACATTCAGGCCCACGTGCTTCATGGAGCACAAAGCCCGCCACCCCGAAGCCGCGGCCCCGGCCGCCACTTCCAGGGCCACTTTTTCATTGGTGGAATACTCGAAGTAAAGGTCCGTTTGCCGGGAAACGACATACAGGCGGTCCCCGATTTCAGAGGCCGGAGTGCCCGGGTAGGTGGCCGCGAGTCTCACGCCGGCCTCCAGAGCCCCCCGCACAATGGCCTCATTTCCTAAAAAAAGCCGGCGCTCTCCCGGCTGATCTGCGAGCAACTCAGACATGTCTTAGATGCGCCTTGTGTCCTCTATGCAAAAGGTGTCGGCTTTGCGAAGCCGCCCCAGCTAGTTAAGAGTGAATGCGTTCGAAAAATTATTTTTACCACATTTTCAGAAATTTCTCACAAATTCGCCTGCAAATTTATGTCGAAGACTTTTCCCGGCCCATTTACTTCCGGGCCAGGGCCCATATGAGTTCATAGGAGGCGGGAATAGAGCCGTTCTTGGCGAAGCGCTCCTGGTATGCGGCCAGCATGGCCTGAAACACGCGGCTAGAAAAGGGCCGGGGGTGAGGGTTGGTGGCCCCGGTGGCCTGGATGGATTTGAGGAAGTCCCGCACCGAAGGAAAGTCAAGGACCAGTAACCGGCCGGCGGTGCAGACCTCGACGAAGCCCGCTTGCTTAAGCAAGTCCTCCCAAGCATCCCGGCCTAAAAAACCGGCCGCGGGAATATCGACGGGGCTTGCGCGCCCGGCCTCGGCAATTTTGAGCGAGGCGCCCAGTTCGTGGAAAGTCCGGGGGCCCATGGCCGCGAAAGCCAGCGTGCCTCCCGGAGTCAGGCGTTCTGCACATGTTTTCAGAGTTTCGCCCGGCTGGCAGAACCACTGGAAAGTGGAGTTGGAGATGATCAGATTGAATGCGCCTCTGGTCATGGTCTCGCCGTCGGCCACCAGCCAGGTGGTGCGGTGGTCGCCGTTCAGTTTATTCCTGGCGGTTCGAATCAGCCTCCCATCCAGATCCACCGCCACCAGCCAGGCCTGAGGATTCAGGCAGCGTAAGGCCCTGGTCAGATAGCCGGTGCCGCAGCCGATCTCTAAAATTTTTTGGGCCTGGGTCACTGCGTCACCGATCAGGCGCAGGAGTTCATCGGCCATAAGCCGCTGCACCCGGGCATGGGCGTCATAGGTGGCCGCCCGCCGGGCAAAATTTCGTCGGATGCCGTGCTTGGTATGCATAGTTCTTTGATTTTGGGGACTATGTCAGGATCGTAAATCTCTGTCCCTCTTCCAAAAGACCGGGAGCACAGGCTTCCAGCCTGTGCTTCACAGGCAAGATGCCTGTGTTCCCGCATTAACGTGCTGGCAGAGGAATTGGGGGGAGATCACCCCCGTTATTCTGCTTCCAATGTTTCTATTAAAATTTCATTAAACCTCGACCATTGCGTAACAAACGGCAGGTGGCCGACGCCGGGCAGCAAAATCAGCCGGGAGCCGGGCAGGCGCTTGCTTAAATAAACGGCCTGATCCGCCGGAACTATGGCGTCCATATCGCCATGCACCAAAACCGGCTCGTTGGCAATTTTGGGCAGCCTGCTTCGCAAATCCGCGGCCAGCAGATAATCCAGGCCCGCGGCGAGATGATCTGCCGCGGCATCCGAGGCGAACAGGGCCTTCACCTCGTCTTTGAATTCAGCCTCTTGGGCCGCCAGGCAGGCTCCGGCAAAATCTTCCAGAACTTTACGGACATTCATCTTCAATCCCCGGCGCATGGCCCGCACCGCGGCAGGGGGCTGGCCCCAGGGATGGTCTTCCTGCCGACAAAAAACCGCCGGAACTCCCGTCAATATCAGGCCGGCCAGTTGTTGCCGGCTGCAAGCCAGGGCTTCCAAGAGCAGCATCCCGCCCAGGGACCAGCCCACAGCCACCGTGCGATGCAAGGGGAGCTTTCCCAAAAAATCCTGTATCCAGGCAGCGTTCCAGGCCGGGATGTCCGGGGAGTGTATGTTGCAGGTTTTCCCCAAAGCCTCCGCCTGGCGCCGCCAAACCGCGCCGGTGGCGCCCCAGCCGTGCAACAGGACCAGGTGGGTCATAAAATCAGGCCCATGCCCCGACCCACCCGGACGATGGTCTCCCTGGCGCGAGTCAAATCCTGGACGGAGTGCGCCGCAGACAGGGAGAAACGCACCCGGGCCTTCCCGACGGGCACGGTGGGGGGCCTCAGCGCCACCGCCATCAGGCCTTCCTCCCGCAGGCGGGCGGCGAAGTCCAGGGTCCGGGGGTTGTCGCCTGCAAGCACCGGAATAATCTGGGTTTCACTCCCCAAAGTATCAAAGCCCGCCATTGTGAGCTCATGACGGAAAATTTCCGCCTGATCCAGGAGGTAATGCCGCTTTTCCGGATGCTTAGCCACGATGTCCAGGGCTTTGTCAATGGCTCCCAGCACCGGCGGCGGCAGGGCCGTGGAATAAATGAAAGCCCTGGCCTTATTGTGCAGGTAGTCGATCAGCCGCCGTTCTCCTGCGACATAGCCGCCCAGGGAGCCCAAAGCTTTGGAAAAGGTGCCCATGTGCACGTCCACCCCGGCGGTCAGACCCAAGGCTTCCGCCAAGCCCGCGCCCCGGGGTCCCAAAACCCCGGTGGCATGGGCCTCGTCCACCATCAACAGAGCTCCGTAACGTTCTTTCAACTCCACCAGGTCTTTGAGCGGCGCCAGGTCTCCATCCACGGAAAAGACGGAATCAGTGATAATCAGCCGCTTTCTTTTTGCCGGCGCGTCTTTGAGCAAGTTTTCCAGGCGGTCCATGTCCCGATGAGGAAAGCGCCGGAGTTCAGCCCCCGAGAGCTTGATGCCGTCATAGATGCTGGCGTGGTTGAGGCGGTCGCCAAAGACCAGATCCCCCGGCCCCACCAGCGCGGCAATCACCCCCAGGTTGGTCATGTAGCCGGTGCTGAAGATAACCGCGGCCCCGGTGCCCTTAAATTCCGCCAGCTTCGCTTCCACGGCTTCGTGCAAGGCCAGATGCCCGGTGACCAGGCGGGAGGCCCCGGCCCCGACTCCCCAATGTTCCGCGGCAGCCTGAGCCGCCGCAACGAGGCGGGAGTCCTGGGCCAGGCCCAAGTAATCATTGGACGAGAGGTTTAACAGGACTTGGCCGCCCACCCGCACCCGGCCTCCCGGCAATACTTCATCGATGGCCGTGAGCCGCCGTCTCAAGGCCCGGGCCTCCAGGGCCGCCATTTCCGCCGCCAGCCTGGCGAATTCGTGTTCAGTCATGCGTGCTAAGGTTCTTTCAAGTCGCCGCGGTTCCGAAAACTTCCTCCCAAGCCGGCTGTGAGCATATTTCCCCCAGCGCCGCAAGAAAACGCGCCCGACCCGCCGGAGTGTCCAGATCTGCAATTTCCGGGATAAGTCCCAGGATAGGCACGCCGGTGAGCGCTTCTATCACCCCTGGATTGGTCTGTTCGGCCAAAGAGGGCTTGGCAGGATAGCGGTTGATGGCGACCCCGGCCACGGAAATTCCTGCCTGCTGCGCCGCCTTGACGGTGAGGGCTGAATGGTTGATAGTCCCCAGACCCGCGCGGGCCACCACCAGGAGAGGCAGGCCCAGCCAGCGGATCATGTCGAGAACCAGGAATTCCGTACCGACCAAGGGCACATAAAGGCCACCGGCGCCTTCCACCACCAGGAAATCGTAGCGCCCGGCCAGCGCCCGCAAGGCCGCGGCCGCGGCCTCCAAATCGATGCTTTTCCCCTCCTGCCCGGCGGCCACTCCGGGGGCCAGGGGAAGGCGCAGGCAGACGGGCGTGAGTACTTCCAGCGATTCCGGTAGACTTGCCAGTTCTTTCGCCAGCCCGGCGTCCGTGGGCACCAGGCGGCCCGCCTCCTCGCGGCAGCCGCTCTGGATGGGTTTAAAATAGGTTGCCTTGACTCCCCTTTGGCGCAAAATCGTCGTCAACCCCGCGGCCACCCAGGTTTTACCCACATTGGTGTCAGTGCCGGTGACGAAGAGGCCCCTGAGTTTTGGTAAAGTTGGCAGCATCATACTTTTTAAGGGATAGCAAATCACTTGCCCTCCCCTCAAGCTCCCCTCCCAACCCCTTCCTTACGGGGTTGGGGGAGGGGGTTCGGGGGAGGGGGCAGGGGCCGTCGGCCCCTGGTCCCCTTCCCCGATATCCAACTCTAACTCAATATCCGCCAGCATGTGCCGGTCCTCTTCCGGCAGGCGGCCCTTGGTGGTCAGATAGTCCCCGGTCATGAGGGCGTTGGCCCCGGCCGCAAAGACGAGAGGGGCCAGCGACCGCAGGGTCGGCTGCCGCCCGCCGCAGATAATGATGGTCTTGTCCGGGAACATCAGGCGGAAGGCGATGATGATTTTCAGGGCCTCCAGGGGCGACAGCAAGGGCCGGTCCGCCAGCCGGGTGCCCGGCAGGGGGTGCAGGAAATTGAGGGGAATGGCGTCAACTCCCAATTCTTTTATAGCCTCAGCCATTTCATAGCGCTGGGCCACGGTTTCGCCCAGGCCAAAAATTCCCCCCACGCAGACCTTAAGGCCCGCGTCTTTGGCCGCGGCGATGGTGGCCACCCGGTCCTGATACGCATGGGTTGAACAGATCCGGGGATAAAAGGAGGCCGCGGTTTCCAGGTTGTGATGGAAGCGATACAGCCCCGCGGCCTGCAATTCCTCAAGGAATGAGCGGTCCGCCAAACCCAGGGAGGCGCAGACGCGGATGGGCGCGGCTTCCCGGATGGCGGCCACCGCGGCGAGAATCTCGCCTTGTTCTCTGACGGAAACCACCCCTTTACCCGAAGTGACGATGGAGAACCGGGCTGCGCCCTGGGCGTGAGCTGCTCGCGCCGCGTCCACCAACCTTTCCTTGGAGAGCAGGGGGTACTTGGCAACCTCTGTTTTGGAGGTGGCGGCTTGCGAGCAAAAGGCGCAGTCCTCGGAGCACAGGCCGCTCTTGGCGTTGATGATGACACAAAGGCTCACCCGGCGGCCGAAATAGGCTTCCCTGGCCCGGCTGGCTTTTCCCAGCCAGGGCCACAGTTCGGCCCAACTTAAGCCAAAAATCTCTTCCCAATCCGAATAGTGCATGGCTGACAAGTTATCTCCTACCGCCAGACAATTGTCAACCAATCAATTAAGCATGGTTTACATTAAAATAGTTAAGGATTAAATTTTTGGGGGAATTCTGAAACTTGAATTCGGGACAGCAAATCAGCGGCGGGGAACGTACACTTCTCTGGCTTTGACGCCGTCGGAGGGGCCCACCAGGCCCTCTTTCTCCATGATTTCGATGATGCGGGCGGCCCGGTTGTAGCCGATGCGCAGGCGGCGCTGGAGCATGGAAATGGAGGCGTTGCGGGTTTCGGCCACCAGCTCCACGGCCTCCTGGTATTTCTCATCCTTGTCGCCCAGCTCCTCGGCTTCCTGCTCTTTTTCCTTCATCTCCGTGATGCCCGGCTCGAACTCCGGCGCGGCTTGGGTTTTGAGGAATTCCGCCACCCGCACCACCTCGTCCTCGGTGACAAAGGCGCCGTGGATGCGCTTCAGGCGGGAGGTGCCGGGGGGGATGAAGAGCATATCGCCCATGCCCAGCAGGCGCTCGGCTCCCACGAAGTCCAGGATGACCCGGGAATCGGCCTTGGAGGACACCTGGAAGGAAACCCGGGTGGGGAAATTGGCCTTGATGAGGCCGGTGATGACGTCCACGGAAGGACGCTGGGTGGCCACCAGGAGGTGGATGCCCGATGCCCGGGCTTTTTGGGCCAGCCGGATGAGGTATTCTTCCGTGTCCCGGGAGGACACCAACATCAGGTCGGCCAGCTCGTCGATGACCACCACGATATAGGGCATGGGCCGGGGCAAATCGTCCTTGCTCTCGCCGGGTCCCGGCTTGAGGGTCCGGACCTTCTGATTGTAATTGTCGATATTGCGCACCGCCATATCGGACAGAAGCGCATAGCGCCGCTCCATCTCCATGACCGTCCAGTGCAGCGCGGTGGTGGCCTCTTTGGGGCTCACCACTACGGGATGCAGCAGATGCGGGATGCCTTCGTAAGTGGAAAGCTCGATGCGCTTGGGGTCCACCAGGAGAAACCGCACCTCCTCAGGGGTGGCCTTGTAGAGGATGCTGAGAATCATGGCATTGAGCCCCACGCTCTTGCCGCTGCCGGTGGCGCCCGCGATGAGAAGGTGGGGCATCCGGGCCAGGTCGGTCACCACCGGCATGCCCATGATGTCTTTGCCCAGGGCGATGGTGAGCCGGGAGGCGGATTTTTGATAGGCTGAATCGGACAGGATTTCCCGGAGGGCCACTACCTGGCGCTTGGGATTGGGCACCTCGATGCCGATGACCGCCTTGCCGGGCACCGGGGCCACAATGCGGATGGACAGGGCTTTCAGGGCCAGGGCCAGGTCATCGGCGAGATTGGTCACCCGGCTGATTTTGACCCCCGGCGCGGGCTCCAACTCAAAGCGGCTCACCACCGGGCCGGGAATGATGGCGGTGACTTTGCCCTCCACCCCGAAATGGCGCAGGGTGTCCTCCAGCTTTTCGGCCTGGGCCACCATCTGGCCTTCCTGCGCCTGCTGATTCCAGGGTGCGGGCGGGTCCAGGAGGTCGAGGGGCGGAAGAGAGAATTTCCCGCCGGACGCGGCCTTGCGCCGGGCGGGCGCGGCCGCCTCGGCCGCGGCCTCCCCTGTCGGAGGGGTCGGGGAGATCGCGGGTTCATCGGCCAAAGTGCGAGGTTTGGCGATCAGCGGCTGTCTGGCCCTGCCTTGCTGCGGCAGGTCGGGGACGGGCTCCCATTCCTGCCGCGGCTGCCGCAGCAGAAACCAGGCCTGTTTGAGTTGCCGGCCGATGAGGCTTAACAGGGCTGCATAAGAAAGCCGAGTGGCGCCCATAAAACCAACGAGCAGAAGCAGAATCAGTACCAGGGATGCGCCGGGGCGGTTCAGCAGTCCGGTCAAATTAACGGCCGCCAGGTCGCCGAGACGGCCGCCGGTATGAATCCAGCCGCTGTCCCAAAGAAGCCGCGGCCGCACCAGGGCCAGCAAGCCGGAATTGGCCACCAGGACCCCGGCTCCGGCCAGCCCCTGGAGCCAGCGGAGCTCTTCCAGGCCGGCGCGGTGGGACTGCCAGGCCAGGCCCACAAAAATCAGGGGCGTCCAGAACGCGGCCAAACCCAGCAGCCAAATCAGGGCGCCAGAAGCCACGGCCCCGGCCTTCCCCGCGCCGTTGTGCACACCGGGAGCGGACCACACCGACAGGAGGCCCCAAGCGTCCTCGGTATTATGGGTGATCAGGGCCAAAAAACAGAACACCCCCAGCCCCAGAAGCAGCAGCGCGGCCATCTCCTGGCCCAGGCGCCGCTGCCAGGACGCAGGCTCAAGGGTTTCCGGCGAGGCCTTCTGTTTCCCTTTGCGGGAATTGGCACCCTTTTTGGTGGCGTTGTTTCGGCTCACAGTTTTCGGTGATAGATCGGTTCAGGCCGGTGCGTTAGGGCTCAGACGGCCGTTTCGGCCAAGCCGAGCGCCTCCAAGAATCTCCCCCGAGACTCGTTAACTCAGCAAGCGGGCGTTGCTCTCTCCTCTGTGCCCATAGGTTATGTTCCTATGATAAGCACAAATGCATTGATAATTCAAGAGATTTTGTGGGCTGCCCGATTTCCGGAACACCATACCAATATCGAAATTGCCGCGCCAGCGCTTAATCCGACTCCACCGCGCCGATAAGGCGGCGCTCGCTGACGCTCTCGGTGGCGGGCAGCCGCCTGGTCGAAGTCACCTGCTTGAGATTCGGCAGCACAAAGGCCAGGGCTTCGGGGGTGATGGCAAGCTGCCGGTACTCCTTGAAGCCCGCCTCCTCCACGGCCTGTTTCCAGTATTTGTCCCTGACTTCGTCCCGGGAATCGTAGGAGAGCTCAAAGAAGACCCGCTCGATCTGCGCGGTGGCCAGGAGCTTGATGCAGACGTAGCAGGGCTCCAGGGTGACGTAGAGGCTCGCCCCTTTGATGGCGATGCCGTGTTTGGCCGCCTGGGCGATGGCGTTGGCTTCGGCGTGGGAGGCCCGGCAGAAGTTGTACTTGTCCATATCCGCGATCTGCAAGGCCCGCCGGTGGCAGTAGGGGCTGCCGTCGGGCATCACTTGGTCGATGCAGTGAGGCGCGCCCGGCATACTGCCGTTGTACCCCGTGGCCAGGATCTGGCGCTCCTTCACCAGCACCGCGCCCGTGGGGCGGGAGTTGCAGGTGCTCCGGGTGCTCACCAGCTTGGCGATGAGCATGAAGTATTCATTCCAGGATGGTCGCATGGTTGATACTCAGTGGAGACATAGTCTGCCAAATTTCAGCCCAAAAGAACTTATTTGTATTTGTTCCTTAAATAAATCACCAGCAAGAGAACTATAGGTTGGGTATGACTTTATAAACCCAAAAGATTTCAACCTTTCGACAGCTCCAATTATTGCGAAGGGATCAACTTTTCCCATCGGTATATCCCCAACGTTTACTTTTTCTTTTTGAGTATAGAGAAATGCTAAGACATTAAATTCAATTATAGTCATTGAACTAATAATATTAAGAAAATATTTTTTTTCATCAAATTCATCATGGAAGTTTGGATTTTTTAATATATTTAAGAAATATTGCTTGAAATACGTTATTTTAATAAATATGTGCTCCCTCTCAATTTTATCGTTTAATTCCTCAATAATTGCAGAGAGAGATTCTTTTTCATAAATATTTAAAGAGTCAATTCTATCTCTAATTTCCTTTAAATCATTTTCCTTTAATTTTATTAATTCATTTGCAACTTCAGAATAAAAAAGTTCAATTCTTTTGAACCGCTTTTCTTGTTTTATTCCAAAATATATGCTTGAAAGTGCTCCTCCTAATCCACAAGGGATTAATTGAAGACCAGCCTGAAAGGCAATTTCAATTTTATCTCTTGGGGTCAATTTATCATCATCTATTAAATCTACCATTATGTTTCCTACATAGAGCACAGGTGAGGACACCTGTGCCACCGGGGCTATTTGTTATTTGGCATCTTGCTCTGTTACTTGAATGTCTGCGCCGATTGTTTTGGTTTAATAAATTCAAAAGGGGAATAAGGTTGCGGATTTTTTCTCCCCCTATCACATGCTAACAAAGTCTCAAGAGCAAAGCAAGTCAACAATAATCAAGAGAGCCTGGTGGCACAGGTGTCCTCACCTGTGCCCCTTTTCCTGGCCCCGCTCATAGAGCCAGGGGTAATCTCCGGGGTGTTCAGCCAGACCGGCTTTCACTGGATTGCTCCTGATGTAGTTCCATTTCTCCAGGAATTCCGCATCATCCCGGACAATTCTATCATAGCGTTCATCCTGCCAGAGGGAGCCATGGCCGCCCCGGTATTTATTGATTTGGTGAGTGCTGAACCTTTTCACACTGTGGATTATCTCGGCCAGGTTGAAAGCCCCGCCCTGAGGACTGGGGAGTGGCTGGGCCAGGAGGTGGACATGGTCAGGCATAATGACTGCCACATACACCCGCCATTTTTTATCATCCCAATAAAGAAGGGCATCCAATGCAGTGGTGCATCGGGGGAGAGAAGTTGGCCACCCCGGCAGCGCCAGGTGATGAAGTATACGCTGCCGGGTTCCTGGAGATGGGGGAGGTTTCTTCGGGTGGCTTGAAAAGTTTGCACAGGCGGGACGCCTGTGCCATCTGACTTCTTTGCCTCCGGCAAATTTTTTGGGGCATTGGTCGGTCTCTTGCCGGTCATGGACTCAAAGAGAAAAGGGTTGGCACTGTGGGTCCTTTCCGCAGGCGGGACGCCTGTGCCACTTGGCTTTTTTGGCTTCGGTAAAATATTTGTTGAATCGGTTGACTTCTTGCCGCTCATGGACTCAAGAAAAATAAAGGATTGGCTCTGAGGTTCGAGATTCTATTGCCGCAAATCAATCACCAACGGCGAGGTCTCCTGTTCCCTGGTGATGGAGTTGGGCTCCACGAGTTTCACCTGGGGCTGGACGCCGATGCCCTGGGTGAGGCGCTGGGTGAGCTTGTGCACCAGTTCCCGCTGCAGGGTCATTTTGTCAAAAAACAGGGACTCCCGGACCTCCACCTTGATCGCCAGTTTATCCACCGGGCCTTCCCGGGTGATCACCAGTTGGTAGACCGGCTCATCCCCGGAAAAGCCTTTGATGATCTGGCCCACCCGCTCCGGGAAGATGGCGATGCCCTTGACCACGACCACTTCATCGCAGCGCCCGGCGATGCGGCTCATGCGGGCCAGGGTGCGGCCGCAGGGGCAGGGGGCGTAATCCAGGCGGGTCAGGTCCCCGGTGCGGAAGCGCACCAGAGGGGTGGCCTCCCGGGAGATGGTGGTGAGCACCAGCTCGCCCAGCTCCCCGGCGGGCAGGAGTTCGCCGGTGCGCGGATTGATGATTTCCGGGAAGAAGTGGTCCTCGTTGATATGCATGCCGGCGCGGTGCTGGCACTCGCCGGCCACGCCCGGCCCCATGGCTTCGCTCAAGGCGTAATTGTCCGCCGCGGTGAGAAAGAGGCGGGCCTCGATCTCCCGGCGCATGTCCTCGGTCCAGGGTTCGCCCGCAAACATACCCACCTTGAGGTGGAGGTTTTTGGCGTCCACCCCCATTTCATCCAGCATGTCGGCGATGACCAGGGCATAGCCGGGGGTGCTGACCAGGACGGTGGTGCGGTAATCCCGCATGATCTGGACCTGGCGGGCGGTGGAGCCGGGGCCGGTGGGGATGACGGAAGCGCCCAGAAGCTCCACCCCGTAGTGCAGGCCGAAGGCGCTGGTGAGCAAGCCGTAGCTTAACGTCACCTGGACGACGTCGTCCCGGTCCACCCCCGCGGCGGTGATGACCCGGGCCGCAAGCTTGGCCCAATGGCGCAAGTCCCGGCAGGTGTAGCCCATGACGATGGGGTTGCCGGGGCTGCCGGTGGAGGAATGGATGCGCACCACCTCCCTTAAGGGCACGGCAAACATTTCGTAGGGATAGCTGGCCGCCAGGTCATGCCGGGTGGTGAAGGGCAGGCGGCTCAAGTCCTCCAGCGACTGGCAGTCCTCCGGCAGGAACCCCAGAGCGTCGAAGCGCTTTTTATAAAATTTGACATTCTTATACACCCGGTGGAGGGTGGCCTGGAGGCGCTCCAACTGGATCTGGGAAAGTTCCCCACGGTCTGCCTGTTCGGCTTCCGGATCGTAAATTGACATGGTTCCTCCGGTAAGGGGTCACGCCAAGACGCTAAGAACGCCAAGGGCGTTTAGCGGTCTTAGTCCTAGCAAGGACTAAGTCTCCTCTTCCTCTTCCCGCCCCAGGTAAGCCTCGATAACCCGGGGGTTGTTTCTGATCTCTTTGGGCACACCGGCGGCTATGATCCGGCCTTGGTCCAGAACCACGATGCGGTCGCTGAGCCCCATGACCAGGTTCATATCATGTTCGATGATGAACAGGGTGATGCCCAGGTCCCGAAGGCTGGCAAGCAGGGCCATCAGGTCTTCGGTCTCCCGGGGATTGAGGCCGGCCGCGGGTTCATCAAGAAGCAGAAGTTTGGGCTGCTGCGCCAGGGCCCGGGCGATTTCCAGGCGGCGCTGCTCGCCGTAAGCCAGGGCGTCGGCGGGCCAATCGGCCTTGTCCGCCAGCCCCACCAGATTAAGCCACTCTTGCGCCTGCTCCCGGGCCCGGGCTTCGGCCTGGCGGACCCCCGGCAGAGGCAGCAGGGCCGCAAGCGTGCCGGTCCGGCGGCGCAAATGCCCGCCGGCCAGCACATTTTCCATGACGCTCATGCCGCCGAAGAGCTGGATGTTCTGGAAAGTCCGGGCCAAGCCCAGCCGGGCCCGGCGATAAGGAGGCAGGGTTGTGAGGTCTTCCCCCTCCAGGAACACCCGGCCGGCCGAAGGCGGCAGGAGGCCGTTGACCACGTTGAAACAGGTGGTCTTGCCCGCGCCGTTGGGGCCGATGAGGGCCAGGATTTCGCCTTTCTCCACCTCAAAACTCACACCGTCCACGGCCTTGACGCCGCCGAAGTATTTGCAAAGGGAGTCGACGGTTAGGAGGCTCATGAGGCAACACCGCCACTGGAAGAAAGGGGGAAAAGGCGAAAAGGGGAAAAGGGGAAAGGTTTAGGCTTGGAAAGAAAAAAGTTTCCCTTTCGCCTTTTGCCCTTTTCCCCTTTTCTCCTTAGATTCATTCCCACACCTCGCGATAGCCCTTGCCCAGGTAGGCCCGCTGCATTTCCGGGTCTTCCTGAAGTTCCGCGGCGGGCCCCTGCAAAATAATGCGCCCGGTTTCAATGACATAGCCCCGGTCGGCCAGCTTCAGCGCGGCCCGGGCGTTTTGTTCCACCAGCAGGATGGTGGTGCCGTCGGCTTTCAGTTTCCGGAGAATGGCATAGACCTGGGCCACCATGCGCGGGGCCAGGCCCATGGAGGGTTCATCCAGCATCAAGAGCTTGGGCCTCGCCATCAGGGCCCGGCCTATGGCGAGGATCTGCTGCTCCCCGCCGCTTAAGGTCCCGGCCGCCTGGTGCGCCCGGTCCCGCAGGATGGGGAAGCGCTCCTTGACCTCTTCCAAATCCCGGCGCACCTGCTTTTTGTCATGGCGGTGAAAGGCCCCCAGCTCCAGGTTGGCGTTGACGCTCAGGGTGGCGAAAACCCGGCGGCCCTCCGGCACAAGAGCCAAGCCCTGGGCGACGACTTTTTCAGGGGTAAGGCGCGCCAGGTTAAGGCCATTAAATTCCACAGAGCCGCGCCAGATGGGCAGCAGGCCCGATATGGCCCGCAAAGTGGTGGACTTGCCGGCGCCGTTGCCCCCGATCAGGGTCACCACTTCGCCGGCCCGGACGTGCAGGGAAATGCCCTTCAGCACCGGCAGGCGGCCATACCCGGCTTGGACGCTTTTCAGGGTCAGCATAAAAACCGTTTTCGGTTTTCGGTTTTCGGTTTTCGGTGAAAAACCATGGCCTGTTTAGCACCTTGAATTTTAAAACTATTCTCTCCTGGTAATAAATTTCAAACTCATTTTGCCGCCTCCCAGGAGTCCCTGGGGCCGCCAGATGAGGAGAGCCACCAGGAGCGCGCCATAGGCCAAATCCTGGTAATCGTGGAAGCGGCGGAAGAGTTCCGGGACCACGGTCAGGGTCACCGCTCCCAACAAAGAGCCGACAATGGAGCCCATGCCTCCCAGGATGACCATGGACAGCACCAGGATGGAAGTATGCAGCCCGAAGGTTTCCGGGTTGATAAAGCTGATGTAGTGGGCATACAGCGAGCCCGCCAGGCCGGCCAGGCCCGCGGCCAGGGTGAACACCGCGATTTTATAAGCCGGCGTGTTGACGCCCATGACCTGGGCGGTGACTTCGTGGTCCCGGATGGCCCTGAGAGCCCGCCCGTGGTAAGAGTGCACCAGGCGGAGGGTGAGGACCAGGGTGAATAAGACCATCAGTCCCACCAGGATGAGGTAGAGGGGTTTGGCCCGGAAGCTCACGCCGAAAAACACGGGGGCCGGAATGCCGCCGATGCCGTCCGGCCCGCCGGTGATGTCCAGGTTAAGGAGGATAAGGTCCACAATGACGCCGAATCCTAAAGTGACGATGGCCAGGTAGTCCTCTTTCAGCCGGAGGGTGGGCAGGCCCAGGGCCAAACCACAGGCGCCTGCCAACAGGATGGCCAGGACCAGGGCTACGGGGAACGGCAGCCCCCAGTTGAGGGCCGCCAGGGTGGAGACGTACGCGCCGATACCGTAAAAAGCGGCATGGCCCAAGGATACCTGGCCCGCGTAGCCGATTATCAGGTTCAGGCTGATGGTCAGGATGATGTAAATGCCGGCCATGATGGCCAGGTGCAGGATGTAGGCAGTCATTTCTTAAAGACAGTTTTCAGTTTTCGGTTTTCCGTTTTCAGTTTTAGTCTCGTTCCCATGGGCGACTTGGGAACGAGTAGATAGTTTTACCAAGGGCGAAAAGGGGAAAGGCGCAAAAGGCAAAAATGAATATGACCACAGGCTTAGGGCTGCTCCTGATTTTTTAACCGAAAACTGACAACTGAAAACTGAAAACCGCATTTAATGGCCCTTCCCCTTTAAAATGCCCTGAGGTCGGATCAACAGGACGAGGATCAGGATGACAAAAGCAATGGCGTCCTTATAGCCTGAGGACAGATAACCGGCCCCCAGGCTTTCGGCCACACCCAGGAGCAGGCCCCCCAGGATGGCGCCAGGGATGTTGCCCACCCCGCCCAGGATGGCGGCGCTGAAGGCCTTGAGGCCGGGCAACAGGCCCATGCGGGGGTAGGTGGCGTTGTAGTAAATGGCCATCATAATTCCGGCGGCCCCGCTCAAGGCGCTGCCGATTAAGAAGGTCAAGGCCACCATGCGGTCTACATTGATGCCCATGAGGCGGGCCGTGTCCCGGTCCAGGGCGCAGGCCACAATGGCCTTGCCATACCTGGTATAGCGCACAAAAAGCATCAACAGGGCCATTAAAATCAGGGCCGCCAGGAGAATGGCCCCTTGCAGCGCGGAGATCACCACGTCTCCGACAGTTATGGTGTGGAACTCAAACTGCACCGGAAAGGGCCGGTTGTTGGGACCGAAGAGGAGCAGCGCCAGACTCTGGAGGAAGATGGAGGCGCCGATGGCGCTGATGAGCGGCACCAGGGGATGAGCGCCGCGCAGCGGGCGGAAGGCCACCCGCTCCAGCACCACACCCAGGAGGGCCGCGGACCCCATGCCGGCGGCAAAGGCCGTGATGAAATTCACCTTTCCGGTGGCCAAAAGCAGTACCGCGACAAAGGCCCCGCACATGTAGATTTCACCCTGGGCGAAGTTGATCAAGCCCAGGATACCGTAAATCATGGTGTAGCCCAGGGCGATCAGGGCATAGGCCGAGCCGGTGGTGAGGCCGTTGATGAGCTGCTGGAAAAACATTTAAAGACGGTTTTTTGGTTTTCAGTTTTCAGTTTTCGGTTTTCGGTCAATCGAGCAGAAAAATGCTCTATAAAAAGGCCAAAACCTGGGCTTTCACCAGAAAGCACGGCTCACACCATATCATTTTTTGCGAGGCTTAGACAAGCAGACGGTGTGATTCCAACCGACGAAGGATCCGAAATCAAAAAACAAAAGGCGGCCCGGAGGCCGCCTTGACAAGTCGGGGGGCAGGATCGGATTTTAGAAGTGATAGGCTGCACCCAGCGCGCCGATGAAAATGTGGTAGGTGGGGTCCAGCGTCACCGGGATTCCCCCAAAATCATAGTCGTACTTCGGTTCGACCCAACGGTACTTGAAGGACAGGTCAAGGGAAACGTTCTTAAGGGCCATAAAGCGAATCCCTGCTTCGACTGCCAGCGCGAGGTCGGTAGAGGATTTATTTCCCGCAGACAAACCCACAATCGTCGGTTCCTGCCAGGAAAAGACCACGGCTGGGCCCACTGCCAGATAGGGTTGGACGCGGCCGAAAGGCACTGCGGAATCAGGCATGAACCCGTAACGGGCGGCAAACATGAAAGCCAAAGTGGCCGCTCTGCCCCTGCTGCTCCAATCAACGCCGGGAATGCCGCCGAGGGTTTGCGTGTCAAAATCGATGTTGTGATAATTGAAATCGAAATAGAAGCCCAGGTATTTGGTCCATTCCGGCCAATTACTACCGGCCATGAAGCCGGTGCGGTCAAACCAGGTCCCCAGTTTTACGCCGCCCGTAAAAAAGGAGTTAATTTTCCCGGGCGTATCAGGGAAGGCTCCGCCGATACCAATGGGAGTGGAAGTATCGTGCACCGTCCCGCCCCCCATGTAGCCTTCGATGTACACATCGCTTTCGGCTGAACCCGGCAAGACCGACAGGGCCGCCAAAAGCACCATTACCGCTACCGCACCTGATTTTTTCATAAAGCATCCCCCATAATCTCCAAGTGAAATCTTTTGAAAGAGGTAGTATCCTCCTAAAATCTTTAAGAATTCCTCCTTTAATGCAAAATTCGTAAAGAAGTTTTCACTTCTTTGCCTTCAGACAAAAATTCATTAAGCCCCAAAAAAAATCTGTCAATAGGCAGGAAAGGGCTTAGGCCCAAATTTTACAACTCTTCCAGAGACTTAAATCAATGATTGAAATGAGCATAAGCTCTCAACGGTGCCGCTGAAGCGGCAAAATTGACGAAAGGGAAACCGGCGGCTGGATTTGAGATTGGATGCTTAGACGGGCGAGCCGGGGGAAGTTCAGCTGACGAGCAGCAGATGGATATCAACCGCGGGGGCGCTGTGAGTCAGGGCGCCCATGGAAATGCAGTTGACCCCCGTGGCCGCCACTTGGGGGAGGCGCTCTAGGGTCATGCCACCGGAAGCTTCCAGCAGGGCCCGGCCTTGGGTAAGCTTGACGGCCTCCAGCAGGTCAGCGTCGGCCATGTTGTCCAGCATAATGATATCCGCGCCCGCGGCCAAGGCTTCGGCCAGCCCCTTCAGATCGGCGACCTCCACTTCGATCTTGAGGAGTTGGTGGGTTTGTTGCCGGGCCCGGCGCACGGCCTCGGTGATGGACCCCACCGCGGTGAGGTGATTGTTCTTGATAAGCACCCCGTCAAAAAGGCCGAAGCGGTGATTCTTGGCCCCGCCCACTTTGACCGCGTACTTTTCCAGGACGCGCCAACCGGGGGTGGTTTTGCGGGTATCCACCACGGCGACGGGAAAGTCTTGAACCGCAGCCACCACTTGGCGGGTGTAGGTAGCGATGCCCGATAGGCGCATGAGAAAATTCAGGGCCACCCGCTCGCCCGTGAGGATGGAGGCCACCGGCCCCCTGAGTTGGGCCAGCACCGCGCCGGCCTCCACCTCCTGGCCTTCCCGGACCATGGGCAGGAAATGCACCTCCCGGTCCAGCTTCATGAAGACCCGGGCGGCCACCGGCAGACCCGCCGCCACCAGCCGCTCCTTGGCCCGGACTTGGGCCGCACCCTTCTTTTCCGGCGGAATCAGAGCCTGAGTGGTAACGTCGCCCCGGCCGATGTCCTCCTCCAGGGCCAGTTGAATAAGGCGGTCCACCTGAGGGGTGAACTCTGCAGAGGTTTTAAGCGAAAAATCTATGACGCACATATTTAGAACAGTTTTTGGTTTTTGGTTTCTGGTTTTTGGTTAAAGTCGAGCGGTGGGCCATTGCCCGCATTTAAATTAATCGTTGTCTTCAGTCCAGTAAATGGTGCAGGGGCTGTCCAACCAATGCCGGTTCTGGTCGTCAGCCGGAGAATAGTCCGAAAAACAAAGGCCGGTGCACTCCTTGGCTTCTTCGTCCCAGAAATTGCAGCGCTCATAAACGCAATAGCCCAAATAGGGAATCGGGCAAACGCTGCGGTTATCCGGCATAAAGGCCTCCCGCGTCTTAGCCTGGCCTGGGAGCCGCTTAGGGCGCAAACTCCCGCAGGCGCTTCTGGTGGTTTTTCAGCTTGGTGAGTTTTTCCGTGCAGGTCTGGAGGCGTTCTTTTTCCTTTTCCACCACGTCGGGAGGGGCCTTGGCCAGGAAGTCCTCATTGGCGAGCTTTTTCTGGGCCTGGGCCAGATCCCGGGAGAGCTTGTCCATTTCCCGGTTCAGACGGCGCTCCTCCTCCCGGAAATCAATGATACCGGCCAGGGGCATGACAAGCTCCAGACTTTTGGTGCCTCCTTCCAGCCTGTCCTGCATGGCTTCAGGCACGGCAATAACCGCAGTGGCGGAGGCCGGCGGAGGCGGCTGGCCGGGGGCAAACTCCATGGCGTTCACCCGGGCCAGGAGCCCCATGACGCGGGCATGCCCCTGCAAGATCTCCAAAAGCTTCCGGTCAGGGCTGTAAACCAGGATCTTCACCTGTGAGGCCGGCGGCACGTTCATTTCGGCCCGCATGTTGCGGATGCTGGTGATGCAGGCCATGACCAGCTCCATTTCGGCCTCGGCTTCAGGGTTCACCAGGCTGTCATCCGGGCTCGGAAACGGGGCCACCATGATGCTGCCTTGGGCGCCGGGCAGCTTATGCCAGATCTCTTCGGTAATAAAGGGCATAAAGGGATGCAGGAGCCTCAAAATGTTCCCCAGAACTTCCACCAGGACACGCTGGGTATGGCGGCGCGCCTGTGGGTCGTCAGCCGCGGCCAATTCCGGCTTGATGAATTCCAGGTACCAGTCGCAGAACTCGTGCCAGGTAAATTGATAAAGCACATGCGCCGCCTGGTCGAAGTCATAAGCGTCCAGGTGCCTGACCGCAGCGGCGCTCACCTGCTGCAGGCGGCTGGTGATCCAGGCCTCTGTGGTAGTCAGGGGCAGGTCATCCGGGCCCGCCTCGGGGTCAAAATCCCCCAAGTTCATCAAAGTGAAACGGCTGGCGTTCCAGACCTTGTTGACGAAATTCCGGTAGCCGGTGATGCGCTCTTCGGACAGACGGATATCCCGGCCCATGGCCGCGAACGCGGCCAGGGAAAAGCGGAACGCGTCGGTGCCGTATTGATCCATCAAATCCAGGGGGTCAATGATATTGCCTTTGGATTTGCTCATCTTCTGGCCTTCCGGGTCGCGCACCAGGGCGTGAATGTACACCTCCCGGAAAGGCACCTCTTCCATCACATGCAGGCCCATCATCATCATGCGGGCCACCCAGAAAAACAGGATGTCGAACGCAGTGACCAGGACGGAGGTGGGATAAAACAGTTTCAATTCAGGAGTATCGTCGGGCCAACCCAGGGTGGAAAACGGCCACAGGGCCGAGGAGAACCAGGTATCCAGCACGTCGGTTTCCTGGTTTAGGTCGGCGGCGCCGCAGCCGGGGCACACCTTGGGCTCTTGCCGGGCGACGATTTCCTTGCCGCACGCGGCGCAGGTCCAGGCCGGGATGCGGTGGCCCCACCAAATCTGCCGCGATATGCACCAGTCCCTGATGTTGGTCATCCAGTCAAAGAAGCTGTTCTCCCAGGCGGGGGGGATAAGTCTGATTCTGCCTTCCCGCACTGCGGCCATGGCCGGCTCGGCCAGACTCTTGACGGCAACGAACCACTGCTTGGAGAGCATGGGCTCCACGATAGTGCGGCAACGGTAGCAGTGCCCTACGGGAACATGGTAGCGTTCCGTTTTTTCCAGGAGGCCGTCGCCCTTCAGTTCTTTGACGATCTTTTCCCGGCAGCCGAAGCGGTCCATTCCCGCGTACTTCCCGGCTTCTCCGGTCATGACCCCCCTCTCGTCAATGACCCTGACCGCCGGCAAACCATGGCGCCGGGCTACTTCGAAGTCATTCAAATCGTGGGCCGGGGTGATTTTCAAGGCCCCGGTGCCGAACTCCATGGAGACATACGGGTCGGTGATCACAGGAATTATGCGGCCCAAGACCGGCAGGCGCACAGAGGCCCCATGGAAAGGCTTATAGCGCTTATCTTCGGGATTCACCGCCACCGCGGTGTCCCCCAGCAATGTTTCCGGACGGGTGGTGGCCACCGTTATGGCGCCTTCCCGCCCCACCAGCGGGTACCTTATATGGTAGAGGAAGCCCTCATGCGGGTCATGCTCCACTTCCAGGTCGGCCAGAGCCGTCTGGCAGCGGGGACACCAGTTGATGATGTAATCCCCTTTATAGATGAGGCCCTCTTCGTAGAGGCGCACAAAGACCTCGCGCACCGCCCGGGAGAGGCCTTCGTCCATGGTGAAGCGCTCCCGGGACCAATCGCAGGAGCAGCCCAGCCGTTTGAGCTGCTTGATAATGGTGCCGCCGGATTCCTCTTTCCACTTCCAAACCCTCTCTATGAAGGCTTCCCGGCCGAGCTCATGGCGGTCCTTGCCTTCCGCGGCCAGCATCCGCTCCACCACGTTCTGGGTGGCGATGCCCGCGTGGTCGGTGCCCGGCATCCACAGGGCGTCAAAGCCCTGCATGCGCTTGAAGCGGATGAGGATGTCCTGGAGGGTGTTGTTCAAGGCATGGCCCATGTGCAGGGAACCGGTGACATTGGGCGGGGGGATGACGATGCAATAGGGAGGCTTGCTGCCGTCGGCCGCGGCCCTGAAAAAGCCGGCCTCTTCCCAGAATTTATACCACCTTTCTTCAATGCGCTGAGGGTCGTAGACCTTTTCCAGAAAATCGGACATATCAGTCAATGTTCTTCATGAAAACGGTGTAAATGAAAAAAGCACCAAGGGTGCCCCGATAACTCTCAAGTCAAGGAATTATACAATTTTTCCCGGCAATCGCTACTCCTCTGCGGCGGCCAATTGCTTCAGAAGACCGGACACTTTCCGTTCCATCACTTCCCGGGCCACCTGGGCCAGCAGCGCCTCGCTCAAATTTTCCACCTTTTCCTGAATCACCTGCCGGAGGATGGCGTTGAGGCGGTCTTCGCTTAGAAATGAGGCCGCCTCCCGGCGCACGGCTTCCTCAAGTTCGGCTTGGGAAAAAAGCGGCGACTGGGCAGCCGGCGCGGCAGGGGAGCTCCCGACAGGGGCCGGCGCGCTCAAGCCATCGTCTTTCAGGGAAGCCAGAAAATCATCCAGGTCTTCGTCCGGGGCCGCCGGGCCCGAAGGCACCTCGGAAGCCGATTCCCCGAGAAAAAGAGAGTCCAGCTTTGCCTCACCGGGCTCGATTTCCAGGACCACTTCGCTGGGAGGCTCTTCCACGATATCGGTGAGAAGGATGATATCCTCGTCTTCTTCAGCCGCTCGCTTTATCCGGTCATCAGCAGCCATGGCGCACTTCTCGCTCCTGGATTCTGTTGCTAGCTACCATTAAGGCCGCGGGTTGTCAAGCTGTTCAAACCGGCACACGGCCATTAAAAAATAACTGGATTTAGCTCCCTCGCGGCCTCGATATGCGGTTTACTGCCGCCAAATTTCGTCAATTTGCTGCATCGCGTCAATGGTGAAGCGCAGCGCGTTGACCACGTTGATGATGTTTTCCTTTTCATCCAAAGAAACCCGGCGGCCTTTGCGGGACTTCAGGTATTTGTCCAGGACTTGGTAGCCGCCGATGTGAAAGTTCCAGACGTCCTCCGGCACCGGCTCGAAATATTGTTCCGCGTTGATATAAAGCCTTTGCCTGGCCCCATCATACAAAGGCTTCTCCACCGCATCGGAGCCCTTGGTGATGTCCACCTTCAAGGTCTCGGGGACGTCTTTCAGCAAATGCGCCTGCACCAGCCTCCAGCCCAGCCCGGCAAGTGTCTCGAATATCCGGCGGCCGTCTACAAAAGGAATTCGAGGAAAATCATTCTTCAGAAACTCGGCATACTTCTGCCGGTAGGCGGGACTGTGCAGCACCGCGTAGATATAGCCCAGAATTTCCTCCGGCTCGTAATGATGACCGTATTTTTCATCGATGAATTGACGGAACTCAGTCTTAAAGTTCTCTCGGCGCAGCTTGTATTGAGCCTGGGGTTCATCAACGAAAAGATATTTATTCTGGTTCATATTTTGTTCTTTATATACGGGGTTGTTGTAAAGGTAGAGGGGGAAAAGATAATTCACCTCTTTCATGGATACAGTATGATGTTGAATAATTTGTTCGGTTATGAATACATGCTCCCAACCACCGCGGATCTCTTGACCCCGAGGACAGCAAATACCCATGTTTTTCCCAGCCAGCATGTGTCGCATCACTTCACCGCGCGGCATGCAATGGAATCCTCGGGATTTGCCCGTATAATATGTGAAGCGAATATCAAAAGGACGGTAAGTTAGAAAAACTATATTATCGTCTTTTAAGCCGCTATTTTTCAAATCTTCCTGCGCAAGATGCACTTTCCAGTCTCTAACGTCGGAGCCCAAATCATATTTTCTACGGGCCTCCTCTGCGGGCAGACTCGAAAAGTCATCAATAACCTTTCGCAGTTCTTTGCGGGTGAATTGAATGGTCAATTCATCCCGGGCAGTAACAATCCCCACCGAATTAATCGGAAAAATATCCGTAATCTTCCACCCCTTCTCGTATTCGGCGCGCAATGATTCATCCTGGGGAACAAACAGATAAAAAGGGCTTTTCGGCTGTATTTGATTCCAGGAAACTTCTCCAAACTCCATCTCCATACAAGTGCGATATTTGCCCTGCCGTTTGCCCCACAGATCGGCATGAAAGACTTTCTGCTCCAACCCCGGCTGGCGCACCATGAGAGAAATGCACACGCCCTGTTCGATATCGAAGACGTTTTCGTCTTTGCCGCCTTCCGGGGTTTTTTCCTTTTTCTTGGT
>JASEFS010000029.1 GCA_030018495.1 Deltaproteobacteria bacterium | reverse complement strand
AATACCATGCAGCACAGCATCTATTTATAGACCTTTGTTTCGCAGAGGTCTCAACCTTGAACTTTGAACCTTGGACCTTGAACTAACTCTTTCTTTTCAACTGATCCGCCACCGACTGGATGGCCGCCTGGATTTTCTCCGGGTCGCCCAGGTAATAATGGCGAATGGGCCGCAGGTCGTCTTCCAGCTCATACACCAGGGGAATGCCGGTGGGAATATTCAGGCCCACGATCTCGTCGTCGCTGATGTTGTCCAGATGCTTAACCAAGGCCCGCAGACTGTTGCCGTGGGCCGCGATGATCACCCGCTGCCCGTCCATGACCGCCGGTGCGATGGTTTCGCGCCACAGCGGCAGAAAACGGGCCACCACGTCCTTGAGACATTCAGTGAGAGGCAGTTCGGCCCGAGGCACGTTGGCATAACGCGGGTCCCTGCCGGGGAAATAAGGATCATCGGGTGTCAGGGGCGGGGGCGGCACGTCGTAGCTCCGCCGCCAGATCTTTACCTGCTCCATGCCGTGCTTTTCCACGGTCTCGGTCTTGTTGAGGCCCTGAAGCGCCCCGTAATGCCGTTCGTTTAAACGCCAGCTATGGTGAATGGGAATCCACATGAGGTCCATGTCTTCCAGCGCCACCCACAGGGTTTTGACGGCCCGCTTGAGCACGCTGGTGTAAGCCACATCAAAGACAAATCCTTCTTCAGCCAGGGTGCGGCCGGCCTCGTGGGCCTCCTCCAGGCCCTTTTCCGACAGCCCCACGTCAATCCAGCCGGTGAAGCGGTTTTCCTTGTTCCACAAGCTTTCGCCGTGGCGCAGCAATACGAGCTTTTTCATATTTCCGTCACCTCATAGGAACATTTTCAAATTAAAACCACAAGGACACCAAGACGCTGAGAAATTTCCCCAATCACAGCCTTCACACGGAAAACGGAAAACAGAAAACTGCTTTTAAAGCTCAATTATCTCCATGCGGTGGTTGGCCTCCGGGTGTTTGGAGGAAGGCCCTTCGGTCAGGACCACCAGGTCGCCGCCCATATCATGCCGGCCCAGCCAGGTGCGCACGTAAGACTTCCAGTCCGTGGGGTGCTCCGATTCGTGCACCGGATGGACGCCGTAAGAAAACTGGAGCCGCTGGCAGGTGGACTCCTGTGAACTGATGGCGATTATCCACACCTGGGGCCTGAACCGGGCGATGCTCCGGGCGGTGGCCCCGCTGCGGGTGGGGACGAAAACAGCCGCCGGGTTGGTCCTCTCCAGGGTGGCCTTGACGCTCCAGGTTACCAGGTCCTTGGGGCTCACCCGGGAGTCCCGGCCGGGTCCCGGCAATGTTTTCTCCGCCTGATATAGAGGCCGGAGAGGTTCGATGGCCGCAGCGATCTTGGTCAGCATCTGCACCGCAGCCACCGGATAACGGCCTACGGCTGATTCGCCGGAGAGCATGACGCAATCGGTGCCGTCCAAAATCGCGTTGGCCACGTCGGTGGCTTCCGCCCGGGTGGGACGGGTGTTGTCCGTCATGGACTCCAGCATCTGGGTGGCGGTGATCACCGGCTTGCCCGCCAGATTGGCCTGGCGGGTTAGTTCCTTCTGCACCCCGGCAATCTGTTCGATGGGGATTTCCACCCCCAGGTCCCCCCGCGCGATCATGATCCCGTCGCTTTCCTCCAGGATGCCTTCCATGTGGCGCAAGGCGTTGGCCCGCTCGATCTTGGCGATGATGAAGGGCTGCTGCCCGAGCGCCGCGGCTGCCTCCCGCACCGCGACAATGTCCCGGGCCGACTCCACAAAAGACTGACTGATTGCATCCACGCCCTGCTCCAAGGCAAAGGCCAGGCACTCCCGGTCCCACTCGGTAAACGCGCTGATACCCAGAGAAACGCCGGGGAGATTGACCCCCTTGCGGGAGCGCAGTTCTCCCCCCATGATGATCCGGGATTCCACCTCGCTGCCCGAAACTCCGATCACTTCAAGCTGGATGAGGCCGTCGTTGAGGAAAAGTGTATCGCCGGCCTTCACCACCCGGGGGAGCGCGTCAAAGCTCACCGAAGCCCTCCGGGCATCGCCTTGGATTTCCTCGGCAGTCAGGGTGAACAGGTCGCCGGCTTTGAGCTCCAGCGGCTCGGCCGCCAATTCCCCCAGTCTTATGCGAGGTCCGGGCATATCCGCCAATATGGCCAGCCGCCGTCCCTCGGCCTTGGCCGCGGCCCGCAACCGCTCAATGAGCCGGGCGTGATATTCAAAGTCTCCGTGAGAAAAATTCAGGCGCGCGACATCCATGCCGGCCCTGAGCATCTGTGCCATGATTTCCGGCGATTCGGAAGCCGGGCCGATAGTGGCGACGATTTTCGTCTTATGAGCCGAAAGCGGCATAATTGGCCTCTTGTTACACAAGGTCGGCAGGCTGCCCGGTGGCGGCCAATACACTGTTCCATATCCAGCCGTTCGGGTCCAGCCGCTTGCGTTCTGATACCGCCATCCTGATGGGCAGGTGAGTAAACTGGTGGTTCCACAGGCCCACCACCATATCGGTGCGGCCGGCCATGCCGGCGTGCACCGCATTCTGGCCCAGGAGCAGGCAGAAAGCCGAATCATGCGCGTTGGCCGGCAGACTGCGAATAATATAGCTGGGATCAATGTATTTCAGCATCACTTCGCGGCCGAGCAGTTTGAAATGCGCCAAAATCCGCTCCCGCAAGAATAAGCCGATATCCCCCAACTTGGGGTTGCCGGAGAGGTCCCGCTCCCCGGTTTTTTCCAGGAGATCCTGGCCTGCTCCTTCCGCGGCGACGATCACCGCGTGGCCCCGCTCTTCCAGCCGCTTTTCCAAAGCTTTGAGGAGCTTCTCCGCCCTGAACGGCACCTCCGGCACCAGGCAAAAATTTACCAGCGGATTGGCCAGAACCGAATAGGCCGCAATAAAGCCGGACTCACGGCCCATCAATTTGACCAGTCCGATGCCGTCGCGCGCCCCGACGGCCTCGCTGTGGGCCGCATACACGGCGCGCCGGGCCTCCGAAGCCGCGGTCTCAAAGCCGAAGGACTGCTGGATATAGGAAATATCATTGTCTATGGTCTTGGGAATAGCGATGACCGCAGTCTTTAACTCCCGCCGGTCAATTTCCCGGACAAGCGCGGAGGCCCCCCGCAAGGTCCCGTCGCCGCCGATGGCAAACAGGATGCCGATGCCGAACTGCTCCAAGGTGTCCGTCATTTCCCCGATATCTTGGGGGCCCCGGGAGGTGCCCAATAAAGTGCCCCCCATCTCGTGGATATATTTGACCAAACGGGGAGTCAAGCGCATGGGCTCCTGCCGCTGCCGGCTCAAGCCCTCAAAGCCGTAGCGGAACCCGTATACTTCCCGCACGCCGTAATGATAAAAGAGGCTCATGGTGACGGCCCGGATGACGTCATTCACCCCCGGACACAAACCGCCGCAGGTGACAATGCCGCACTTCAGGTTGGCGGGATCGAAAAAAATGCGTTCCCGGGGCCCGGCCAGCTCCATGGTGGGCGGCTCCTGGCAGGCCCGGAAATATGGCATGAGGTCCCCCAAGGCCGTGAGGTAAATAATCCGGGCGTCGTCTGCGACAAACCTGTTGTCGGCCATGGGCGAAGGGACGCGGCATTCTCCCAGTCTGGTCACTGTAAAGTCCATTTCACCCGTTACCTTGAACCCTTTCACGCCCCGGAGAGTTGAAACGACCGGCGGGCAAGAATAATTTTATTCACCCGGGAAACACCACAGGGTCTTCGTTAAAATTAATCACGAGGCGGGATTTGTACAGAAGTAATTTTGTAATCAAACAAATGGCGCCCCCGCCGAGACTCGAACTCGGGACACACGGATTAGGAATCCGTTGCTCTATCCATTACTGAGCTACGGGGGCTTAGTGATTTCAATGACTTACGGCCTCTTGCTTGGTGTCCAAATTCTCATGGTGTCCATATAGGTGTCTATCGCTTCCGGTTTTCTCTCCTTGGCGACTACCTCCTACCAGGGCCTTGAGCTCTTCCTTGGACACTGTGTTATATCTCTTGAACACACTCAGGGTTTTGTGGCCGGTTGCCGCCATTATACGGAAGTAGTCGTGACCCTGCAACCGCCAGTTGTTTATAGCTGTGTGCCTTAGATCATGGAAAGTGAAGTCCTCAATACCGGCCTTTTTGACGGCTGACACGAAAGCCCGCTTGATAGACCCCACTGAGCACCGCCCTGCATAGGTGAATACCTGCACTTGGGGTAAGGGCAGCCCTTGGCGTAGGGCCTTGAGCATATCTACCATTTCCCGGCTGAGGGGGATAGCCCTACCCTCTTTAGTCTTGCAGTGCTCTGGCCGCAAGTGGATAAAGCCCCCTCTCAGATCAACCTCACCCCACGTTAGGCTGAGTATCTCCCCCTGTCTCATGCCGGTGTGATAGGCCAGCTTGACAACGGGCTTTAGGTGCGCCGGGCAATGTGCCAGAAGCCGGGCATATTCCTCAAGGCTGAGCACCCTATCCCGTTCATTATTCTCCTTGAGCATCCTCACTCCTTGGCAGGGATTGTGCTCTGCCCTACCGTCCTTTATGGCCTTATTGAAGATGGTCTTGAGGCAAGCTATCTCCCGGTTCACTGTGGCCGGGCAGGTCAGGTTCTTAGGAGATCGCCCTGACGGTTCACTCAGCCGTTTTTGCCGGTAGGCTTCCACTGTGGCCGGGGTAATGTCCTTTAGCAGCCGCTCCCCAAGGTAGGGCTGAAGCCGCTTGAGGGTCTGTTCGTCTCGCTTATAGCTGTGCTTAGCCTTTACCTCTGGCAGCTTTATATACCACTCTGCCAGGGCCTTAAAGCGGGTTTTGGCATCGGGAGACTTCTTGATATGCCGCCCCTCAGCCTTGGCACTCAGCTTACTCCGTAGCTCTTGCTCAGCCGCTTCCTTATTGGGGCCTATACGTTTCCGCTCCCGTTCACCGTCCAGGTTGTACCATTCAATCCAGTAGACCCGGCCAGAATACTTGCTCAGATTGAAGCCACAGCCCTCACTTCTGCAAGTCCTGGCCTTGGGGCTGTTACGCCTGTGGCACTTTGGACACTCTACCAATAAGCCCATGTGTGCCTCCTTAATGCAGCCCTTCACTGTCAGCCGGACGTGGGGGCCACGGCTGTACACCCTCTGGCAATGGGGCTGTTAGATCGGCTTGCACCCGCCTGATAATCTCCCCTAAGTCAAGGAAGCGCACCCCCGTCTGAATCTTAGCGGCCAGATCATTCAGGGTTTCCTCAGTGACTTGCAGGGGATATGGCCGGGATGCCGGATGCCCATTGATTACCATGCGGAAGTTGCCGGGGCTGTCCTCAGCCTCAATTTGGCCGAAGTGAAACGGGATGTGAAGGTGTCCAAATTCGTCTCTTGTCCAGGTTTGCATTGCTCTACCCTCCTAAAGATATGGTTTTCCCCCGTGGGGGTTACTGCCCTTGCTCAATGAATGCCCTCAAGTCCGCCTCCCGTATCCGCCACAGCTTGCCGCCCAACTTAACCCCCTTGAGCTTGCCTTGCCTCAGCCATTCCATGATAGTACGGGGCTTGACTCTCAGCACCGCCGCCGCTTCCTCCGGGGTGTATAGCTTCTCAAGTGTGGGGGATTCGGGTTTCATATTGGCTTCCTTGCTCTTACTGGTAGCTACATTACCATACGTTTCCATCCGTGTCAAGCATTTTTTGTCACCCCCTCATTTCAGAAGCCTGAGAGCGTCAAGCCTGCCCTTACCCTTCACTGCAAAAGATCGCCTCTCCTGATGCCTCACATGAGGGCAGAGGGGCAAAGATCAATGTCAGCTTGGGCAAGGTGTGATAGGGATATGTCTTACCCAGGCAAGCCACGCCTCCCCTTATTGCGAATTATTCTCAATAGTGCCGGGGCTGTGGGTACAGAACCCATGCACTTGCGCTTAACCATGCGGGTTAGCGCCTGTCTGCCACTGTCCGCAAAGAATATCCCATAATATCAATAGGTTAGGCGAGGGGGATATATGGCTTTGGGACTCCGGGCCATACCCCCGCCCGCCCCCAAGCCCCGCCCCAGGTGGTAACGCCTACCCAACCTACCCCCTTCAGGTCATTTTCCATTTTCGGGAGGGATTGGGCCTTGTATCTCCCGCCCGGCAACTACCGCCCCTCCCCCGCCCCTATTGGCTGCATGGTCAGGGCCTCCAAAGCAGACATGGGGATACGATAGCGCCCCCGCTTCCCTACCCTCACGGCCTTGAGCTTGCCCGCCTTTATCCACCTAACAACAGTGGTGGGGCTGCAAAGCATCATGGTTGCTACATACGCCGTGCTGAGGTATTGTTCAATTCGTTCCATTTTTCCCCCGTGGAAACTACCGCTGGAAACTACCGCCGCCGTTCAGATCACTTGCTTCCCGTGTCCTAATAGCATTTATGCTATTAGGAGTAAAGAATATGCTAAACTGCACTTCTGCACTAAAGAATATGCTATTATTGTAATACTGCACTTCTGCACTTCGCTAACAGGTAAATTCCGGTAAACGGGCCTTGGCCCAAATACCATAACGGAGATTGAATCGCCAAAAAGCTAATTTCTGCTATGATTCCAATATGTTATGATACTATAACCGTGTTAACGAGTATAAGACATAAGTCATTGATATTTCTGCCATATTTTAGATTTCGCTGATGTTTTTTAATATCAAGAGGTTAGCGATTTCCTCAGCAATTCCACGATTCTTTTGTAATGCACCTATGTTCATTATTTCCCGCCTGAATTTTATACACTTAAATCCGTATAAATTCGCTTATCCCTGCATAAATGTGCATAAATTCACTGGGCGGCAACGTGGCAACTACCACTACCTCAGCTTATACCCCTTGCGGCCATTCTTCCCCTTCACTATGTAGCGGAAGGGATAATTAGCAGCTTTGGCGATAGCCGCCCTTGCAGTTTTTTCGCTGCAATTCTGGTCAGCCATAATCTGCCCTATTAGCTCCTTGGGGCCTACCCACTTGCGCCCGCCCCCTAACTTCTCAAGGGCCTGCCTTGCCGCCTGTGGATCACCCTTCCACGTCAATCCAGGGGGCCGCTTCCCGATGCTTCGGGCAATGCGGCTAATGTCATCCTCTGTTAGAGAGCCGCCCGCCCGATTCAGAGCTTGCAGGTAGTACTCAATGTCCGCCGTTTCACGCCTATGCCGCCGCAAAGTCCCGGCCAATGACTTCAATTCCTCTCTACTGAGGGGGCCGGGAGAGCCTTCACCGGGGTGAGGGCCGGGGTGAGGGCCGGGGGCTTGTGAGGCTGCTGAGGTAGTTGCCGCTTCCCTCTCCCAACTGAGGCTATCCCAATAGAGGGCCGCAAGCCGACTTTGGCGATTATGAATGAGGATAGGGGTTCCTGGCAGATGCCGCCCGGTAATGGCGAAGTAATGCTTTCCACAGTGCATCGCCACGCCGCCGCCCTGACTCCGGGCCTTCCGCCCTCTGGTAAAGGGCAGCTTTCCCCTTACCAGGATAAGCACCCCACAGCCGGAAGGGGTTATCTCAGTATAGGAGTTCAGCCGCTTGATTATGGCCTCAGCCCAAGGTGCAATCTCCCCTGTTTCCGGGTTGCGGCAATCATTCAGGTTGACTCCGCAAAAAGGATCATCGGGGGAGGTCACATACCCCACGCCGCCGATGCCCTTCCCCCGGCCTGCCTGCCACAGTTCCACGGCCTCATTGAAGCCGCCCCATGTGCCAGGCTCACTTGTCTTAGCCCGCTTCCCGGTTGCCGGATTCACAGGCTTCTTGCCGGGCCACGTGAAGCCTACCCACTGGGGCCGCAGCCTTAGTTCACCCGGAATGCTGTCTATTTTCGGGGGAAATAGCAGAGGGGGAACAGGTGCGCACTTGGCGCAAGTGTCAAGGTTGTCAGGGATAAATGTATCCGGGTCTGTACTCACTGGCATATATACCCGCTTCGCCATGCTAACTCCTTTCCCGCATTGCCTTGTCAATGGCCGCATTTGCCAGAGCGTCCGCCGGCCCGTTATCCTCACGCCTTATGTGCTCAATGCGGTAGTCGGCAAAGCGCCTGAGCAAGCCCATGGCCTCAGTATAGAGGGGCTTCAAGTGTTGCTTCTTAACCTCATATTCCCCTGTCACTTGGCGCACCACAAGCTGTGAATCCATTTTGATATGGAGCTTGCGGACTCCATGCTCAAGGGCAAGCCTCAAGCCCATAATGAGGGCCTGCCATTCAGCAATGTTATTCGTCACGGGGCCGATATACTCCGCTGCCTCAGCCGTGAGCACACCGTTAGGGGCCATGAGCACAGCGCCGATTCCCCCAGGGCCGGGATTCCCCCGGCAAGCGCCGTCCGCATAGAGGGTGTACCATCCGCCACTGTCCATTGATTCTCCTTTCACCGGGGCCGGGAGGGGTAGTCGCCACGCCGGGGATGCAGCCCATTCTCACGCCTCATGGCAACGTCTCACGGGCTATGTCATCACTTAGAGAATGAAACGAATAGTAACCCACAGGGGTGTCGAAAATGCCCCTTTTTTCCATAATGATAATAGGTACTTGGAAGCTCTAAGTGTTGACAGTTAGACCTCTTTTGCTCTCTGTTTTCTCTTAGCCTTCCTAAGCTGTTCTTGCCGGTGCGCCTTGCTGCATTGCTCACACCTTAGCTGCCTGTTAGAGCGGGGAACGAACCTCTCCCCACAGAGGCAAACCCGCTCCCGCTTAGTCCAGGGCAGAGGGCTGCTGTCTGAGGCAAGCTGTCTCAGCCGTTCCCATTCCTGTTCAAGAGCCTTGTCCAGAGGCAGGACGGCCTCTCTGAACCACTTGCAAGAGCCGCCCGATAAGAGGACACAGATATTATCGGTTTTTGGTGGGCCTAACCAGCAATAGTGCCGCTTCTGCATCGGGCCTGTGGCAGAGTAGTTGCAGCAATGCTTTTTAGCGAACCTAAAGAATATCAGCCATTCAGGGGCCGGTGTGACCTTCCCGGCCAGATATGCGGCCATTGATAGTATTCTCCTTGTCAGTGGGGGGCCGGGGGATAGGGCCACGGTGTTAGGTGATGCGCCCGCCTGGATGCTTCCCCCCGCCCCCTCTGCCCTTTGGCACTAATAGTTTGGGAGCACTCCTGTCTTTTTCGCCATGGAAAAGGCACTTGCCCCAGTGGTCAGAAGTGACCCCCCCAAGGCGAAGCCCGCCCCCTTATTCAGTGTGTCCGCCCCCATGCTGTAAATCTGCCCTTGGGCCTCATACAGCCGGGCATTCCACTGAGCACTCTCTCTGGCAACTGCCACGTCACGGGCTGCTCTGTAGGCCGACTCCCCCATGATCAGGAGGGGGCTGCCCTCAAGCTCTACGCCTGACTTACCGTAGAGGGCCATTTGACGGCCACGCAAGGCTCTGGCTTCCTCTCTGAGCTTCTGTTGTTCAATGTCACCCATGCGCCGGGCTGCCACGGCCTGTCTCTGTTCGACTTCGGCTTTGTACTCAGCCGCCGCCGCCTGACTCCGCATGGTCATAAACTGCCCCACACCGGAGACAAGACCGGAAGCCACAGTCAGCCCAATAGCAATGGGGGCAAGAGGAAGGGCAGCCATTAGCAGCCCCTCACTTCTTTAAGCCCGCCCTCAATGAGCTTGTCCAGGTCAGCGGGCCGGAATAACACCCGCCGCCCTAATTTCACATAGGCCACACGGCCTTGGGATCGCCAATTGTAAACGGTTTGCTTTGAAAGCCCCAGGTATGCCGCCGCCTCTTTGACACTAAGCAGCCGCCCCGCCACATTACCATTGCCGCCGTTCTCCACTTTGTTATTGCCTCCTTTGGCACTAAAATTTAGGGCAAAAAAAATCCCACTCAGGATTTCTTCTGAGCGGGTGTTCAAAACTTACCTCAAATGACCGCCGTTGTCAAGGTCTACTCGTTTTTTGACTCGTCTTTTCCCGTAACCCACTGATTCACCTGTTATTTTTCAGGTGGTAAGCGCCGCCGCAAACGTGGCGAATGGGAGAGAAAACTTGCCAGGGGCCTACGGGTGAAAATCAGCTTTTCAGGCGGGGGCCGGGCTTGTACCGGGGGCCGGGGGTGTGGGGGTGTGGTCTGTGGGAGTTGCCGCCTGTGGGGGTGTGGTCTGTGGGAGTTGCCGCCTGTGGTGTCTCTGCTATGCCCTCTCTTGGGCTAAGGGCCTTATGATACCTGACTCAGAGGGGCCGGGCATGGTGTCCATATAGGTGTCTAAAACGCCGGTAATACCGCTTTGTGCAAGAGCTATGCCTGATTTACTCTTATCTAATAAAATCAAGCCCCTAAGTGCTCTCCTGACAATCTCACTTAGGGGCCTGATAGCATTAGGAATCCGTTGCTCTATCCATTACTGAGCTACGGGGGCGTTGGAATTTGGTCGTTAATGTCGTGGTCTCGGTTTATGGCAAAACTGGTCAAATTATATGCCAGTGTCCGGAGCCATGCAACTCCGGTTCTGTTGAGCGGCGCGCAAAGAACCCTGCCTGCCAATACCTCGTTGAATAAACTTGTGTTTTGATTCAAATAGGCAATCGCCAGCAGGTTGGGGAACCTTTCAGGTAAGTTTTTTCTGCGGCTTCCTCGAAATACTAAAGGGTTTGCCCTCTTGGAGACCGCTTGCGAGGCTCCTGCCCATGTGCTATCATTCGTCGATTCCATTGCCTGAGCAGTCTTTTCCTTCTCCACCCGAGACCCGGCTGTCTGTCAGGTTATGAAATTTTGAATGTTTTTTGAAGCGAAGGACTGAGAAACCGAATACCGAAAACGGCATTATGCGGGCCTGCTTGTGCACCTTGCTCCTCCTGGTTTTCCTGATCGGTCCGGCGCAGGCCGAGGAACTGGATTTGTTCGCGCCCGAAGGCGGGCCCTGGCGTCTCAGAGCTGAAAAGCTCATCTATGAAGCCGACCGGCACACCTATATCGCCCAGGGGCGGGTGGAAATCAGGCAGGGCGACCGGCGCCTGACCGCGGACTATGCCGAAGTCAACGAAGTGACGAAGATCGCCACGCTCAAGGGCAACGTGGTCCTGGTGGCGGGGGACGATATTTTCACCGGCGAAGCCGGCTATTTCAATCTGGCCACCCGCTCGGGTGAAATGCACCAGGCCAGACTTTTCATCAAGCAGAACCATTTTCACGTCAACAGCGACCTCATCCGCAAAACCGGCGAAAATTCCTATTATGTGGAAAAGGCCACCGTCACCACCTGCGACCCTGATCATCCGGTCTGGAGCTTCTCCACCCGGAAGCTGACGGTAGTCACGGGCGGTTGGGCCGTCGGCCAAAACACCTTCTTCAAGTTGGGCGGGGTGCCGGTGCTCTATTCCCCGGTGGCGGTCCTGCCGGTGCGGACGGCCCGCCAGTCCGGTTTTCTTATGCCTTTCTTCTCCCAGAACAAAGCCGGCGGCGCAGTGGTGCAGCTTCCCTTTTACTGGGCCATCAACAACCACTCAGACGCCACTTTTTACCAGAACATCATTTCCGGCCGCGGCTATATGCAAGGCTTGAACCTGCGTTACCGGGGTTTCCGCCAAACCATCGGCGATTTCCAGTTCACCTATTTAAGCGACCGGCGGGAGGGGGCTCTTACCACCAACCGGTACTGGGCCTCCGGCATGGCCGACCATACATGGGGCGACTGGAACCTGCGGCTTACCCTGGATAAGGTCAGTGACGCCAATTATCTGAAGGATTTCAATTATGGTTACCAGGCTCTCAATCGCTACTCTAAGGATTTAGCCTCTGATTTCGGCCGCAACCTGGAACAGGAAGAAGTGAAGTTCCGAGTCTCCAGCCTGCTGGCCAGTAATAATTTTTCCTGGGCGAATTTTACGGCATACGGCCGCTATTATGACCGACTGCTGCGCAACGACCCGCGGCCTTACAACCGGCTGCCCGGAATCTCCTTCTCCACGCTCATGTGGCCGGTATGGGGACCTTTTTCCGTGGAACTGGAATCCTCCTACAACCATTTTTACCAGAACCACGGTCAAACGGGCCAGCGCCTGGATCTGCATCCCCAACTCTGGTGCCAGCTACAGCCGGTGGCAGGTCTGTCGCTGGAATCCCGCGCCGGCCTTAGGGAAACCTTTTTCCGCCTGGACAATCACATCCCGGATGGCCCCACCGGCGACAATCTCGGACGCACCTTGTATGATTTAAAAGTTTCCGCCTCCTCCATGTGGTCCCGGAACTACGATAGCGCCAGCAGCTCCACCTCCTACCGCCACTTCATCCGCCCTGAAATCACCTACTGGAATATGCCCCGCTATGATGAGCGCCGTTATCCCGATTTTGATCCCTTCGACCTGGGTTGGGTGACGGAAACCAGCCGCAGTCTGCCGGTCCGGGAAGGGGATAATCCCCTGGGCGCGGTCAATACCATCACCTACGGCTTCAGCAGCAATCTTTTGCGGCGCAGCCAAAATCCTCAGGGACAGGTTACCGTCAATGATATCTTCTGGTTCCGTTTCACCCATGGCGTCTTTTTCAACTCCAGCAGCATGTCCCTTGAGGGCGGCGATCTGCCTCACAACCGTTTTGCGGATTTTTACGCGGAATCGGAATTTTATCCTACCCGTCAGCTCACTTTGGGTTTAAATATAGGTGTATCCCCCTATGAGGAAGGATTTAACCGGGCCAACATAAAAATGGTTTTTTATGATAAGGAGCGTCGCAATTATCTGAATGTGAGCTATCTTTATCTCAAGGATTTCGCCAACCAGATCAATGTGGCCACTTACCTGGATTTGCTCCGGTCGGTGAAAACCTGGATTACCACCCGGCATACCTTTTTCACGGATAAAAAGCTGGAGACGCAGTACGGCCTGGTATTTCAGCGCCAGTGCTGGGGGATTGCCTTGAGCTACACCGATCGTGCCGATGACCAGCGCATCGGCTTTTCCATAATTTTTCCGGGAATTATGGAAAAATTTAAACAGGCGCCCACCGGCCCTTATTACTAAAAAAGAAAATTTTGCGGAATTTTTGAAACAGCCAAGGAGGCAAGGCGTTTAAATGAAATTAGCAATTGTCGGGACCGGATACGTCGGTTTGGTGACCGGGGCCTGTTTTGCCGAAATGGGAAACGAAGTTATTTGCGTCGACGCGGACGCCACCAAAATCAGCGCCCTGGAGCAGGGGCGCATCCCTATTTACGAGCCCGGCCTGCAGGAATTCGTAAAGCGCAACTTTGAAGAAAACCGTCTGTCGTTCACCACCGATCTGGCTGCAGCGGTGGAGCGCAGTCTCATCATTTTTATTGCGGTGGGGACCCCCCAGGACCGGGACGGGTCCGCGGACCTCTCCGCGGTTTTGGCCGTGGCCAAAGACATCGGCCGGCTTATGAACGGCTACAAAGTAATCGTGGAGAAGTCCACCGTGCCCGTCGGCACCGCGCAGAAGGTGCGCCGGGTCATCTCCGCTGAACTTAAAGCCCGGGGGGTGGATTATCAGTTCGATGTGGTCTCCAACCCCGAATTCCTCAAAGAGGGCACCGCAATCGACGATTTCATGAAGCCGGACCGCATCGTGGTGGGCTGCGACGACGTGCGGGTGGCCGAGCTGATGAAAGAACTCTACGCGCCCTTTGTGCGCACCCACCACCCCATTATTATTATGGACGTGGTGAGCGCGGAGCTGACCAAATATGCGGCCAACGCCTTCCTGGCCACCAAGATTTCCTTTATCAACGAAATAGCCAACATCTGCGCCTTAACGGGCGCGGATATCGCCATGGTGCGCCAGGGCATCGGCTCGGACCCCAGGATCGGCCACCTTTTCCTCTTTCCCGGCCTGGGCTACGGGGGTTCCTGTTTCCCCAAAGACATGCAGGCCCTGATCCACACTGCCCGGTCCCATGGCTACACGCCCCGCGTACTGGAAGCCGCGGAGGCCGTCAACCAGGATCAGCGGCGCCTCTTCGTCGAACAGATTCGCCGGTATTTCGGCGATGATTTGAAGGACAAACTGTTTGCGGTCTGGGGGCTCTCTTTCAAGCCCGGCACGGATGATATGCGGGAGGCGCCCTCGCTTACCATCCTCTCCCTCCTGGCCGAACGCGGGGCGCGCTTCAAGGCCTACGACCCCAAGGCCATCGATGAGGCCAAAAAGATGTTGGGCGGCAATAAGGCGGTGAGCTTTGCGAAATCCTGCTACGATACCCTGGAGGGCGCGGACGCCCTTATCATCAACACGGAATGGACCATGTTCCGGGAGCCCGACTTTGAGCGGATGAAAACTCTGCTCAAACAGCCGGTCATCTTTGACGGCCGCAATCTGTATAATCCGGAAAAGCTGGCCAAACTGGGGTTCAGGTATTTTTATATCGGCCAGAAATTATAAGCTTTAAGCCTTAGGCTGTATGCTTGCGCTGCAGGCTTCAAATTTGAGCCTGAGGCCTCTGCCAAAATCATGCAGAACAGCCGCCCCCGGCGATGTTATCGCCGGCGAGGCCGCCTGCTCTGCAATATATTGACCGACTGATGAGCTTTTCGATTCGGGGCAGGATTTTCCCAGAAATCTCAACCTTGAACCTTGAACCTTGAACTTTGAACTTTCTTCCGACGTGTCTCTGGAACGCCTGCGCCACCTGGACCTCAAAAGGTTTGCACAGGCTCGCCTGCTGGTGGCCGGGGACTTCATGCTGGACGAGTATATCTGGGGCAAGGTGGGCCGCATCTCCCCTGAGGCTCCGGTGGTGGTGGTCCAAGTTGAGCGCGAGACCCGCACCCTGGGGGGCGCGGGCAACGTCGTCAACAACCTGAGGGCCCTGGGCGCCCAGGTGGATGTCCTGGGTCTGGTGGGCGACGACAATCCCGCCAGGCTGCTGAAAGAGGAGCTGGTGCGCCTGGGAGTGGACCCCCAGGGCTTGCTGGTGGACCCAAGGCGCCAGACCACCAGGAAAACCCGGGTGGTGGGCGACCACCAGCAGGTGGTGCGCATCGACCGCGAGACCGCGACGCCCGCGGCAGCCCATCTTTATGAAGCCGCCTCGGCCCTGGCCGCAGCGCGTCTGCCGGCGCTTCAGGCCCTGGTGCTCTCCGACTATGATAAAGGGACCCTGGTCCCTGACCTGGTGCGGGACCTCATTCGCCTGGCCCGCGGCCGCGGACTGCCCGTGGTGGTGGACCCCAAAGGCAATGACTATGCCGCCTATGCCGGGGCCACGGTGGTCACGCCCAATCACAAGGAGCTGGAGGCCGCGGTGGGCCGACCGCTGGCCGGGCAGGAGGACGTGGTCGCGGCCGGGCAGGCCTTGCGCGAGCGCCTGTCCCTGGAGGCCCTCCTGGTCACCCAGGGCGCGTCGGGCATGACCCTGCTCCGGGTCGATGGCGCTTTGCGCCTGCCGGCCCGCACGCCCCGGGAGGTTTTCGACGTCTCCGGCGCAGGCGACACCGTGGTGGCGGTCGTGGCCCTGAGCCTGGCCTCAGGGCTTGATCTGGCCGACGCCGCGGCGCTGGCCAACCTGGCCGCGGGGGTGGTGGTGACCAAAAAGGGCACCGCCCCTATTCTCCTCAGCGAAATGGAAGGGGAGCTTCGGGCCCACGTGCACCGGGAGGAAAAAATCGTCACCCTCCAGGACCTGAAGTTTATCGCGCCCCACCTTAAGGCCTTGGGAAAACGCCTGGTCTTCACCAACGGCTGCTTTGACCTCCTGCATGTGGGCCATGTCAAGTTCCTCGAGGATTCCCGGCGCCTGGGGGACACCCTGATCGTGGCGGTGGACGCCGACGCCTCGGTGCGCCGGGTGAAGGGCGAGGGCCGCCCGGTCATCGGCGAGGCCCAGCGCCTGCACATGCTGGCCGCGCTGGCCGCGGTGGACTACGTCACTCTGTTCGACAGCGGGCAGCTGCCGGAAATTCTGGCCGCGCTCAAGCCCGACGTGCTCACCAAGGGCAGCAACTTTCCTGAAGAAGAAGTGGCCGGCCGGGAGATCGTCGCGTCCTACGGCGGCCGGGTGGCCCTGGTGCCCATCAGCGACCCCGTCTCCATCACCGGCCTCATCAACCGCATCCGCCAAAATAGCGATTAGACGAGGGGGGATTTTAAAGTAAAGGTGGGTTTCATCAGCTTTCTCTGAAAAGTTAATTACTCAACCATGTGAAGAAAACACCCTTTGCTCGATTATTATAGGCTCCCTGCCTCGCGAACGCGATCTGAAAGGTCTTGCAAATATTGGTCATCTTCTGATTCGAATTTTTCCAACAAGTATCGCCTATATAGCCTGGCCATAATGCTCATCAGGATTTAGCCTTTTTACCGAAGAAGCACAGGGCCTTTTGCCGGCGGGGGTCGGCCACGACCTGGGCGTACATGCCGCGAGCCGCGGCGGGGACATCGATTACCTTGATGAAGTCCTCGAAGCGGCCGGCGGCGGGCAGGAGGCGGGTCAGGATATTGGCCGATTTTTCAAAGAAGGCCTGGTTGAAGCCGGCCTGGGGGTCATCGGGATATACAGGCAGGTAGATGATCCCCGATTCCACCAAATCCAGGAAGAAATGGGTGCCGTAGGAGACGTCGGGGACGTGGCCCGCCTCCTCCCGGGCAATCTCCACCAGGACCGAGGTGTGGTTGATATCCGCGTACGTGGTGTTCACTCCCAGGGCGACGTTGGAGCTGCCCCATCTGCCCGGCCCCATCATCATGATGGTCTCCCGGACGATTTCCGGGTGGCGGTTGAGTTCGCCCACCACCCGCCCCATCTCCTGCTTTAAGGCAGGCGGGGCCTGTCTGGCGTAGGCTTGGGGATCGATATAGATGATATAACGGATGTCGGCGATGGCGCCGCCGGAAATGGTGCGGCTGGCCCTGAACAGGATGCGGTCCGGGGGGATGTCGTCGGGCACGCTGGCGACCTCGGTCAGGCCCGGCAGCTTCATGGGCCGGCATTGGACCAGGTTGATCCTGACTTTGCCGGCATCTTCGACAAACGCGGTGAATTCCGTGTCGATGGGATAGCCGTAGGCCGCTTCAAGTTTTGCCAGCAGCTCCCGCATTATTTTCACGAAATCGGTGCGCTTGATAAGCTGGTTGAAGGTCAGGATCGAGTTTTGCAGGTTTTTGAGAAGGGGACCGCCGGGGTCCCGGACATAGCCGTCTTCCATAAAAGAGAGAAACAGATACAGATTCGGGAAATCCCCCTCCCCGATCACTTCGGCCACCGGCTTGACCGCGAAGTCGTTTTCGGCCAAGTCCAAAAGGTCCAGGTGACGCTGGGAGTAGGCGGCCACCTTGGCCCCCACCTCCGGGCGCAGATGGGGATGGCTGACGGCGATCATCCTGGGATAATCGCCCCCCACCCGGTTGACGGCCCGGGTGCCCAGCCCGAAGACCAGGCGGATGATGCCCTGATTAGGGTCGATGCGGTCGGTCCAGCGGTAGAGGTTATGGGAGAAGGCCACGCCCGCCAGCGGCGGGAAAAAGTAGTGCTGATAGCGCAGGCCGGAGACGCGCTGCACCAGGATGGCCATTTGCTCATCCGATTCCCCCAAGCCGCGCTGGCGCCGGTACGAGAGCGCGTCCGGATTCACGGCGCTGGCATAAACCAGCTTCACCGCCCGCAAGAACGCGGCCATCCGCTCTTCGGGGCTTCCCTGGTTGGCGCAGAATTCGCTCCGGTACTTCCCCGCAAAGGAGTTGCCGAAGCCGTCCTCCAACAGGCTGCTGGACCTGACGATGATGGGCGCCTGGCCGAAGTAGTCCAGGAGGTCCTTGAATTGCTCCATGATCTCGTCGGGAAACCTGCCGGCCAAAAACCGCTCCTCCACCTTGTTGAACTCCTCCACCGAAATCTGGGAATTCCTGGTCAAACGCAGACGCAGCCGGAACAGGTCGTTGTTGACCAGAAAGGTGAAGAACACGTCCGAGCCGATAAAAAAGGAGTCATGCTCCTCAAGGACTTGGGAGAAGTCGGTCCCGTCGGGCTCCGTCAGGAGGATTCTTCGGGCCAGCAGCATGCCTGCGGCCTTGCCGCCGATACGGCCTGAACCGATCAGGCGGTTGCGGATGCCCAGCAGGTCGCTGAGAGTCAGGTATTTATCCGCCAGGCGCTGGAACTCCGGATGGCCGCCGATAATCATTTGGGACAGTTCCTGCCGCAAGGCCTGAATCTCGGGGGTGCTCTCCAAGAACCTCAGTTCATCCTCATCGTATTGGGCCAGCTTGCGATAGACGCTGTCCCAGGGCGCAATGGAGTCCGCCTTGACTTTGAGGGGGCTTTTGCTGGCGGTCTTGGAAATCGCGGAAGCATCCCCGCTTACGGACACCGGAGTCAGAACGCCGTCGGCGAACAGGTGCGGCAAAAACATTTGGGAGGAGTAGCGGTCCCAAACCTTGAGGGGGTGGATATAAAGCCGGTCGCCCACGTGATAGAAGTCGATCAATACCTGGGTGGTGTCCCGGATGCGGGCTACCGCGCTGTGGGAGTGCTGCCCCCGGGTCAAGGCAAAATAAGCCACCGTGTCCTTTTCCCTGAGATACGGGCAGGTCAGCCGGAAGAAGTTCGCCAGGAGCTCATCGGTGGCCCAATCCGCCACCAGGGCGGACAGGTTGTCGAAAACATAAAAGACCCCCCTGCCCTGCTCGTCGATGACCTTGTTCACCTGGGCGCTGAACGCGTCGAACCCGTGGCGGGGGTCGACTTCGGTGGTGAGGTAGCCGGAAAGCGGCTCAAGAATGCGGGAATGGGGGGCAAAGCTTACGTAAACGACGGTGCGCCCGTCTTGCAGGGCCTGCCTGGCGAAAGGGAGCGCCACCTTGCGGTAGCTGTCCAGGCCGTCGACCTGCCAGACCACGTTGTCTCCCAGGCGCAGCCCTTGCAGAATGTCGTCCAGGGCCGGTATGCCGCTGGCGATGGCCTGGGATTGCCGCATCATCACCTGTTTGTGCTCTTTTTCCGGTGTCGGTCGTTGGCAAAAATAAGGCCAGGCTCAAACTTGCAGCAGCCGGTGTAATGCAGGCAGGGACTTGAGCATCGCGCCCCCCGTTATTATCAGGCTTTGGCCGGCCCTGATCTTCAGGTGCAAACAGCCTTAAATGTCAGGCTTTTCTTCCGATGCAGGGGCTCTATTTATGAGCCCTCGGTGGGCGGCCATGAATTGCGCCTTTAGATGATGACACCGGGCACAAAATTCGGAGGCCGAAGGCCGGCGAGCCCCGGCCCCCTTTTAGTAATTGCCGATCCTGTTAAATCCAGCCCCGGAGCTTCATGGCCTCCACAACGCGCTCGACTGCCACCACATAAGCGGCCTTGCGCATATTTATCCGGAATTTTTTGGAGGTTTCCAAAACCTCATGATAGGCCTTGGTCATCTTGGTGTCCAGCTTCTCATGCACTTCTTTTTCATCCCAGTAATACATGTAGGCGTTTTGAACCATTTCAAAGTAGGAGACCGTCACGCCCCCGGCGTTGCACAGGAAGTCGGGAATGACGTGAACGCCTTTGCGGTAAAGTATTTCATCCGCCTCCGGGGTGGTGGGTCCGTTGGCCAGTTCCACTATGATCTTGGCCTTTACCTTGTCGGCGTTCTTTTCGGTAAGCACGCCCTCCAGCGCGGCCAGCACCAGCACATCCACGTCCATTTCCATAAGCGATTGACTGCTGACGTCTTCGGTGTCCTCGCAGTTGGCCACCGTCAGGTTTTTCTTCTTGTGCTCGGTGAGTTTGGGGATGCAGATGCCGTTTCTATTGCCGACCGCGCCCTTGGAATCGCACACCGCCACAATTTTGCTGCCGAACATCGCTTCCGCCAGGCAGGCCGCGTAACTCCCGGCATTGCCGTACCCCTGAATGGCCATAGTCGCTCGGCACAAATCAAGGCCGATCTCCCGGGCAGCCTCACGCAGCGTAAACATGCCGCCTCGCGCCGTCGCGTCCGCCCGGCCCGGGGAGCCGCCCAGCGGCAGGGGTTTGCCGGTAATCACTCCGAACTGGTTGTTGCCGACGATGGAGGAATACTCATCCACCATCCAGGCCATGATCTGCGGATTGGTGTATACATCGGGCGCCGGAATGTCCTTGGTGGGGCTGATAAACTGACCGATGGCCTTGATGTAGGCGCGGCTGATGCGCTCCAGTTCCGCTAAAGACAATTCTTTGGGGTTGCATACCACGCCGCCTTTGCCTCCGCCGAGAGGCAGGTCCAGCAAGGAGCACTTCCAGGTCATCCAGGCCGCCAGCGCCCTGACGGTGTCGATGGTTTCTTCGGGATGGAAACGAATTCCCCCCTTGGTCGGCCCCTTGGCGTCATTATACTGCACCCGGTAACCTTCAAAAACCCTTATGGTTCCATCATCCATGCGCACCGGGAAGTTTACATGAAATTCCCGCATGGGGCGCAGAAGCACCTCGGTGGCGCTGGCGTCCAGCTTCAGGATGTCGGCGCAATCCCTTATCTGCTTTTGAGCAATCAAGAATGGATTATTATTAGTGCTGGTTACTGACATTTGCTTGCCCCCTCCGATTCGGTGGTATTTTTATCTGATTCAGCTTCATAGCCGCTCTTTTTACTATGCTTTGCCCTCGACAAACTTCTTTGTGTAGTCGAGATAATGTTTTAAAAGCCACAGCTTCTCCAGGAACTCCCCCCAGCCGCATTTCGGTCCTTGCGCCGCGTCGGGCAGGACCATGGCGCCGTTGGTGACCGTCCCCATCAGCTCATCCCAGATTTCGGCCCAGGTCCCTTGCGCCTCAGTCAAAAGGCCTGAGGCAACGGACCGAAACATTCTCAATTTTTCTTCGGGAGTGATGTTTTTGCGGTGCGGCTCGGGTTGCCTGTCGTTTGACACGACTTCGAGTTTGCGGGGCATGATTCAACCTCTCTTTCCTTCTGACCAGGGTTCTCTATGGTGCCTTCACAAAGCCTCCTGGCGTGGTCGATATAGGTCCCCAGGAGATGGAGCTTTTCATGGAACTGCGGCCAGCCGCCCGCCGGGGTTCGGGCCTCGGGCTCGGGAACGCCGTCCAAAATCTCCTCCCAGGAACGCGGATCCTGACATGAATCCCAAACTTCTCTTAAAATCTCCAGGGCGCGGTTCATCAGGCCCGCAGCCACACCCCTGAAATGCCGCAGCCTGGCGTTGATGCGGGCAATTTCCTCCCTGGCGATTTCCTCGTCGGTTGGCGGGCGGCGAGGCAAATCCTTGAGGTTCTTTTTCATCGACGCGGCCTTGCAAGTGGTCACGCTGCTTCTTGTGAAAATAGTCTCAAGCTTTTTTAAAGCAACTGTTATGCCAGCAGGGCTGCCAGCTTTGTCAATATTACAAGTAATTGAAATTAATGATTATATGTCGGTCAGCGAAAGCGCGGGGGCCGGAAGGTTCCGGCGAGGATGATGCTTTGACAACAACGAATTTAGGCCTGGCAGGTCTAAGCCGCAGACAGGGGGCGGCGAACGAAGGCTGCGGCAGGGCTGCTCAAATATTGCGCAGCGGTGCTGGAATATCACCAACTAATCGCGCCCGGCGCTCTTGTCCCCGACGAAGCCGCCGGCGCCACATTCAGGCAAAATTCGGTAACATATTTTGCGGCCTTTACACCTTTCCGTCTTTGCGAGAGGAATAATTATTTTCACGCTAAGGCGCAAAAACTCAAGGAGCGGCGGCTTCGAAGTGAAATTTTTTCATGCGGTGGCGCAGGGTGTTGCGGCTGATGCCCAGCATCCGGGCGGCCTTTGTCTGGTTATGGCCGCACAGCTTCAAGACCTTGGCGATAAGAACCTTCTCCACCAAATCGATGACGCTGGCATGGGTTTTATTTCCGGAGAAGCGCAGGATGTCCGGGATAAGCTCGTCCAGCTTCCGGTCGATGTTGGCCAATAGGTGCTCCTGGCTTTCCCATTGGAGCTCATGCTGGTCGGCTTCGAGCTTAAGATGCTCTTCCAGAATGACATCGCCCTTGGACAACAACACGGCCCGCCGCAGACAGTTTTCCAGTTCCCTGACGTTTCCCGGCCAGGAATGGGATTGCAGCTTCTGCATGGCTGCGTCCGCCACGTACCTGATAGGGGTTTGGTATTCATGGCTGAAGCGGTTGACGAAATATTCGACGAGCAGCGGAATATCCTCCGCCCGTTCCCTCAGGGGCGGCAGGTGGATGGAAATGACCTTGAGACGCCAGTAGAGGTCTTCCCGGAATCGGCCCTGCTCCACTTCCTTTTCGAGATTTTTGTTGGTGGCCGCAATAATCCTGACGTCGACCTTGATGTTTTCCTTGCCGCCGAGCCTTTCAAATTCCCCGTATTGCAGCACCCGCAGCACCTTCGCCTGGGTCGACAGCGACATGTCCCCGATTTCATCGAAGAACAGGGTGCCGTCCTGGCATCTTTCGAATTTGCCGATGTGGGTGCGCTCCGCGCCGGTGAACGCGCCGCGCTCATGGCCGAACAATTCGCTTTCCAGCAGCATTTCCGGGATCGCCGCGCAGTTGATGGCCAAAAAGGGCTTATCCTGCCGGTGGCTGTGGTGGTAGATCGCCCTGGCCACCAGCTCTTTACCGGTGCCGCTTTCCCCCATAATGAGGATGGTCACGTCCTTGCCGGCCACTTGGCCGATGAGCTTGTAGACCTCCTGCATGCGCCGGTGGTTGCCGACAATCTTCACCATGCCCTTTGGCGGAACAGCGGGCGACAGGACATGGCCGGGGAAGCTGACGACCTCCTTCATGACCCGGTTAACTTCCAGAGCGTCAGCCGCGATGCGCTGCAGTTCCTCTCGATCAAAGGGCTTGAGCAGGTAGTCGTAAGCCCCCAGCTTCATGGCTTCGATAGCGGTGTCCGTGGTGCCGTAGGCGGTCATGATGATGACCGGGGTTTTGACCTGGGATTTGCGGACCTCTCTCAAGGTGTCAAGGCCGTTTAATCCCGGCATTTTGTAATCCAGCAGGATCAAATCGAACGGCTCGGCCGCCAGCGCCTCCAGGGCGGCTTGGCCGCTGCTGCAGGTCTGCACGCCGTAGCCCTGCTTCCCGAAGAAGCGGGCCAGAAAGTGAAGCAGGCCTTCGTCATCGTCAACTATCAGTATCTTTTCCATCTTCCCCATCTGCCGGGATTAACACCGAAAAAGTCGTCCCCTCCCCCGGGCTGCTGTGCACCACAACCTCGCCGCCGTGCCGCTGGACGGTGCTGTCGACAATGGCCAGCCCGAGGCCGGCGCCTGTGGCCTTGGTGGTGAAAAAAGGCTCGAAAAGCCTGCCGATTTCCTCTGCCGGGATGCCCGGGCCGGTATCACTGATATCGATGCGCACGCACCGGCGCCCCCCGTCCTTTCCCGCCAGCTCACCTGGACCTGCGGAGACGCCCAGCCGGCCCCGGCTGGCCATCGCCTCCAAGGCGTTCACCATCAGATTCAGCAGCACTTCGCCCAACTGTTTTTCATCCCCTACGATCTTCGGCAAAGGATTGTGCAGGTGTTTATGGATGGCGGTTTCCTGCTGCCTGGCCTTGGGGCCGATCACCAGCAGCGCGTCCTCGATCAACTCCCGCACATCTATCCAGGAGAAAACCGGGTCCTGGGGCCTGGCGAAGTCGAGAAAGCGGTTTATGGTGGCCTCCATCCGCTTTATCTGCCCCATGGCCACCTGGAAATCCTCGACATACTCGGGGGAAATTTCGATTTCACTTTCCACGGATTCCAAAAACAACTTGAGCGACGTGAGGGGGGTGCGTATCTCGTGGGCCACGCCCGAGGCCAGCCTTCCCAAGGAGGCCAGTTGCTGGGAGCGCACCGCGGCTTGCTGGGTCGCCTTCAGTTTTACCCCGGTCTCTTCCAGTTCGGCCTCCTGTAGGACCATCCGCTGCTCGAGTTGGCGCTGCCTGTCCTGGAGTTGGTTGGCCATATCTTCGAACGCGTTGGAAAGCGCCCCTATCTCATCGGTCCGGTTGATCTTGATATGGGCCTGGTCGAATTCCCCCCTGGCCAGGCAGCCGGCGGCCAAGCTCAGCTTGCGGATGGGGTTGACCACGTAATGGGAGAGCAGCCAGGCCAAAGAAAGGGCTCCCAGCGCGGACATGGCCGCCACCAGGACGAGGTAGCGCTTCAGGCGGGCGGCCCCGCGGAAGGCTTCGTCCTTATCCTGTTCCGCCACCAGGGCCCAATCGGTTCCGGCCACCCGGGCCGATGCCCCTAAAACTTCGATGCCCCGGTAATCGATGTAAGTTATCCCAGCCCGCCTGGTGTTGAAGATGTTCTTGAAACTATCGGATTGCGCGATATTTTCCGCAAGTATCCGGTTCGGGTCCTTATGCGCCAGAAAGGTGCCTTCCCGGTTCACGAGATAGCATTCCCCCGTCTCTCCCAAAGATATGCTCAGAACCATGGAAAGGATGACGTTGGTGCCCACCGTGGCGCACACCGCGCCCTTTACCGCGCCCGAGGCGTCAAGCACCGGGGTCGAGATCAGGAAAAACGATTTCTTCTGCTCGGGGTTGAAGTTGATGTCGGACATGTAGGAATTGCCGGCCAGGGCTTCGTGAAACCACTTGTTCAGGTGGGGCCGGGAGGCCCGCCGGGAGCTGTCATAGATGACGCCGCCCTCGCGGGATAGGACGATAAAGTCGCCGTAAACTTTGTACCTGTCTCTGACCAGCTCCAGGTACGGGGCGATCAGGGCAGGGTCCAGGGACCTCATAATGGATGAGCCCGCCACCACCTCCAGGTCGGCTTTGCGCTCCGAAATCCACCGCTCCAGCAGCGCGGCCTTGTCCACCGCGACGTGTTGGATTTGGTTTCTGACCATGCTCAGGATGAGCTCTTCCGCGGTCTTTATGGCAAACGCGCCCATTATGCCGAGGGGCGCCAGGGCAATGGCGACAAAAAGCAACATTACCTTGACTTGGAGGTTGGTAAGGAAAGGCTTCTTTCTCAAGGATGAAGCGCCTCGGTCAATCCTGCCGCGAACTTAAAGATGAGGCAAGTATTTCATGGATATTGGTATGATAGCACAAATCATAGCCAAAAAGGTTTCCTCCACCCGGTACTTTATTTTTTGTCCAAAAAGCATTAAGGAGATCCGAATATAGAACGCTCAGAGAACTTCAACTGGGAAACTGTGGTGCACCATGGTCTGCATCCATCATTTAACCAGGTTCTCCGGGGGCAGGATGCGGAAGCCCTTCACGGGAGCCGCTTTGGGGAGGTAGTCATCCGGAATGGTGACCTCGTTGCCGTCCCTGATGGCAGAGTAGGTGGGGGACATGATTTCCACCCCGGCCTCGTTGAACTTATCCTGAATATTCTGATGCAGTTCTGATTGGATAATCAGCAGGCGCTTGTCGTCGCCGGTATAGACGTTCAACTCGTAGGTCACGGAAAAATCATTCAGGCTGGTCTGCAAAACAAAGGGTTCGGGTTCGGCCGCGACGCCGGGGGTAATCCGGGCCGCAGCTTTCAATAATTCATGGACCTGCCGCCAGGGGGCGTCATAGCCGATGGTGACGGAGGTATAAATGATCAGGCGGTTTTCCGCGGCCAGGGCGCTGAAATTGATCATGTGGCTGCCCAGGACCATGGCGTTGGGGATAGTCACCTCCACGTTCTTGATGGTCCTCATGCGGGTGGCAAGAAAAGATTTTTCCATAACGTCCCCGATGGTGTCCGCGATCTTCACCCGGTCCCCCACATGAAAGGGCCGCATATAGGTGATGGCTATCCCGGCCACGATGTTGGCGATGGCGGCCGTTGACCCCAGGGACAGGAGAACCCCGAAAAAAATGGAAATACCTTGAAACGCGGGGCTTCCGAAGCCCGGCAAATAAGGGGACACCATAACCAGGGCCAGCAATATGATAAGGACGCGCAGCAGCTTAAAGGTGGGGTTGGCCCACTCCTGGGCGAATCCGGGAATAGTGAGCCTGTTCTGGTCAATTTCCGCAAAGATCAAACGGAGAAACCTCAGCAGATAACGCACCACATAAAACACCACTATGATGAAAAACAAATTGGGGATAAAATCGACGATGCCGTAGAAGATAACCAGGATGGGATGTATTATATAGTCAAGATACTTTTGAACGATTCCCCTTGTATATGGGAAGAGGCTGAGAACCGCGGGGAGCAGCAGATATAACAGCACCACGATGACCACCAGGCGGGTCTTTATGGCCACCCATTTCATGATTTCCGTGAGCCGGGCCGCAGAGACCAACTCATAGGTCTGGATGCGGATGGGTTTTATCTTGGTGTCGCGCCATGACTCCAGCTTGTTAACGGCTTTCCTGAGGAGCCGGTTGCTGATTTTGAAAGTCAGCCAGAGTATGGCGATTAGGGTGAGGGCCAACAGTATCCGGCTCAGCAACGTGGTGGAATAGGGGCTGCCCGCCAAACCATGGTAAAAGTCCTGCATCCCAGCCCAAAGTCCCTGAAAAATTTCTTTTATACTTGCCATGGCCGACTCCTTGAAATTAATTAATTGAGCCCCGGATGCTGTTTATTTTGACCCCAACGAAGCCAATTAAACATTTTACTTCTGGCGCCTTTCAGCCGGGTTCCCCAAAAAGCGATTGGATTAAGCTGATTTTAAAGGCGAAAGACTTGCTCCACCAATATTAATTTATTTATTTTTTTCTTGATTGGGGGAAGGCTTAAAGAGAAAGCAAGTATGAAGCAATTGTAAATGGTCGGGGTTGATGGTAGTAAAGAGGGGGCCTGAGCCTGGCTTAGTAATCGGCCGAATTAAAAAAAGCGATTATGGAAAAAACCAAGCCGAATATCCTTGTTTTTGCTTCCGGGACCAAAACCGGCGGCGGTTCCGGATTTGAGGTGATGGTAAAAGCCTCGCGGGCCAGGCCGCCGATTCTGGACGCGTGGATTTCTGGGGTTATCACCAATCATTTCGGCGGCGGCGTTTGGCAAAAAGCCAAGGCTCTGGGGATACCTTCCGAATACTGGGTCGGCCCCTATGATGCCCGGGGTTACCGAAATTTTGTGAAGTATTTCAACGCCGATTATGTCATGCTCTCCGGCTGGCTGAAATTGGTGGCAGGCCTTGACCCGGCGCGCACCATCAACATCCATCCCGGCCCTCTGCCCCGCTTCGGCGGGCCGAACCTGTACGGACGCCATGTTCACGAAGCGGTCATGGCGGCCTATCGCCGCGGCGAAGTCACCCACAGCGCGGTTACCATGCATTTCGTGGATGAGGTGTATGACCGCGGCCCGGTATTTTTTGCTCTGCCCATTCCCATTGAAGCGGGCGATACGCCTGAGACCTTGGCGGCCAGGGTGAATCGCGCCGAACACGAATGGCAGCCGCGTGTTCTCAACTATGTAGTGCACGGACAGGTGCGGCTGGCCGGCAATGAAGTGATATATGAGACTGAAGAACTGAAGCGCCTGCTGATGCCGGTGACATAAAGGCGGCGGGAGGCGCTTCGCTTGCCTTTATGTAAGGGCCGCCCAAGGGACTTTTCGTCCAAATAAGAATGACAGGCTAAAAACTTGGACCCCGCCGGCCCGGTTTTGCCTGATTAAGCATTTCTCAGCGGGATTTCGAAAGTAATCTTCGTTCCTTTATTCTTCTTACTCTCAACCGTCAGGCTTCCTCCCAGCATCCGCACCCGCTCATCCATGCTGGCCAAGCCTATGCCGTGCCGCTCAGCATCCGTATAATTTTGTTCCGTGCTGAAACCCTTGCCGTTATCAGCGATCATCAAGCTGGCCCGGTTCCCTTCCCGCTTTATCTCTACGGTTATGCGAGTGGCTTGAGCATGCTTGCTGATATTGGTCAGGGATTCCTGGAAAATTCTGAAAATATTGATTTGATCTTCGCGGGAAAGAAAGGTGTCCAGGTCATCCAGCCGTAAGATCTGCACGTCCTGGTGATTATGCCTGCGAAAATCCCTGAACAGGGCCTGCAGAGCACCGGAAAGTCCTACAGCTTTAAGCTCGGGAGGGCTCAGATCATAGGACAGGCGGCGGACGCTTTCCACCACCTGGTCCAGTTGGGCAAGCACCTCCTGGCAATTCTCCCCTAGAGCCGGGTTACCCTCTCCCAATTCCTTTTGGATTTCCTTGACGCGAAATTTAAGCAGGCAAAGGTTTTGGCCCAGTTCATCATGAAGTTCCCGGGATATCCGCTGACGCTCCTGCTCCTGGGCGGTTATGAGCTTGGAGGCAAGCCACCGCAAATTTTCCTGCGATTCCTTAAGCTTTTGCCGTTCCGCATTGAGGGCCTCTTCAACGCGTTTGCGCTCCATGGCGTACCGGACGGACTTGATGAGAAGAGTGCCGTCCGCCATGTCGCCTTTGACCAGATAGTCCTGGGCGCCCAAACCTACGGCGGTGAGGGCGATGGTTTCGTCCGCCAATCCTGTCAATATCACAAAAGGCATGCTGGGGGAGTGGGCGTAGGCCTGCACAAAGGTATCCAGCCCCCGGCTGTCCGGCAAGCCGAGATCCAGCAGCACCACGTCCGCGTCACCCCGGGACAGGCTTTCCAGCCCCTGGGAAAGCCGAGTTACCCAGGTAATATCAAAATCATATCCCTCTGCCTTGACCAGCATCTCCCTGATCAGGCGGGCGTCGCCAGGATTGTCCTCCATCAGGAGAATCCTGGTAGCTTTTGTCCCCATATCGCTCACCTCGGCGGCAACATGACTACGGTCAACCAGAAATCTTCGATGGACTCCACGACTTCAATAAATTTCTCCAAATCCACCGGCTTGGTGATATAGCAATTGGCATGCAGGTTATAACTCTTCAAAACATCCTGCTCATCCTTGGAAATAGTCAGAACCACCACGGGAATGCGTTTGAGGTCAGGGTCATCCTTAATTTCTTCCAACACCTCCCGGCCCGACTTCTTCGGCAGGTTCAGGTCTAAAAGAATCAAGTCCGGACGGGGGGCGTCGGCATGTCGGCCTTGCCGCCGCAAAAAGGCCAGGGCGTCTTCCCCGTCTTCGGCGACGTACAGCTTGTTGCTAACCTTGCCTTCCTTAAGGGCTTCCTTGGTCAGGCGGACGTCACCCGGATTGTCCTCTACCAGCAAGATGTCAATTGGCCGACAGTTCCGTTTGTTCATCATGATTATTCGTCTCCCGCGGAATTGTAAAGTAAAATGTCGAACCCCTCCCCACCGCCGATTCCACCCAGATCCGGCCCCCATGGCGCTCCACAATTTTCTTGCACAGGGCCAGGCCAAGCCCGGTGCCGGGATAATCATCCCGGTGGTGCAGGCGTTGGAAGATAGTAAAAATTCTTTCCTGGTGTTCTTTCGGGATGCCGATGCCATTGTCCCGAACCGCGAAAATCCAGTCGCTGTTTCTCCGTTTTGCCGAAACGTGAATCCGCGGCGCCTCGGCAGCCTGAAATTTAATGGCGTTGCCGATAAGATTTTGAAATAACTGCATTAATTGCCTGCTGTCAGCGTGCACGGTAGGAAGAACATCATGGGTCACCTCTGCCTGGCTCTCCTTCAGGGCTGCTCCCAGATTAGTCAAAGCCTGAGCGAGGGCGACATTGCAGTCAGTCGGTTCAAAGGGGCTGCCGCGGGTGGCGATGCGGGAGAAGGCCAGCAAATCGTTGATCAGGGTTTGCATCCGGTTGGCCCCGTCCACGGCAAAATTGATGAAGTCGTCGGCATCCTGGTCGAGTTTGCCCCGGTAGCGCTTGGCCAGGAGTTGAGTGAAGCTGGCCACCATCCGCAAAGGTTCCTGCAAGTCGTGGGAGGCGACGTAAGCAAACTGCTCCAGTTCTGTGTTGGAACGCTTGAGCTCCTCGGCATACTGGGCCAGCCGGTATTCGGCCTGCCGGCGTTCGTCCAGTTCCACCTGCAAGCGGGCGTTGGCATCCCGCAGTTCTTCCGTGCGTTCCGCCACTTTAATTTCCAGTTCCTCTTTGGACCGCTTCAGGGACTCGGCTGCCTCTCTAATGGTGAGAAACAACGGCGGGATAGAAAGTACGCCGCCCAGCATGAGAACCGAAGTGGCCAGGGCCACGGATTCAGCCCAGAGGTCATGGGGTTGGGAAAATCCCGAGGAGACCATCCACCAGAGGGAGATCATACGGCGCAGCGCCATGAAACAGAAGGCCGCCGCAATGAGGCCCCAGGCAAACACGCCGCCGGTGATACGGGTCAACCGTATGGCGAAGACCGCTACAAGTAACTGAACAAAGGCTGAACTAGCTAAAATCAGTTTAAGTATCAATTTCTCGTGTTTTGTTTGTTGAATTTTTTATAAACAATTTTGCATAAGCAAATCCAAAGATAAATACTTTTTTGTAAAAAATTCAATTTCAAAAGTAAAATTAACAGGGAAAAAGCGGGAAGGTGTTATTCAGTTGAGCATCGGCCTGGTTTATTTGGCTGTTGTCTGCACTTTAGTTCAGTATTTCCCCCCAAAATAATGCAATCACCGAATTATTGACTCGCCTCTCCCACTTTATTCAAAAGCTTTTCAAAATATGCGGCAACCCATTGAAATATATAATTAAAACGGAAAGTTCGCAAAAGCGGAGTGTTTTTTTGCACAGGCTGGAAAGCCTGTGCCACCGAGTCATTCGGTCCTTGGTGACTTATCCGGGCTCTAATAAAGCCCTTGGCGGACTTTTTCAATTACCGATTAATCACTTTCCTTCGGCTGCGGCCAGCCTGCCCCGCTTTTCCACCCGCTGGATGATGAAGTCCTGCCACACCTGCCATTGGCCTGACCAGGGAGGCATGTCTTTCTCCATATTGGTCAGGGGCACCTCCGCCCGGGCGCTGGAGGCGTGGCCGCCCGCGGAGCCCAGTTTGCCGAACGCGGCCTGGGCCAGGCGGCCGGCATTCTTGCGCAGCCCGTCATTGCGGAAAATGACGATCAGCTTGTCGTCGTAAATTCCCCCCACTATGGTCCAGGAAATCTCCTCCACCCGCAGGAAGGAATCCGCCAGAATCACCAGGATATCCGGGCTGGGCACGGTCCCCAGGAAAGTGTAGAGGCGGTTGCCGCGCACCCGGTAACGGCGCATGGCCTGCTGGAAATACTGCAGCATGGGCAGGGACAGCTCGGCATAATCCAGGCGGCGCACCAGGGGCTTGCGGGTGAACTCAAACAGGTAGTGAAAGGCCTTCACGTCGGCCTCGATAGCCGGGCGCTCAAAATTGGAGGTGTCGGTCTTGATGCCGTAATACAGCGCGGTGGCCAGCTTGATGGAGGGCTTGATGCGGGCTGCCCGCAGGTACTCGGTCATAATGGAGGAGTTGGCCCCGTATTCCGGACGGATATCCAGCAGCCGGGCCTCGCTGTCAGGAAGCTTGGGATGATGGTCGATGATGACGTCGTAGCGGTGGCCGGCGAAATTTTCGTGATGCCCGGGCTGGGAATCCACAATGGCTTTGCGGTTGTATTCGCTTGGATTGATCTCCTTATAAGGAGTCAGAGAAATGTTCAGGAGCCGGACCATCCGGTCATTCTGAGAGCGGGTGATGGGCCGGACGTGCGAAATGACCGCGGTGGTGATGCGCCGCCACAGCAGGCGTTTTAAAGCCAGGCCGCTGGCGATGGAATCCGGGTCGGCGTCGATGAGGATGAGAAGGCGGTCCTCGTGGTGAAAAAGCTGGTAGAGGCGCTCCAGCAGCGGCTTGGTGGTGCGAAATGACATATTTTTTGATTTTATCGCACACGTATCTGCAAAACAATTAAGAAAAAACAGGCAAAAAGGAATCCGGGAGCAGACTGCTTAAAGTAATTCGCCTTTTAGCCGATAAGACTGGCGAAACGAAGTGCTGCCTCCAAATCCAAAGAAAGGAGGTGCGGCAGCAACGTCAAGAGGCGCCTTCGCTGTGCATGGACGCAGGTCTGTCTTATTCAAGGAGGATAGAAAATGGGTTTGGTAATCAACCACAACTTAATGGCGATGAACGCGGCCCGGAGCCTGAGCTTCAGCTACAGCCGCCTGGCCACCTCGGTTCAGCGCCTGGCCTCCGGCTTGCGCATCAACTCCGCCATGGATGACGCCGCGGGTCTCGCCATCCGGGAGTTAATGCGCACCGATATCCGGGTACTGAACCAGGGAGTGCGCAACGCCAATGACGCCGTCTCCATGATACAAACCGCAGACGGCGCGCTGTCGGTCATTGACGAAAAACTCACCCGCATGAAGGAGTTGGCCGAACAGGCGGCCACCGGCACCTACACCTCAGCCCAGCGCCTGATCATGGACAGCGAGTATCAGGCCATGGCCTCGGAAATCACCCGGATAGCAAACGCCACCGACTTCAACGGCGTCAAGCTGCTGGACGGCAGCCTCTCCGGCTCCGCCCTGGACGGCTCTTCCGGCAACCAGATGAAAATCCATTTCGGCACGGGCAACAGCTCCGCGGAAGATTACTACTACATCCGGATCAACTCCGCCACTGCCTCAGCCCTGGGGGTGGGCAATTCCATCGGCGCCGGCACCGCGGGCTACACCATCAGCACCCAGGCCGCGGCCCAAACTTCCCTGGCGGCCATTGACGATGCCATTTCCACCAAGGACAACATCCGGGCCAGTCTGGGGGCCCTGGCCAACCGCTTGTCCAACACCATCTCCAACCTGACCATTCAGGCGGAAAATCTCCAGGCCGCGGAATCCCGGATCTCCGACGTGGACGTGGCCCTGGAAATGACGGAGTTCGTGCGCAACCAAATCCTCACCCAGGCGGCGGTGGCCATGCTGGCCCAGGCCAATGCCCTGCCGCAGTTGGCCCTCACCCTCATAGGCGGGTAAACCCTTCTTTCCGGGGCAGGGAGGTAAAATCTTCCCTGTCCCGCCCCCCGCCCGCGGCTTCATATTCGCAAGTGCTTATTATCCTTGCTTTTTTTCTTAAGGTATGGGCTTTGCTAATAGAGGACTGAGAAAAGGCAGGCCTTGATATGGCTGACACCACCCTTTCCGGCATTGCGCAGGCGTTATTTCCCCAACCGTCCATCACCTTCAGCGGTTTGGGGTCCGGTATCGACAGCCAGGGTATAATCACCAAGCTGGTGGAGGTCGAGAGTCGGCATATCCAGCGACTGGAGTCCTGGAAATCGGAATGGACTGAAAAAATTGCCGCGCTCCAGGAAGTCAACGTCAAGCTGACGGATTTAAAAAACGCCGCCGCGGCCATGGACACCCTGGCCGAGTTCCAGGTCAAAACGGTAAGTTCCAGCAACACCGCGGTGCTCACCGCCGCGGCCGCGGCCACGGCCGCTTCCGGCTCGCACCAGGTGCTGGTCAATCAACTGGCCCAGAATGAAATCGAGGTGCACGCGGGCTTGGGCGCACCTGACGCGGTGATCAATGCCAGCGGCAGCAGTCAGGTTTTTGCGTTCAGCTACGCCGGGGGGGCCGCGGTATCCATCAATGTGCCCGACGGCGCCACTTTGCAGGACCTGGCCGACGCCATCAACGCCAGCGGCGCCAATCCCGGGGTCGCGGCCATGGTGTTGGATATGGGGGCGGCCTTCACCACGGACCGCTACCGCCTGATGCTTCAGGGCCAAAATACCGGCAGCTACTACAGCATTGCCGTCGATGACGGGCTCACTACCCTGGACGGGGCCGGGGGCACGGTGAATTTTGGGAGCGCCGCCTTCACCCAGAGCCAGGCGGCCCAGAACGCCCAAGTGCGGCTGGACGGCTACCCCCCGGGGGCCTGGATCGAACGGGCCGGCAACCAGATCAGCGATTTGATCGCCGGGGTGACGCTCAGTCTGCACGCCGCCTCAGCTTCGCCGGTGACCGTCAGCGTAAATTACGACGCTGCCGCCATGCAGGCAAAAATCGCCGACCTGGTAGCCGCGTATAATGACGCGGTCAGCTTTATCCGGGAGCAAACCGCGTACAACCGCATCACCGGCCAGGCCGGCGTCCTCTTCGGCAATTATGCAGTCAACCTTGTCAAGAGCGAACTCACCGCCATCGCCACCGGCAACGCCCCCGGCTTTCAGGACCCCGAAGACGCCTTCGTCAACCTGGCCCAACTCGGCATCACCACCGACGTGGACGAAGCGTCGGAAACCTTCGGCCAGCTTCTCATCAACGAGACGACCCTGGCCGCGGCTTTAAACAGCAATCCCGAGGCCGTGGGGCATCTCCTGGCGGCCAGCTTTCGGGGCGTCAGCAACGATGCCGGCGGCAATATTACCTATTACAGCTCCCTGCCCGGCATAACGCTCCCCGGCGTGTATGAAGTCGCGGCCACCGTCTCCGGCGGCGTCATCACCAGCGGCACCATCAACGGGCACCCGGCCGCGATTGACGGGGACACCCTGACCGGCCTGAGCGGCTATCCGGAATACGGCCTGGCGGTGCGGGTCAATCTGGCGGACGGCTCTTATGCCGGTACGGTGCGTTTGCAGTTGGGCGTCAACGGCCAGTTCAGCCGGAAGCTGGACGACCTGCTGAGCGCGTCTTCGGGGCCGGTGAACATCCTGATCAGCAACTACAACGATATCGTGGGCTCCATCGACGCCAAGATTGAATTCGAACAGCGCCGGGTGGAAGGCGTCAGGCAGCGGCTGATGGAACAGTTCGCCCGGTTGGAGGCGGTTTTGGCCCAACTCAACGACCAGGCCAACTATCTGGCAGGGCAACTGCAAAACCTGAATACCAGCACCCGAAAAAGTTGAGGAAAACCCGAAGCAGTATTATTCGGAGCATGAAATAGCATAACTTGAGGCGAGGGCCGGGGGAACTCAGGCTTACCCTTCCTTTGAATGCCTGTTCGGGAGCACAGGCATCTTGCCTGTGCAGCTCAGACTGGAAGCCTGTACTCCCGATACGGGTTGGAGGTGAGGGATGGGGCAGGGGTTTATGACCTCTGGCCTTCCTCAAATAAAGCTTTACAGAATTGAAATTTCAAGGAGGCAGACGGCCCATGAAAACCCAGTGCCAGCAGTACGCCGCCACCCAGGTGGCCACCGCCGACCGCTTGCAGTTGGTGGTCATGCTCTATGAAGGGGCGATTTCCTTTTTGCGGCAGGCTCAGGAAAAAATGGCCCTCAAGGACGTCGCCGGCAAGGGCCTGTATCTGGGCAAGGCGCTGGATATCATCGCGGAATTGAACGCCTCTCTGAATTTTCAGGAAGGCCGGGAGGTGGCTACGAACCTCTTCCACCTGTACAACTTCATGACCGCGCACCTGACCCGGGCCAACATTAATGGAGATCGGGACGCGGTGGAGGAAGTCCTGGGCATGCTGGTGCAGCTCAAGGCAGCCTGGGAGGAAGTCTGCAAGAAAGTCCGGCCCGGCGAACCCGCCGAGAGCCTGGACGCTGCGGTGGAGGCCCCCCGCCAGCATCTGGGTTCTTTGGTGGTGTGAACGGATACTTGCCTCAATCCGCAGGCGAGGCCCCTACTTTTTCGGCCCGATTTTTTCAGGCCCGCGGATTATTTCTTTGCCCGCGGCCCCGGCGATGGCCTTGAGCATGCCCCCATACACCCAGCGGTGCCACGGGTCCAGGAGGTGCCAATAAACAATCCCCCACAATCCTTTGGGTAAAAAACGGGCCCGCTGCACCAGTTCCGTGCGGCCCTCATCTATTTTCTTGAGCTGAAATTCCAGGATGGCCTCGCCGGGAAGCTTCATCTCCGCCAGGAGTTGCAGACGCCTGCCAGGCTCAACTTCCAGGACCCGCCAGAAATCCAGGGCATCGCCGACGCGGATGTCGGTGGGATGCCTTCTGCCGCCACGAAAGCCGACGCCGCCTAGGAGACGGTCAAACCAGCCCCGGATTTGCCAAAGCCGGGTGCCGAAGTACCACCCCGTTTGGCCGCCGATTTTGGCGATGGGCTGCCAGACCTCTTCGGGCGACGCAGCCAGCACGATGCGGTAGGCCAAATCCAGGACAGTGCCTCCCGCGTAAGGGGCATCGCCGCAGATAAGCCACTCCGGGGGCGCGGCCCGGCCCGCGTCCATCCAGCAAGTGTCCACCCGCTGCTGTTGCACCTTTTCCAAAGCCAGGCGAATGGTGGCGCGGCAATCCAGAAGTTCCTGGGGTATGATTTCCCGGATGCGGTTCTCCTGGCAGATCACGGGGTTGCGCAGTCCTTCGGCCAGGGGGCGGGCAATGCTGGCCGGCACCGGCGTCACCAGGTGAATCCAATAGGAGCTCAATTTCGGCGTCAGCACCGGCACGGGTATGATGAGGCGACGCGGCAGCCCGGCTTCTTCGGCGTAAATGTCAAAAAGCTTGCGGTAGGAAACCACCTCCGGGCCGCCTATGTCAAAGGTTTGGCCCTTGACTTCGTCGTGCTCCAGGCAGCCTTGCAGGTACCCCAGGACATTGCTGATGGCGATGGGCTGCACCGGATTGCTGACCCAGCGGGGGGTGATCATCACCGGCAGGCGGTCCACCAGGTAGCGCATGATTTCAAAGGAAGCGCTGCCCGAGCCCAGAATCATGGCGGCCCGCAGGAACGTGGCGGGCACCGGCCCGGATTGCAGAATGCGGGCCACTTCATAGCGGGAGCGCAAGTGCTCGCTCAAATGAGGGTCTTCAGCCCCGCCTAAACCGCCCAGATAGACAATGCGCTCCAGGCCCGAGGCCGCGGCTGCCTTCACCATGTTTCGGGCCGCCTGGCGGTCGGTCTCCGTGTAGCCCTTGGGGTCCGCAACCATGGAATGCACCAGGTAAAACCCGGCCCAGCAGCCGGTGGCCGCCTTGGTGAGGGAGTCCGCATCCAGCACGTCCCCCGCGGCCAGCTCCACGTTGGGGTGGCCGGCCCAGGGCCGCCCCTTCAGTTTGGCCGCGGACCGCCCCAGGGCCCTGACCTTGTATCCCGCTTCCAGGAGCTGCGGGATGAGCCGACCGCCCACATATCCCGTTGCTCCGGTCACCAATACCGGCGCCTCGCGCATCTGTGTCCCTTTCCATCTTCATGAAAGTAACTCGAGGGCAGGGCCGGGGGACCGCAGGCCTCCCGTCCTCCCCTTGAGGTTCCATCCCAACCCAACATACATACATATTCGGGAACACAGACATCTTGCCTGTGAAGCACTGCAAGCCTGTGTCCCAATAAAGGGTTGGGGGTAAGAGTTTACTATAATCCGGCCTCATCTTTGTTGGTAATGTAATCTTTTAAATTAAGCATCAAAGAGGATTTGGTCAAAGCGCCATTTAACCATGGACTGGCACTTTAAACTTCCGTATACTAGCACCACCATGGCGAGAACGGGCGGGACTGGCAAGCGATTTAACCTCAAAACATTATGGTGTTTGCTTTGCATCTTTGCCGCGCTGCTGACCTCGGCCTGCGGCACTCTCCCCAACGGGCGGCGCTGGGGGCAGGACGCCACCCTTTGCCCCGGCTGGCCCAGGGTCGGCAAGGCCGCCGTAAATGCCGCCCTGTCTCCGGCCACCTGGGTGCCCGCGGCAGGGGCCGCGATCATGCAAATCGATGATTGGGACGGCAAAGTTTCACGCTGGGCCTCCCGGGAAACGCCCGTCTTCGGCTCCCGCGGCAATGCCGACACCGCAGCCGACGTCTTGAAGCACACTTGTGAAGCCGCGTATGTCATTACGCTTCTGGCCACCCCCAGCGGCGAGATGTCAGGGGATTGGCTTAAGGCCAAGGTCAAGGGCGCCCTGCCGGGCGTAGCCGCACTGGGGCTGGTGGAAGGAGTGACCTACGGTTTGCAGCAGGCCACCCATCACAAGCGTCCGGATAAAGACAACTACGAGAGCTTCCCCTCCACCCACGCCACTACGGCCGCGGCCGCCAGCGCTTTGGCCTCCCGGAACCTTACCTACATTTCCATGCCCGGAGAAGCCCGGTTCGCCTCCCGGGCGGGGCTGGTGCTGCTCAGCGTTGGAACAGCCTGGGCCAGGGTGGAGGCCCAAAAACATTTTCCCGCAGATGTCTTGGCCGGGATGGCTCTGGGCAACTTCATCGGAATTTTCATGAACGATGCTTTTTTGGGGATAGACCCCAACACCTTTCATGTGGCTCTGGCGCCGACGCGGCAGGGCGGATATGTGAGCCTGACCTGGACATATTAGCGAGGTCCGGCAAGGTTTTTGCTATGCTGTAAATGAGTCTGTGCGGTGGGCTGAACCCGGCCGGCAAGCAGGACGATAAAAATGCCAGAAGGCAGGAGTCGAACATGAAAAAAGCGTGCGTGGCATCCACCATCCTGGCCAGCCTGATGGTGCTGGCGGCTTCCTCGGGATTGGCGCAACAGAAACAGCCGTCTTTGCAGGATCTCCAGGCCGTGGTCCAGCGGGAGCCGGACAACCCGCAGGCTCACTATATGTTGGGCTTGAAGTATGAAATCCAGGGCAACTCCCAGCAGGCCTTACAGGCTTATCAAAAGGCCCTCAGTCTGAAAGCCGATTACCCCGAAGCCCTCTATCGCTTGGGGGAATTAAAAGCCGTGCAGGGCGACCGGCAGGGGGCCGTCACGGCTCTCACCAAGGCCGTCAAGCTCAAGCCTGACTACAGGGAAGCCAAAACCACGTTGGGGACTGTTTACGGCCAGCAGGGCGCCGCCTATTTGCAGCAGGGCAACTGGACGGCCGCCGCCGCGTCCCTAAAAGAGGCAGTAGCCCTGAACCCCAAAGATGACGCCGCGTTTAACAACCTGGGGACGGCCTTAGCCGCACAGGGCGATTACGATCAGGCCATCAACGCCTTTCAATCCGCAATCCAGGCAAATCCCGGCAATATCGACGCGCACTACAATTTGGGTTCCGCGTACCTTCAAACCGGCAACAAACAAGGCGTCCTCGGTCAATACGCGGTGCTGGGCAATCTCGACCCGGCCCTGGCTGGACAACTTTTTGAGCAGCTTTCCTTTCCCCGCGGCAAATCCGGCTATGCCAAGGAAACCCCGCAGCACGGACAAGCCGGGATGAGGCCGTCGCTGCCCGCTGAAATCGCGGTCTCACCCCCGCCCTTGCCGGACCCTCTGCGTTACACGCCCGACCTGCAAGGGGCGCCCTTGGACAGTAAGCTGCCGTCGGGACAAATGCGGTAGGCCCGAAGACTTAACTTGGACCGATAGGTCGGCGACTGCGTCCTTTTTGGCGGGGCGGCCGTCCCTGGCCGCCTTCGCTGGCGGACACGGAGGCCCGTCCCACCTCAGTTTGTTGAAAGATAAGGTGGGACGCGCCCCTAAATTCTTCTTTCCGTTTAGGATGACAGAAAGCAATAAATAGAGACCTCTGCAAAAATCCTCCCTGAATCAAACAATTTATTTAACCCCCATATCTGTAGTAGGGCGGGAAAGCGAAGCGCATCCCGCCAAGGCATTAAGATGGCACAGGTGAGGACCGCGCCGCCGATCCTTTTCAGGTTTCAAAGAGCCAAGAACTCATGAGCCTCTGCCCAAATAATTTCCTGGTAAATTTTCAGCCGATCAACCGCTCGGCCAGCCGCCAGAGCACCTTCCACCGGCTCGACTCCACCTCTTCGCCGCCGAAATCCAGACGCCGCCAGAGGACCAGATTGCGCTCCCAGGGGAAGATGGGTCGAAAAGGCTGCAAGCCGTAGCCGCGGATTTTGGTCCAGGTCCGCACATACCCCCGGCCCCGAAGCTGCTGCCGTTCGCAGTAGTAGGGCGGGAAAGCGAAGCGCATCCCGCCGGGGCATTAAGATGGCACAGGTGAGGACCGCGCCGCCGATCCTTTTCAGGTTTCAAAGAGCCAAGAACTCATGAGCCTCTGCCCAAATAATTTCCTGGTAAATTTTCAGCCGATCAACCGCTCGGCCAGCCGCCAGAGCACCTTCCACCGGCTCGACTCCACCTCTTCGCCGCCGAAATCCAGACGCCGCCAGAGGACCAGATTGCGCTCCCAGGGGAAGATGGGTCGAAAAGGCTGCAAGCCGTAGCCGCGGATTTTGGTCCAGGTCCGCACATACCCCCGGCCCCGAAGCTGCTGCCGTTCGCAGCCGTGGAGGTCCTCCTGGAGCACCAGTTGCGGGTTCATGGAACAGATGACTTCTTCCCAGCGGCAATCCGGAAATACTCTCTGACAGACTACAGCCGCACAAGGGATGCCGTGCAGTTCCTCCACCCAGGTTGCCGGAAAGAGTTTTACGGCTTCGCAAAACTTTTGCGGCTCGCCCCGGTAATATCTTGCCAACAATGCCGCCATGGCCTCGGCATCCTGAAATATCGCGGCAGACGGCGGCTCGATGTGCGGCACGCAGTCAATGCCGACATAATAGGTGAGACCCAAAGCGGTCATCAGGCGCAGGTGATTATCAATGCGATTGAGCCGCCGACCGCACCCCAGGCTTACCAGGGAAAAGCGGCCGTATTCGCGGAGAAAGGCTGGCGCCGAAGGGTCTTTCATCATTGCGGCAAAAAGTTGACGTTGCTGAATTCAGCCCCGGATTGCTCGTCAATCAATTTGCAAGATTTTAGCGCGATGCCAGGTTATCACAAAACTCAACTCTTGACCGCCGTGTCCACCCCGATGCGAAACCCCAGGGCCGCCGCGGCCAGCAGGCCGGCGATGATAGCAAAAGGCCAGCGGTAGTCGAGGCCGCCCCACAAGCCGATCAGGAAGCCGGCCAGGATCGGCCCGGAGGCATGCCCCACATCAAAAATGGTGCCGAAGGTTCCCATGGCCGAGCCCAGGTTGTCTTCCCGGCAAAAATCCGCCACCAGCGCCGCGACCGAAGATGTCACCACCGCCTCTCCCAAGCCGAAGACCGCCGCCAGGCCCAGCAGGACGCGGAAATCGGCGAACCAGGGAATGAGGGCAAAGGGAATGGCGCAAAGAAACATGCCCCAGAAGATTATGGGCTTGCGCCCGTAGCGGTCGGATACCCCGCCCATAATAGGCTTGGCAATGATTGTGGTGATGACCTGCACACCCCACAAAAGCCCGGCTTGGAAGGCCGAAAGCCCGCAGACGGTGACCGCGTAGATGGGCAGAAAAGCTTCTAGGGCTCCCAAGGACAGGTTTTGCACCCCCTCCATGTTGCTGGTGAGAATGATGCGGCGATCTGTCAGGAGCTCCCGCACTCCCTGGCGAAACTGGTCCAGAACCTGGGATATGGTCTTTTGGCGGGAAGCGCCGTGGGCCTCCCAGCGGCCCCGCAGCACCCACAGCGCCAGGAGCAGAGACGCCATGCCGCACCCCGCCACCATGCCGTAAACTAGGTGGAAATACCCCAAATGATACTGCCCCTCTCGCGCCAGATGAGTCAGGAGAAAACCTCCCAAGGGGGCCCCCAGCAAAGTACCGATAGTGGTTAGCGAGGAAAACCAGGAAAGCATTTCGCCCCGGCGTTGGCCGGCCAGGCTCACCACCACGGCCATGACCACCGGACCGTAAATGGCCGTGGCAAAACCATGAAAAAACCGCACCACCACCAGGCCGGCATAGGAGGTTACCGCCAGGTAGGCCAAGGGCGTGAAGGCGAAAAAGGCCAGACCCAGGAAGAGGGTGCGCACCTTGCCGATGACGTCGGCGAGGACTCCGGCGGGCATTTTGAAGAAAATGCCGGTGATGGTGGAAATGGCCACACAGAAGCCGATGGCCTCCGGGCCGGCCCCGAGGTGCGCGGCGAACAGGGCCAGCACCGGGGTCCTGGCCAGGGCATAGGACAGCCGCGCCATGAAGCCCACGGCGCACAGACCTGAGAAAGTTAAGGCGGAAGGCTGGTCCATTTCAAAAAATATAGCCGGTCACTGAAACTACTTCACGCCGGAAGAAATTGTTTTAATTTCCCCCTGTCATTGTCTAACTCTTTATAATAAGATACATTTTGAAACAGAGACCCGGTTACGGACTGAAACTCCAAACCATAAACCGCAAATAAATGGTACGAAAACGCCTGAGCCTGCGCACCAGAATTTTACTTGTGCTTGCCGCCCTCCTGCTCACCACCCTGCTGGGGGGGCTGGTGACCATGTGGCACACTGAGGCCACTGATGACCTCTTCGTGACGCTCATTGACAAAAACCTGGCTTCCTTCCAGGCCGCGGAAGAACTGGAAAATTCCTTGCTGATCCAGAAGGGCTATCTGACCTACTTCTTCCTGGACGGCGATTCGGAATGGCTGCGCAAACTTGACACCGGCACCCAGGAATTCCGGAAGTGGCTTAACAAGGCCCGTCAGTCCGCCTACACCCCCATCATGATGGAAATCCTGCATGAGATCGAGCGCCACTATGAGGATTACCTCAGGCAGCGGGAACAGGTGATCGCCCTCTACAAAGCCGGCAAGCGCCAGGAGGGCTACGCCCGGCACCAGGAGTTGCGCCAGGAATTCGCTGCCATTAACAGCCTGTGCGCGCGCTACCAGCTTATCCATGAGCATACCATAGCCCGAGTGCGCGGCGAAAGCCGGGCCCGGGCCCGGTTCATCAACTCCCTGGCCTTAACCGCCATATTAAGCGTGGTGGGATTGGGAGCTTTGCTGATCTATATACTCATCAAGCAGATCTTAGGGCCTATCCGCCGGTTGGCCCTGGAAGCCGGCCCTGAAAGCGACGCCAATGTGCCGGATGAAATCAAGGCCCTCAGCCGGCGGGTGCACAATCTCATTGAAGATGTGGACCTGGCCCACAGTCAGTTGGAAAAAAGCCAGGAATATCTCCTGCAATCCGAAAAAATGGCACTGGTGGGGAAGCTGGCCGCGGGCGTGGCCCACAGCATCAGAAACCCCCTTACCTCCGTCAAGATGCGCCTGTTCTCGCTGGAGCGGCACCTGGAGCTGTCCTCCACCCAGAAAGAGGACCTGGAGGTAATCTCAGAAGAAATCCGCCACATCGATAATATTGTGCGCTCCTTTCTGGAGTTCTCCCGGCCGCCCAAGCTGAAAATGCAGAAAATCAGCCTCTCCGATGTGGTGGACAGCGCCCTGACCCTGCTGTCGCACCGCCTGGAATCATACGGCGTCTCCGTGGAAGTGAAGCGCCACGAGCGCCTGCCGGAAATGAGGGGCGACCCCGAGCAGCTTAAAGAAGTCCTGGTTAATCTCATAATCAATTCCTGCGAAGCCATGGTGCATGGCGGCACCATCACCCTCCAGGAAGGCAAAGGCCAGGTCGCGTCCCTGGGCCGGGTGGCTTTTCTGAAATACAGCGACACCGGACCCGGCGTGCCGGCCTCCATCCGGGACAAAATCTTCGCCCCATTTTTCAGCACCAAAGAAGAAGGCACCGGCCTGGGGCTCAGCATCGCCAGCCGCATTATCGGTGAGCATGGGGGCTTTATCGAACTTACCTCGAAGGAAGGCGAAGGTGCGACTTTCATCATCACCCTGCCGTATAGGGAAGAGGACACATGGGCACCATCTTGATTGTCGATGACGACCCGCAGCTCCGGCAAAGCTTCGAAAAACTTCTGACCCAGGAGGGCCACCAGGTTTGGACCGCGGCTACCGGCGAAGCCGCTCTGGCCACCGTTAAAGAGAGGCTGCCGGACCTGGTGATCATGGACGTGCGCATGCCGGGAATGAGCGGCTTTGAAACCTTTCAGCGCATGCACCGCGAAGTCGAGCCCCGTCTGCCTATCATTATCATGACGGCTTACGGCACTACGGAAACCGCCATTGAAGCCACCAAGCTGGGGGCTTTCGATTATGTGCTCAAGCCCTTCGATATCCCCGACATCCTGAATCTGATCGACCAGGCCCTGGAGGCGGGGCGCTTCATGCGCTCCCAGGTGGAGGTGGACGTAGTCCCCGATTCGGCCCGGGGCGAAGCCCTGATCGGCAAGAGCCGCCCCATGCAGGAGATTTATAAGGCCATCGGCCGGGTGGCTCCCACCGAGGCCACCGTCCTAATCCGGGGAGAATCCGGCACCGGCAAAGAGCTGGTGGCCCGGGCCATTTACCAGCACAGCCTGCGGGCCGGCAAGCCTTTTCTGGTGATCAACTGCGTGGCCATCCCCGAGACCCTCCTGGAGAGCGAACTGTTCGGCTACGAAAAGGGGGCTTTTACCGGGGCCATCAACCGAAGAGTGGGCAAATTCGAGCAGGCCCACGGCGGCACCGTGTTCCTGGATGAAATCGGCGACATGCCCTTCAGCATCCAATCCAAGATTTTGCGCCTCCTCCAGGAAAAAAGCGTCGAACGCCTGGGCGGCCGGGAAACCATCCCGGTGGATGTGCGCATTATTGCCGCCACCAACCGGGACCTGGAGGCCGCCCTGGCCCAGGGGCGCTTCCGGGAAGACCTCTATTTCCGGCTGAAGGTGGTGACTATCACCCTGCCGCCTTTGCGCGACCGTGCGGATGACATCCCGCTGCTGGCGGAATACTTTCTGGCCCGCTTCTCCAAGGAAATGGGCCTGAATAACCCGGGCTTGACCCGGGATTCCCTCAATTTGCTGGCCACCCATAATTGGCCCGGCAATGTCCGGGAGCTGGCCAATGTTCTGCAAAAAGCGCTGATTTTCAGCCGGGGCTACCCCATCCGGCCCGAGGATATCTCGCAAGCCATCGGCGGCGACGCGGCCCCGAAGATAGACGTTTCTCACGCGTATGAAACCATGCGCCAATGGGTGCGCAAGGCTTTGATCAGCGGCGGGAGCGACAATATCTTCGATTCCCTGATGGACGGCTTTGCCCGGGTGCTCATCAGCGAAGCCCTGGAACTTACCGGCGGCAACCGCAGCCGGGCCGCCAGATTGCTGGGGATCTCCCGTCCCACGCTGCTTTCCAAGATCGATCGCTATAACCTTAAAATCGAAACCTCCATTAAAAGCGAAGGTTCCTGAGCAAACCCAGTCTCTTGACATTCTGTAAAAAAATTCGACAGGAAAAACCGCCTCCCCCCTGCCTTCTTTTTCTCCCGGTCTGCCTCTCATTTTTGCCAGAGCTGACCCTCTCCTAATGTAATTCACTGAAAACATGAAATGTTTTTCCCCCGGCCCGGTTCATTTTCCATGATCGCCGAAATCAGCTTCGGCCTTCTTGATGGTGCCGGGAGCCGACTCATGCCTGGCACCGCGGTTGCAATTTCGGCAGAAGACAAATCCATGGGATAGTGGCGTGAGTGAACCTTGCAAGATTCTGATAGCCGACCGCAATCGCCACGTGCGGGAGTTGTTGCGCCGGGAGTTGATCGCGGAAGGCTACACCGTGGAGGTGGCCAAGGACGGTCATGAGGTATGGCTCATGATCAACCGCGGCAACCCTCCCAATCTCATTATTCTCGACCTGGAAATCCCTTATCTGGAAGACCTGGTGGAAATGGCCGATTTTCGCAACCACGAACCCACCGTACCGCTGATTATTTTTTCCTTTTTGCCGGAGGAGGACGAGCGCACTTTGCCGAAGGCTGCGGCCTTTTTGGAAAAAAAGGAAGACACCGATCGCCTGAAGGAGGTGGTTGCCGAGGTTATAGGCAAGTATTACCCCGACCGGACCTGAATGCTTCCGACTATCCTCAAAAGTGTTCACTTCGGCATCCCTATCAGCAGCAAAGGAGCAAACCATGGCCGGATACGAAGTTCTTATTCTGGATGATGAATCCCGGTTCCTGCAAGAATTGGCCTGGGCGTTAAGCCGCGACGGATTTCAGGTCACGATTGCATCGCCTGACTTTCCGCGACAGTACCCGCATCCCGAAATTGCCAACTTTGACTTGATCGCCGGTCGGGTTGTCTCACCTTTCGATGATCTTAAGAACTTATTTGACGAATTTAAAAGTTTAAACCCGAACGGGGCCGTAATTGTCCTAAGCCGAGATTATGACTACGCCTTTCCGGTGGAAGCCTTTCAACTGAAAATAGACGATTACATCCTCATGCCGGGCTCTCTTTACGAAGTTCGCCGTCGGATAATAACATGCTTGAATGAAATAAAAATGAAGTATCTCTCGATTCTGTCCAACCGGCCGGTCTCGGAAATGAATTGTCGGGCTTTCAAATTGTTGACCGAATCTGCTTTTAAGTCATATTTTCTGCCGGAAATGAGAACTCCCCGGACAAGAGGCGCTGCCTCCCTTAGGCTTTGCTGATCGCAATTGAACCCCATGGTTCGCCACAAAAAAGGGCCGGATATGATGACGACCGGCCCCGGGTTCACAGGGGTTCCTTAATCCGGAAGATTATCGGGCGGCAGGGGCTTTCTCCGGTTCGATCCCCGCTTCCTTCATCTTCTGGAGATATTTCTCCGGATCTTTTTTAAAGACATCCACACAGCCCGGGCAGCAGAAATAAACCCGCTGCCCCTGGTAATCAATGAAAAGGTTTTTATCGATATTGCCGGCCATAACCGGGCATGCAGTCTGGGGATTGCCTTTGCCGGCGCTGCCCGCGGCCGCGGCGAAATTAACAGCCAAAAATGCCGCCAGAATGGCGAACACTACCAAGTGCCTCTTCTTCATGAGTTCCGTTTCCTTTCCGTCCAGGCTTTCATAGTTATTTATTATATATTAGTTTGTATTTGCCCGTCACGCAAGGGGAATCTGGAAATAATTATGATCAGGAAAAATTTTGGGTGGAAAATTGAAGATTTCCGGGAGGGGAAAGAAGTTATTTATGAAAGCTCATCAGCACCAGGCCGGCCAAAATCATCAAAAAGCCTGCGACCGCGGCCCAATTTTGGATCAGGAGTTCCGTGCGGGAAGGAGCCTGCCGGCGGTCCCGCCGCCGCCGACGCCCCCAGCCGGTGAGCAGCACCACAACCAGGCCCAGAATTGCCAGGATTTGGCCTATATTTGCGTTTTCCATGCTTTCTCCTTCGGACTGCGGCCTCACCGGCAAAACTTATCCATAATCACATAACCAAAATTATCCCGGCTGGGAACTCTGAAGGAAGTGGCGGAGAGAGAGGGATTCGAACCCTCGGTGGGAGTTTCCCCCCACACTCGCTTAGCAGGCGAGCACCTTCGGCCGACTCGGTCATCTCTCCGCATGGCGGAGGGAGCAGGTCCCGACTCCAAACGTTGTATATATCTCGGGCAACTTAAGGATATTTTTTAGAAATTAAAAACAGGCGGCTGACGCTGCCCGTGCCTTCGTAATTTTTATATCCTAAAAAGGGTCCCCGCGCAAGCCGGGAACTCCTGGGAATCTTAATTATCCTGCCGTGTTCGGCGGTTTTGCGGCGGCCCGGCAAAGGCAGTTTGCCCGTCCTGAATCGCAAATGTTTAGAAGACATTTCAAAACCCCTCACCTCAATCCTCTCCCCCATAAATGGGGG
>JASEFS010000028.1 GCA_030018495.1 Deltaproteobacteria bacterium | reverse complement strand
GCCACCGCTCCCCCAGCCCTCCCCTCAAGCTATAACTACTTCTCTTTCAACTGCGCCCTGATCTTCAGGCGCAGGGCGTTTAAGCGGATGAAGCCGGTGGCGTCCGCCTGCCGGTAGGCCCCGCCGGCCTCGAAAGTGGCCAGGTCCGGGCGGTAAAGGGAGTTCGGGGATTGCCGCCCGGCCACGGTGACGTTGCCCTTGTAAAGCTTGAGCCGGGCCGTGCCGGTCACCGGCTTCTGGGCTTCGTCCATAAGGCTTTGCAGGGCGTAGCGCTCCGGCGCAAACCAGTAGCCGTAGTAGACCAGTTCCGCGTAGCGGGGAATGAGGCTGTCCCGCAGGTGCATGACTTCCCGGTCCAGGGTGATGGATTCCACGGCCAGGTGGGCCGCCCGGAGGATGGTGCCCCCCGGGGTCTCGTACACGCCCCGGGATTTGAGGCCCACATAGCGGTTTTCCACCAGGTCCACCCGGCCGATGCCGTGCTCGCCGCCGATGGCGTTTAAGCGGGCCAAAAGCCGGGCCGGACTTAAGTTCTCGCCGTCCACGGCCACCGGGTCTCCGCCCTCAAAATCGATTTCCACGTATTGCGGCTTATCCGGAGCGGCTTCCGGGGATTTGGTCAGCACGAACATGTCCGCGGGCGGCTCGGCCCAAGGGTCTTCCAGGATGCCGCCCTCGAAGCTCAGATGCAGGAGGTTCCGGTCCATGGAATAGGGCTTGGCCGCGGTCACCGGCACCGGGATGCCGTGCGCTTTGGCGTAAGCCACCAGGTCTTCCCGGCCCTGCATGTTCCACTCCCGCCAGGGCGCGATGATGTGCAAATCCGGCGCCAAGGCCTGGTAGGTGAGCTCGAAGCGCACCTGGTCGTTGCCCTTGCCCGTGGCCCCGTGGCTCACCGCGTCGGCCCCGGTTTTCCGGGCCGCGTCCACCTGGGCCTTGGCTATAAGGGGCCGGGCGATGGAGGTGCCCAGGAGGTAGGAGCTTTCATATATGGCATTGGCTCGAAGGATGGGGAAGACAAAGTCCCGGACGAAGTCCTCCTTAAAGTCCTCTACAAAAACTTCATCCGCGCCCGTGGCCCTGGCCTTGTCCGCCACTTCGGCCACCTCGGCCCCCTGGCCGATGTCGGCGCAGAAGGCCACCACCGGGCAGTTGTAAGTCTCCTTAAGCCACTTAAGAATCACCGAGGTGTCCAGGCCCCCGGAATAGGCCAGGACGATTTTGTTGACTTGGCTCATGATTTTTCTTTCTTATGGACAAAAAGTCAGCGGCGGGCGGTGCCCGCCTTACATGCACAGGCTGGAAAGCCTGTGCCACCAATTTAAAGGGATTATTGGAGGATTCAAGGAAGAGTAAAAGACCAGAGGCCCTTGACTCCTCCCCATAAAGTAACTCTTAGCCCTCAATTACTCGTTCCCAAGCTCCTGCTTGGGAACGCCGTTTTCAGCCCAAGCTCTGCTTGGGTACCTTTAATTACAGTTATTCTGGGTGCTCACTGCACATCTTTTCAACAATTCACGACCTATCTTTTAATGTTTTTCTCTTTGATTTCTTCGAAACAGCCTTCGCATATCGCCATGATTTGAGCAAACGATTCTGAGCGATCATTCCACTCGCCTTCTTCCACCAGGACTTTATCGCAAGCATCGCACCAGGCATTTTGAAAGGGCCAATCTTCATCAGGCGGCTCGTCCGGCTGATGAAAGCCCAATCCTTCGCCGTATTGCAGATGTTTGCAAATGAACGTCGGGCGCCGATTGCCATGCCGGGAACATTCCATAACACTATTTTTATTCAGAGGGTTTGCCATTTTTCTATCTGACTCGTTCTATCTGACTCGTTCCCAAACTCGGCTTGGGCACCTTTAAAGGACTAATTCCCAAGCAACCTTTTGTAAAGTGCGCAGTGCGCACCCTATATGGGCACAGGCTGGAAAGCCTGTGCCACCATTAAGGGGTTGGGGGAGGCAGTTTGAGGTAGGGGGCAGGGGGCCGCCGCCCTTTGGTCCCCTCCCTTAAGAATCATTCACCTTTCCTTCTATCTTTTGTAGTGGCCGCAGTGCGCATCTTACTGACCCCTGACCCCTGATCCCTGACCCCTATTCAAGCAGCCACTCCAGCAGCGCCTTTTGAAAATGCAGGCGGTTTTCTGCCTGATCCCAGGCCGCGGACTGGGGGCCGTCCAGCACCTCGCCGGTGATCTCCTCGCCCCGGTGGGCCGGCAGGCAATGGAGCACAATGGCATCGGGCGCGGCTTTGTGCATCAAGGCCGCGTTCACCTGGTAAGGCCGAAACACCTGTTTGCGGGCCTCGGCCTCTCCTTCCTGGCCCATGGAGGCCCAGACGTCTGTATTGACCACCTGCGCGCCGGACACGGCCCACTCGGGGTCTTCTCCCAGGTGCACCGGACGGTTTTCCCGGGCCGCTTGCGCCATTAAGCCCCGGTCCGGCTCATAGCCTTGGGGGCAGGCCAGGAACAGCTCAAAATCCAGGCGCAGGGCCGCGGTGATCCAGGAGTTGGCCACGTTGTTGCCGTCCCCCACCCAGGCGACCTTGAGGCCGTCTGTATTTCCGAACCTTTCCCTTACGGTCAGCAGATCAGAAAGCACCTGGCAGGGGTGATGGGTGTCGGTCAAGCCGTTGATGATGGGGATCGCGGCGTGGTGCGCCAGTTCTTCCAGCATCTCCTGGGCGAAGGTGCGCACCACCACGGCGTCCACGTAGCGGCTCAGCACCCGGGCCGTGTCGGCCAGGGGTTCGGCCCGGGCCAGTTGTGTCTGGCCGCGCTCCAAATAGATGGTCGCCCCGCCCAACTGCGCCATGCCCGCCTCAAAGGACACCCGGGTGCGAGTGGAGGGCTTGTCGAAGATCATGGCCAGGGTTTTGCCCTCCAGAGGCCGGTGATTGCTTCCCTGATGATGTATTTGCTTCAGTTCCCGAGCCCTGGTCAGAAGGTGATTGATCTCTTCTTTGGTCAGGTCCAGGATGGTCAACAGATCCCGCTTCATGTGCTTAAGGTCTCCAGTGCTGCGGTAAGGATCGCCAGTCCTTCATCCAGTTCGGCTCTTTCAATAGTCAAAGGCGGCAGCAGACGGATAACGGTGTTCTGGGTGCAGTTGACCAGGAGGCCCCGTTGCCGGCAGGCCGCCACCAGGGGCGCACCTTCGGTGTTCAGGTCGAAGCCCCACATCAGGCCCACGCCCCGCACTTCCTGAATGGCGGGAAATCTGTTTTGGAGCCGGCGCAGTTGCTCTCCCAGGTACTCGCCTTTTTCTCTCACAGATGCAAGGAAATCCGAGTTGCTTAAAATCTCCAGAGCCGCTCTGGCCGCGGCGGCGATCACCGGGCCGCCGCCGAAGGTGCTGGCGTGGGTGCCGGGAACAAAGGCCTGGGCTGCTTCCTCTTTGGCCAGCAGCGCGCCCATGGGCAGGCCGTTGGCCAGGGCCTTGGCAATGGCCATAATGTCCGGCGCCACTCCGAAGCGCTCGTGCGCGAAAAGCCTGCCGGTCCGCCCCAAGCCGGTTTGAACTTCATCGAACACCAGGAGCACGCTCCGCTCGTTGCAGAGCCGGCGCACCGCCGGCAAAAAATCCGGGTCTGCCGGCTTTACCCCGCCCTCGCCCTGGATGGGCTCCAGCATGACCGCGCAAACCGAATCATCCACCGCAGCCTTTAGGCTTTCCAGGTCATTGAAGGGCACAAACGCGAACCCGGGCAGGAGCGGCTCAAAGCCCTGCCAGAATTTGTCTTGGCCCGTGGCGGAGAGGGCCCCCAGGGTGCGGCCGTGAAAGGAGTTGGCCATGCAGACGATGCGGTGCCTGCCCGGCCCGAAGCGCGTCGCGGCCCAGCGCCGGCTGAGCTTGATGGCCGCCTCTATGGCTTCCGCGCCGCTGTTGCAGAAAAACACGCGGTCGGCAAAGGTCAGGCGCACCAAATCCTCGGCCAACTCGATCTGCGGCGTGGTGTAATAGAGATTGGAAACATGCACCAGTTTGTCCAGTTGCGCGGCCGCGGCCCGGGCGACGGCCGGGTGGGCGTGCCCCAGGTTGCACACCGCCAAGCCCGCTACAAAATCAAGGTAGGTCTTGCCCGCCTCATCCCACACCCGGCAGCCCTCGCCCTTGACCAGCACCAGGGGCTGCCGGCCGTAAGTGTGCATGATGACGCGGTCCGCCTTTTCCATCCACCTTTGATTTACCACTTTGCCTCCTGCCAAGAAATGAGCGGTCAGCGGCCAGTGACCAGTGGTTAGGACATGGACATCTCAGCAGAAATCATTTTGTCATTCTGAGCGCAGCGAAGTATCTGGGTTCTTCGGTCGCTTCGCTTCTCAGAACGGCAGTTCTTCTAATCTTTCGAAGTCTCGCAGTTTCTAAACTGACAACTGCCATCAACTGTTTCAAGCTATGATTTCGGTGCCGATGCCCTGATCAGTGAAAATTTCCAGAAGCACCGCATGGAGCACCCGGCCGTCCAGGATGTGGGCCTTGGCCACGCCTTCCTCCAGGGCCTCCAGGCAGCACTTGAGCTTGGGGAGCATGCCGCCCGAAGCCGTGCCGGCTTCCATCAAATCCACGGCCTGGCGGCGGGTCAGGCTGGAAACCAGGCGACCCTCGCCGTCCAAGACCCCGGCCACGTCGGTGAGCAGGATGAGCTTGGCCGCGCCCAAGGCCGCGGCCACCGCCCCGGCAACCAGATCGGCGTTGATGTTGTAGGTCTCGCCGTTTTCTCCCACCCCCACCGGCGCGATTACCGGGGTGAAGCTCTGGGCTTGCAGAGTGCGGATAAGCTGCGCGTTGACCGCGGTCACCTCCCCCACCAGACCGATGTCGATGATCTCCGGGGGCTCATCCGCCCGGGGGCGGTAAAATTCCAGCTTTTGGGCCTCCAGCAGGCGCCCGTCTTTGCCGCTCAGGCCCACGGCCCGGCCGCCCGCGGTATTGATCAGGTTGACGATCTCCTTGTTGATCTTGCCGGCCAGAACCATCTCCACCACGTCCATGGTGGGCGCGTCCGTGACCCGCATCCCCTCCACGAAGCGGGTGGGGATGTTCAGTTCCTTCAGATACTGGCCGATTTGGGGGCCGCCGCCGTGCACCACCACGGGATGAATGCCCAGGTACTGGAGAAGGGTGATATCCTGGGCGAAAGCCTTTTTCAGCTCCGGTTCCTTCATGGCCGCGCCGCCGTACTTGATCACCAGGGTCTGCCCCTGAAACCGGCGCATGTAGGGCAGGGCCTCCAGTAAAATTTCCGCCTTGGCAATCCACTCTTCAGTCATATCGGGCTGTAGGCTATACGCTTTAAGCTATAAGCTTTTTTTATTGGAGCTATTGTTCCGAATAGGTGTTTTTCAAATCTCCGTTGTCTTCAAGGTTAAAAAAGTAAAATTAGCGCCGCCGCGCTCGGTGGCGTTTGAACCGCCGAGGGCGGCGGTTCTGCATTGTCGCATTAATCAATTTTAGGCGCGGAGTAATATCTGGTGCAATCGGTTTTACTTGGAATTGTCAACGCCTTTGCTTAAGGCCTACAGCGTATAGCTTAAAGCTTTTACTTCAAGCTACAAAATATACCTGCTCAAATCCTCGTCTTCAATAAGATTGGCCAGCCGGTCCCGCACGTACTGAGCCGTGATGCTGATCTGCTGCCGGGCCAGGTCCGGCGCATGGAAAGAGATATCCTCAAGCAGCTTTTCCATGACCGTGTGCAGCCGCCGGGCGCCGATATTTTCGGTGCGCTCGTTGACCCGGGTGGCCAGGAGGGCCAGCTCCTGGATGGCTTCGGGGGTGAACTCCAGGTTAATGCCCTCGGTGGCCATTAAGGCTTTGTATTGCTTGATGAGGGCATTTTCCGGCTCGGTCAGGATGCGCTGGAATTCCTTGGCCCCCAGGGCCTGAAGTTCCACCCGGATAGGGAAGCGCCCCTGCATTTCCGGGATGAGGTCCGAAGGTTTGGACATGTGAAAGGCCCCGGACGCGATGAACAGGATGTGATCGGTGCGCACCATGCCGTACTTGGTGGTCACGGTGGTCCCTTCCACGATGGGCAAGAGGTCCCGCTGCACCCCCTCCCGGGACACGTCCGGCCCGCGGCCGTGGTCCCGCCCCGCGATTTTGTCGATTTCATCCAGGAAGATAATGCCGTTCTGCTCCACCTTGCGCCGGGCTTCCTCCACCACCTGGTCCATGTCGATGAGGCGCTGCGACTCTTCCTGGTAAAGGATTTCCCTGGCCTCGGAGACTTTGACGTGGCGCACCTTGGAGCGCCCCGGCATCAAGTTGGACAACATCTCCTTGAAATTGAACTCCAGTTCTTCCATCCCTGCGCTGGAAAATATTTCTATGGTGGGCGCGGCTTTCTGGGCTACTTCCAGCTCCACGAAGCGCTCCTCCAGGCGGCCTTCTCTGAGCATGGCGCGCAATTTTTCCCGAGTGGCCACGGCCTCCCCCTCCTGGCCTGCGGGCGCGGACGGCAGGAGCAGTTGCAGCAAGCGCTCCTCCACGGCCTCTTCGGCCTTGGCCTTGACTTTTTCCCGCTCTTCGGCCTTGACCATGGATACGGCCAGTTCCATGAGGTCCCGGACCATGGACTCCACGTCCCGGCCCACGTAGCCCACTTCCGTGAACTTGGTGGCTTCGATCTTGAGAAAGGGCGATTGGGCCAGCTTGGCCAGCCGCCGGGCAATCTCGGTCTTGCCCACGCCGGTGGGGCCGATCATGATGATATTCTTGGGCGCGATTTCATCCCGGAGCTCCTCCGGGATTTGCTGGCGCCGCCAGCGGTTCCTGAGCGCAATGGCCACGGAGCGCTTGGCTTCCTCTTGGCCCACGATGTATTTGTCCAGTTCCGCGACGATCTCCCGAGGGGTCAGATGGTCTCCGGAGCTGCGGATTATTTTTGGCAAATTCATGGTCAATAATTTCCTATTTATCCTGCTATCCTATAAGTCAAAGCTTGGTAGAGGCTTATTGCGGTTGAAAAAGCCCCTGCCGCGAGCTGTTTTATTCCGACAGAAAAACCATTTTGCGCCAGCGGTGGTCGCCGGCCAGGGCATGGAGAATGACCGCCCCTATATGGATGACCAGGAACACGGGGATAAGACCCTCCGCGGCTTCATGCAGTTCCTTGACCAGGTGGACCGCGCCGCCGGCCTTTTGCCCCGGCGTGAGGCTGTAATACATGTAAGTCCCGGTGGCCGCCATCCAGGTAAAGACCGCCAGCCCGAAGGCCTCCACCAATCCCGCCAGCCCTTGGCGGGCCGGGCGGTCCGGCAATTTCAGCTTGACCAGGGTGAGGAGGTCTTCCCAAACCGCGCTCAGCCGTTCTTTGGAATACGGCACCCAGGAGGAAAACTTGGCGGCATCAGGTCCGACAAAGCCGTAGCCTATTCTCAGGAGCAGGAAAAAAGCGAGGCCTATGCCTAAATGCTTGTGAATGGCAAAGCCCCAGTGATGCAGCTTTTTGTAGTCACCGGCCCATTCCCCGGTCAGCCAGGCCAGGATGCCTAAGACCATAATCCCGGCGTGCAGGAGAATGGTAATACCGTCCAATTCTTCCCGGCTTTCTGCCGTTGTCCGGTCTGACATTCAGAAAATCCTCTTACAGTTCTTCTATGACGATTTCGCGATTCGTATAAACGCACAATGAGCCGGCAATCTCCATGGCCTCCCGGCAGATTTGAGCCGGGCTCAAGTCGGTGTGGGCCATCAGAGCCCGGGCCGCGGCCAAGGCATAGGGCGCGCCGGAGCCGATGGCCATGACCCCTTCATCCGGTTCGATGACGTCGCCGGTGCCGCTGACCAGAAACGCCGCGTTCGCGTCCACGGTCAGGAGGAGGGCCTCCAGCCGCCGGAGAATCTTGTCGGTGCGCCAGTCTTTGGCCAGCTCCACCACCGCCCTGGTCAGATTGCCCCGGTGCTGCTCCAGCTTGGACTCAAAGCGGTCAAACAGGGTGAGGGCGTCGGCGGTGCTGCCGGCAAACCCCACAATGACCTCGCCGTGATGGATTTTGCGGACCTTTCGGGCCCGGTGTTTCATGACCATCTCGCCCAGGCTGACCTGGCCGTCTCCGGCCACCGCCACCCGGCCGTCCCGACGCACCATTAATATGGTGGTTTGCCGCCACCTGCTGTCATTCGGGGACATGAATTTCCAAGCCTCTCATTCTCTGGCCTTTTCTTCACTTGCGAGGATGGGTCCGGTCATATTCTTCCAAGAGGTAATCCACGTTTACATGAAGATACTTCTGGGTGCTGGAAATGCTGGCATGGCCCAGGAGTTCCTGCACCGTCCTCAAGTCCGCGCCTCCTTCCAACATGTGGGTGGCGAAGCTGTGGCGCAGGGCATGAGGAGTCAGGCCGCCCGGCAGGCTGGTTTTCCTGGCCCAGGCCCCTACCACCCGGGCGATCCCCCGGGAGCTGAGCCGACCGCCTCGATAGTTGAGAAACAGCGCTGCTTCAGAAGTCCGGGTGCGGCGCAGCAAGGCTATCCTGAACGGCAGATAGGCCTCTATAGCCTGCCGGGCCGGCTGGCCCAGGAAAGCCAGCCGCTCCTTGGAGCCCTTGCCCCACACTTTAACCACCCCGTCCTTCAAATTCACATCTTCCGCTTTGAGTCCGGCCAATTCCGACAGGCGCAAGCCGCCGGCATAGAATATCTCCAGTATGGCCCGGTCGCGACGGGCCAGAAAATTGTCCCCGCCGTGGGTCTGGCCCAGGAGATGGAAGGCCTCGTCCACCGAAAGAAATTGCGGCAACAGGTTTTCCGTTTTGGGAGTGGGGGCCAGACGGGCCGGGTTCGACTCCACCGCCCCTTGCCGCTGCAGGTATTTAAAAAATGTCCGCAAGGTGGAAAGCTTGCGGGCTACCGTCGACTTGCGGCGGCCCTGCATAAGCCGCGCCAGGAAGGGGCGCAACTGGCGATAGGTGGCCGCTTCGAGGGGTAAATGCGGGTGCTGTTCTTCCCAAAAATCCAGAAACTGCACCAGGTCCAGGCGGTAGTTGCGCAGCGTGTGGGGCGACATTTGCCGCTCCACCTTTAGGTACTGCAAAAAACCCTGCAAGTGATCGTGGTGACTCATACGGGTTGGATAACCGGCGCCCCTGTCGCCTCAGCCATAAAATTTTTTAAATTCTAATATCATATCATCTATTTAACCTTATGCAAGTTGTCTCGGGCGTGGCAAGCCCTTTATCAGGTTGTGAAAAATTACTTTGCCGCGTTGAACTTTTTGGCAGAGGACCACAGTTTTTTGACTTTAGAAAGGAGGCTTGCTTCAGGCAGGCTGAGACCTCAGGCTGGCGTCCGTTGCAGGGCTTCGGACACTCGTTGGGACAGAATCTCTATGGGGTAGGGCTTGGAGAGGAATTTGACGCCCGGCGGCAGCTCCTGTTCATCGGCCTCGCCGTAACCGCTGCACATGAGGATCGGCACTTCCGGCCTCAAGGCCCTGAGGCGCTCCAGGGTTTGAAAACCGTTCAGGCCGGGCATAATGAGGTCCAGAAGCACAAGATCGATGTCTGCTCCCTTTTCCTGGAAAATCGTCAGGGCGTTCTGACCGCTGGAGGCCTCATAAACGGCATAACCCAGTTTTTGCAGCAGCTTGGCCGCCACCCGCCTAAGCAACGGTTCATCATCCACCACGAGAATGGTGCCCTGGCCGTTGATAACCTGGCCTTCCCGGGGGGCCAGCACCTGGGGCTCGGCCGAACTGGCAGGCAGGAATATTTCGAAAGTGGTGCCTTGGTGCTTTTCACTTTTTACCCGAATGGCCCCGCGGTGATTTTTGATGATGCGGTAAGCGGAAGCCAAACCCAGGCCGCTGCCCTGGCCGGGCTTCTTGGTCGTGAAAAAGGGCTCGAACAGATGCTGCAGGGTTTCCCCATCCATGCCCTCGCCGGTGTCTGTTATGGAAATGCAAATGTGTGGGCCCGGCTGGATATTAAAGCTGTTGTCGGGCCAGCCCTCCAGGTGCTCCAGGGAGGTGCGGATAGTGATTTCGCCTCCCTGGGGCATGGCCTGCCAGGCGTTGATCAGCAGGTTCATAAGCACTTGCTGCACCTGGCTGGGGTCCACCTCCGCAGCCGGCAGGTGCGGGGCCTGGTCTTTGGTAAGGGTAAGTTCGCGCCTGGTGCGGGCGAACATGTCCACGGTGAACTCCACCAGGTTGTTGATGTCAATGGGCCGGGTCTCGGTGCCGAGGCCCCGACGGAACGACAAAAGTTTGCGGGTGATTTCCCGGCCGCCGCGCACCTGGCGTTCAATCTCCTTCAAATCGGCATAAAATGGATGATCCTGAGTAACTTTTGACAACATGAGGGTGGTCAGACCCATGATGACCATAAGCAGATTATTGAAATTATGAGCCAGTCCCGCGGCCAGAGTGGCGATGGCCTCCTGCTTCTGGGCGGCTTCCAACTGCCGCTGAAGGCTGATTTCTTCGCTGATATCGCTGCTAAGAGCCACTGACCCCAGCACTTCCCCGTTCTCCCCGTAAAGTTTGCGGATGGACAGGCGCGCCGGGACGCGATGGCCGTCTTTATGCAGAAAATCGACCTGGTGGTTCATGACTTCGCCATGCCGCTGCAGTTCGGCCATTACCTTGGTCATTTGGCTTTCATCGGCATAGATAATGGAGTAATGCCGGTCCAGGAGTTCTTCCGGGGAATAGCCGTACTCCACCAGAATCTGCGGGTTGACATGGGTGAACAGACCTTCCCGGTTTACCACCGCCAGGGCCAGGGGGGCGGCATCGATGATCTGGTTGAGAAAATGGGAAGCCTGTGCCAATTCCCGCTGCATCTGCTTAAACGCAGTTATATCCCGGGCGGCGAGCACCGCCCCGGTTATCCTCCCGTGGGGATCATGCAGCAAGCTTAAGGTGCCCAGGAAAATTCGGCCGTTGTCTTCCCAGTAAAATTCCTCCCGGCGTTTTAATTCAGGTATTTCTTTAAGAAACGCGAAATAGTGGTGGGTTTCCGAAGACCTGGCCAAAACTGCATGGCAGGGCCGGCCGACGGCCTCTTCCGCGGTCACCCCCAGATAATCTGCCGCAGCCTGATTGATGCGGGTCAGGCGCTGGTCCGTGTCCATGATCATTATCAGGTCGGGAATGATGTTGAAGGTATTTTCCCATTCATGCCGGGTTATGGTGTTTTCCTGAAGGTTGGCGGCCATCCTGTTCAAGGTGGCGGCCAGGTCGGCCAACTCATCGGTGATGGGTTCAGGGATGCGGTATTCGAGATTGCCGCGGTTGAAGGCTTCCGCCGCGTGCGTCAGGCTTACCGCATCCCGGGTGAGGTTTCGGACCAGGGTGAAACTGATGGCGAATCCCACCAAACTAAGGAATACCAGGACAATAATCAGGTTTTGCTGAAACTGGTAAAGCCGCGTAGTCAGCAGGACCCGGGTCTGATTCATGCCGGTGCGGAAAATCCCATGCGCCTGACTCAATATCTGGTTAAGCTCGCTGGGATTGGGGGAAGCACCCACCATCAATTCCTGTCCGTCGGGGAGGCGCACGGGCGCGGTTACCAAAACCAAATAATTATTTGTCGGCTCTCCCTCATTATCGCCCAATTCGATGATGCGGCGATGCCCGGCCAACTGGACCTCCGGGGTTTGGTTCAGAAAGGGAAAGACTTCTTTAAGATTCAGGCTTTCATAATCTTTCTGACCATGAAGGAGTATTTTTCCGGTCTGCGGGTCAAGCAGAAAGGTTTCCCCCACCAAGCCCACCGGTTGCACGGCAAGGTTGCGGAATTCGTTATCCTTAAGGAGAACGGCGATATTTTTCGGGGGGAGGCGTTTTATATATTTGGCCACATCTTCGGCGACATCCAGAGCTTTTTGGCGGATTTGGGAAAATATCAGGGCGCGCTGCTGCATCTCCAGCCGCGTTCCTTCACGCTTCCCCAGATCAGCCAGAGAATGGGAGATCTCCTGCTGCAGGGAATAGGAGGCCAGCCTGACCGTAAACACAATGATAAGCAGGGGCAGAAAGCCCGCTAAAATTCCCAGCAGCAGAATCCTGAAACGAAAGGTCTTCTTTCTCAAAGGCTTCTTCCCGACGGGTTCGGCGTGCTCCGTTCTCTCCTGATGCTCCCCATAGATTGCCGGCATTATCTCAAGGTTTTCACCCGTTATTGGATGAGGCGGTAAGCCCTGCTGAGAAAATGCCTGGACAACGCCAGGTCCAATTGGTTAGCGGCCTTGACGTTCACCGTCAGCCGCTTGGTCTTGGGCTTCTCCGGAGGCACCAGACACAGGGGGGTTCCGGCCAGGATGCGCGCGGCCTGCCGCCCGGTCTGGCGGCCGATTTCAAACGGGTCGCTATGGTAGGCCATGAGTGCTCCGTATGACAAGCAGGACCGGGAGGGGCCGACCACCGCCAGGTTGGCCTGCGCCGCTTTTTCGCAGACAGCCTGCAAATTTTTCGGCTTGACCAGCACGGGGTCGTCGGGCAGTAACAGAACTTCCGTGTTATCGTTTATCAACCGGGCCAGCGCGTCATGCAATAATTCGGGACGGTCATCCGGTATGGCGACGGCGCAGGTCTCAAGCCCATGTCGTCGGGCTTCGGCCTCCAACGCCGCTCCGGTTGCTTCACCCGCCGGCGTGGCGGTGCAGTAGAGAATCCCCAAGCGTTGCAGATTAGGTTTGGCCAGGAGCAAAAAGCGCATCTGCTCCGCCGCGGCCACCTCATTGCTGGTGCCGGTGAAGCGCACTTGCCCTGGGTCTTGAGGCCAGGAGAGGCCGGTAGCCTCCGGGTTGCCCACATGCGAATACAGGATGGGCAGGCGCGTGTCCCTGCTGGCCTCCAGGGCCACCAGGGTGGGCACCGTTCCCAGAGTAATCAGGAGCCGGGCCTTCTTTTCCGTGAAATCGAGAACCGCGTCTGCGGCCAGCCCCCGGTCTGATGCCGCATTAACCATCTGCAGCCGGATATTTAAGCCTTGCTGATAACCTTCCTCCCGCAGCCCTTCCAGCACTCCCAAAAAATTCTCCGACAGGGAGCGAATTTCCTTATCCCACAGGATTACCCCCACCAGGGGCAGACCGGTTAAATTCACCTGGCAGCCCGAGGCCAACCCCAGCATCATGATTACTATGCCTGTATTGATAAAAATTCTTCGAATCTGAACGCGCATGAGCAAAATTCCAGATGTTTTCCTCCCATTCGGGAGAATGCTGCACTAACTTTACGGTTTTTTCTCAAGGGGAGTCGGAATTTGTTAAAAATGGGTTTAATAAGTTTCGGCAGGGAAACAATTTCGTCTGCTGGTGACCAGGAGGCAGGGATCAGGGATCAGAGGCCCGGGGCCCGGGGCCAGGGGCCCGGGGTCAGGGGTCAGGGGTTAACTTTTTATAAATTCGGTACATATTTTGCGACCTTTGCGCCTTGCCGCCTTTGCGAGAGAAAAAAATATCTCACGCAAAGGTGCAAGAACGCTTTAGGAGAAAAATATATTAGCGAAATTCTGAACAATTCGTCAGTAAGTAAAAACCCTGAGGCGCGTCGGCGATTCCAGCTTGCTGTCGATTTCCGCCTGCAGCCTTTGCCGGTCCGGATTATCGTACCAGGACTGCCAGTGCTCCAAAGATTCCCAGGTGCTGATGACCAGATAATGGTTGGGGTCATCCAGGGCGTGCATGGTTTCCCCGGAAATATAGCCGGGCTGCTGCATGGCCAGGACGCGCATTTGTCTGAGGAGCCTGACGATTTCGCCGACGTTTTTACCCTTAATGGTTCTCTCGAGCAGCACCTTGACCATATTCCCTCCCTTCAGGCCGGAAGCCGCCTGAATTTCCTAATCTGAGCCTTGGTTATATAAATAATACACCTTCTTTAAGAAATCCAGATTCAGAGTCTTTGCTTTCTCTTGAGGACAAATTTCCCCTATGCTATCATTACTTTCGGGGGAGAAGAATGGTTGATTTGGGGGAACTTCGGCGCAACCTGGATCGGGAGGAGGAGACCTGGCTTTCCCCCCACGCCGCCAAGAGCAGCCAAGCCATTCGGCGCCGCTTTGAAGAACGCATCGCCGAGGGCCACCGTCAGAATTTCGCGGTTGATGCCGACCGCATCCTGCACTCCCGAGCCTATACCCGTTATATCGATAAGACCCAGGTCTTCTATCTGATCGAGCACGAACACATCAGCCACCGGGTCTTGCACGTTCAGCTTCTCTCCAAAATTTCCCGCACCATCGGCCGTTATTTGCGCCTGAACGAGGACCTGCTGGAAGCCATTGCTTTAGGTCACGACATCGGGCATCCGCCTTTCGGCCATGACGGCGAGCGCATCCTGTCCCGACTCTGCCAAGAGCATGGCATCGGCCCGTTTCTGCACAGCGTCCAAGGTGTCTGGTTTTTGGACCGGGTTGAAAAAGACGGCCGCGGTCTGAACCTTTCCCTCCAGGTGTTGGACGGCATTCTCTGCCATGACGGCGAGACCCACCTGGAGCGCCTCGCCCCGGATCGGGAAAAGACCTTCGAACGGCTGGAGGAAGAGATCCGCCTGAAGTTGGCGGACCCCGGCATTCCACTCAAGCCCATGACTCTGGAAGGCTGCGTGGTGCGTCTGGCCGACACCATCAGCTACATCGGCCGGGACCTGGAAGACGCCATTACGCTTAACCTGGTCCGGCGGGACGATTTGCCCGAGGTCGTCCAGGAGCGCCTGGGGCGCACCAACGGCGCCATAGTCTACAGCCTGGTCAGCGACCTCATTAATCACAGTTATCAAAAAAATTATGTGGGCTACAGCCCGGAGGTGGGCCAGGCGCTGAAGGTCCTCCGGGATTTTAATTATGAACGCATTTACAACAATCCCCGCATTAAAGAGGAAACCGGCAAGATCGAGGAATTGTGCTCCGCCCTCTTTGCACGATTATTGCAGGATGTTCGGGAAAAACGGCTGGCCTCCCCCATCTGGACCGACTTTCTGGCGTCCATGGCTGGCGGGTATCTGGAGAGTCTTCAACCGGCAGAGATCGTCAGGGATTTTATCGCCTCAATGACGGATGCCTATTTTCTGCGGCAGTGCCAGGAATTGTTTTTTCCCCAGCCGCTGCCCTTGAAGTTCGCCTGAGGCCGCCATGCGCATCATGACCTTTAACCTGCGCTTCGCCAACCCCTTGGACGGCCCGAACCAGTGGGACTTCCGCAAAGACCTGGTGGTGGAAACCATTCTGCTTTATCGGCCGGATCTGTTGGGGACCCAGGAGGGCACGGTGCCGCAACTGGAATTCCTCACCCGGCAGCTTCCCGAATATCAGCCCCTGGTGGAACACCGCGATGTTGACCGCACCTGCCAGTATCCCACCATTTTTTATCGCACCGCGGTTTTTGATGCAAAAAACAGCGCTGAGTTCTGGCTGTCGAAAACACCCGATGAACATCGCAGCAAAAGTTGGGACAGCGCCTTCCCCCGCATGGTGACCTACGGCCTCTTCCGGGAAAAAGGGCGGGACCTCTGGTTTTGGTTCGCCGATACTCATCTGGACCATATTTCGGAACAGGCCAGGCTGGAAGGTTCGCGTATGATTCGGGAATTTTTCTTGACTCAGGAAAGACCTTTGATCCTGGCAGGGGATTTCAACGAACCGCCGGATGCCCAGGTTTATAGGCAGCTTCTCGGGTCCGGCAGCAATCTGCTGGATACCTGGCGGGCCCTGCACCCGGTATCTGAGGAGAGGCCCACCCAGCACGCCTTTGACGGCAAGCCCCGGGGCAGCCGCATTGATTGGATTCTCGTTACGCCGCCTTTTCGGGTCAGGCAGGTGGCTATTATTGACCATAATCGAGAGGGGCGTTACCCTTCCGACCATTTTCCTTATATGGCCGAGGTGGACTACTGATGCGTTTGAGCTGGATCGGTTTATTGCTGGGTATTTTGTTGATTGCCGCCTCACTGGCCCGAGCCGACATCCCTTCCCCATTTTTGTATTACCTGGTGCGGGGCGGCGAAGAAACCTTCGAAGTCACCAAAGCCATCGACCTGGCCCGCCTGGCTCAGGAAAAGGGGGTCAGGTTTGAAATCCTGGCCCAGCGCAATAAAGTGGGAAAACCTTTCCGCCTCAAGCCCGGCCAAACCGTTATTGTGGACGACACTCACATCGTGCCCACTGAACTGAGCCACGGTCTGGTGATCAATCTGCCGGAGCTCAAGCTCTACCATTTTCATCAGGGTGCCTATCAGCGCCGTTATTCCTTGGCGGTCGGCCGCCGCTCCTGGCCTACCCCCGACGGCGATTATTACATCGTCAACAAAGCCAAAAATCCTACTTGGATAGTGCCGGCTTCCATTCGGGAAGAAATGGCCGATCTGGGCAGAGAAGTTCTGGATCGCGTCCAGCCCGGCCCGCAAAATCCTCTGGGCCCCTATTGGATAGGTACTTCCGCCCCCGGGGTCGGCATCCACGCCACTAACCGCCCCTGGAGCGTCGGTCATGCGGTCTCTCATGGCTGCATCCGCATGCTCCCTGAAGAAATCGCCCAACTCTTTCCTCTGGTTGAGGTGGGCAACATGGTCAAAATCATATATCAACCGGTTAAAATGGCCCTCACGGTTCAGGGCAAAATCTATTTGGAAGCGCATCCCAACATTTATGGAAAGAAGTTTGATGGCATGGCTTGGGTTAAGGAACTGGTGGAAAGCCACCGTTTGCAGGACCGCATCGATTGGCACAAGGTCAGCCTGGTGTTAAAAGGCAAGACCGGCATCGCCCAGGATGTCACCAAGACGGTTGCCAAACCGGAAGAACTCACCATTTCTGAATCTCCCAAACCCCGACAGCTGGGGCTTTTTCCTTTACAGTCCGGGGATGCCAGGTTAGAATAAGACCTCTGACCCTGCCGATTAAAGGCAGCGCTGGACTGCCCCTGGGAAGGCCGAGGGTGGGATCAAGTGGACAAGGAATTGCAAGCAGCTATACGGGAGGAAAACCGCAATCTCCGCTACCTGCGGTTCATGGTGGATTTGGCTTTAAGTGAAATCCGTGCCGGCCGCTTCTCCCTCGCCCAGGCGGAACAGGTGGTGGAAAATATCCGCAGTCAGGCCTTAAAACTGTTTCCAGGCAAGGATTTGGCCTTCGATCTGATTTACCGTCCCAAATTTCAACGAGCTATTACGGAAACCTTCCAACTTCATTGAATTCTCTCAGAGGATGAACTCATGTCGCATTCACGTTATTTTTGTCTGTTCGCGGCCTTTCTCATCAGTCTGACCCTGGTCCACGGCGGGCTGGCCCAGACCACTAATACCACGGCCTGCGGTCCCGATCACGCCATCATCTACAAGCGCGCCAGCGACCTGCTGAACAAGGCTGAAAAGAAATTGAACGACAAGTATACCGCCGAAGCCAAGGCCCTGGTGAAAGAGGCCAACTCCTTGTTCTCCATCCTTGTCAAGGAATGCTCTCCGGCCCAGCAGGCGCGGCAGTTGACGGATAAGGAGACGCAGCAGGAAGCTATTAACAAAAAGCTTTGTGAGGATGCCTTGGCTCAGGCGGATCAATTGATGGCCTCTGCCGAAGACAAGGAAAAGAAGGGTGAGCAAGCCGAAGCCCGGGGACAGACCGATCAGGCCATCTCGTTACAGCGCCAGGCCAAGAGTGAATACGAAAGAGCCCATGTCCAGTCTATCAAGGCGGAAATCTACGCCCTGCGCAACCAGGAGATGGTCTTTCGGTTCCTGAACAAATAGAATGGCGGCGCAATGAAGGCTCGGCCATTTGCATGCCTTTAGCCATATTTTCTGAAAAAATCGGCCCTCTGGAAATCATCACCTATCTGGTGGCCTGCACCGACAAGGGGGAAGCCCTGGTGGTGGATCCGGGCGGACCGGCCCCTGCCTTGCTGGCCCGCCTGCGCCAGGAGAACTGGCGCCTGCGCTGGATCGTCAATACGCACGGGCACGCGGACCACACCGCCGGCAACGATCACTGGGTCAGGGAAACCGGCGCGCCGGTGGTGATGCACCGCCTGGACTGGGAGTTCTTCAGCCGCCCGGAGATGCAGGCCATGGCGCAGGCCGAAGGCTTCCCGCCCCTCACCCGGGTTGACCTTCCGGTGGAAGACGGCCAATCTCTTCACCTGGGGGACTGGGAGGCCGCCGTCATCCACACCCCCGGACATACCCCCGGCTCCATCTGCCTGGCCTTTCCGGGGCACCTGTTCACCGGCGACACCCTGTTTGTGGAGGCCGCCGGCCGCATCGACCTGCCGGGAGGCTCTCTGGATAGCCTGATCCGGTCGCTTCAGGAAAAAATCATGCCGCTCCCTGATGACACTGTTATCTGGCCGGGCCATGATTATGGAGGCTCCCCCAATTCAACATTGGGACAGGAAAAGGAAAACAATCCCTTCCTCACGGACTTTTTCTAATATCCCGAGCCTCCCTAACTAATCTTTGCTCACTCCAGCATTTGATTACTGGAAATAATTGCCGAACCACGTTTTGACGAAACCCCTTGCGGGGGCGGTTCACAAACCGAACCTCTTCCGAAAGCTCTTTCGAAGTATAGGCCGCCCAAAATCACCCGCCTCACGGAACTTAGTCCCTCAAGAAGCTGTGCATCGGAATTTGTTCCCCTGAAACTTAAAGGCGATTTTTTAACAGGCCATCCCGAGCAGCCGATAAGTTTGACATAGCAGATTAGCGACCTTCCCAGGCAGGCGGCCAAAGACCGAATGCGGGCTGAATTCAAAAAGACGCCTGTTTTACATACCAATATTAATAATGAACGGGACCGTACTTAGTATTCTAATTGCAGAAGATGACCTCAATCTGGGAGAGGCTTTGGCCGGCTTCCTGCGCGATAAGGGCCACCATGTTGACTTGGCGATAAATGGAAGGGAGGCTCAGGATCTCTTGCTGAAGGGAGATTATTCCCTGGTGATCACCGACTTGGTATTGCCGGAAGCCGACGGTATGGCCGTGCTCAGGGCCGCCAAGCAGAAAGACAAAGCCACCCTGGTGGTGGTCATGACCGGCTACGCCTCCCTTGACAGCGCCATGCAGGCGATCCGGGAGGGAGCCTACGACTATCTGCGCAAGCCTTTCAAACTTCAAGAAATAGATATCGCCGTAGCCAACGCCGCCAGACTCCTGGTGCTCCACCGGCAAAATCAGGAACTTCTTCAAAAGCTGGATGTCTTGACGGCCAAGCTGACAGACCTTGCCCCTGCAAAGCAAAATGAGGTTGGCGGAGAGCAGCCGATGACCGATGCCAGGAGCTTTTCTCCATCCTTTCCATTTCCCAGGCTGAATGCGGTCTCTAACCGGAGGGATCAATGTCAGGCTGATTTGCTGCGGCTGCGCCACCTTTATCAGGAGAGTCTGATCACTGAAGGAGAATATCAAACTTTAAAACAGCGCCTGTGCATATGACCGGCGCCGCCCAAAAGGCATTGTCTTGAATATCGGCAAAGCTATCGCTTCCAATCGCTTTAGGCCTGACGTGGTGGCCGGCGGCTCTTTCGAGCCGGTCGCCGCGAGGCGGACGGCATCCCCGCAGCTTACGGATTCCATCAGCGCTCTGCTGCGCACGCTGTCTGCCCGGGACCCTTATAGCGGGCGGCACTCAACCCGAGTAACAGACTTGGCCGTCCGTTTTGCCCGTTTTTTGTGTCTGCCTGCCGATGACTTGCTGGCGCTGAGGACTGCGGTTTATTTGCACGATATCGGCAAAATCGGCATCAGCGATGCCATTCTTCTCAAGCCCGGACCTCTGACCCCTGAGGAAAGGGAGCACATCCACGCCCATCCCCTGATCGGCTATAAAATCATTGAGCCCCTTGGCCTAACTGCGAGAGAAAAGGAAATAATTCTCTGCCATCATGAGCGCTGGGATGGACAGGGGTATCCCCTTGGACTTTCAGGGGAAGAAATCCCTTTCCTGGCTCGCCTCACCGCGCTGGCCGACGTTTATGACGCGCTGGTTACCGACCGGCCTTATCGGGGTCGGTTTACTCCCCGCGCCGCCGTTAAGGAAATCGCTTTGCAATCGGGGAGGCAGTTTGATCCTGATCTGACCCGGGAATTTCTCGAGTTTATCAGCGCCGGCCTCTCGCAAATTTAGCTAATCATTGCCAGGCACCCTTATAATTTAGGCCGTTAGCGGGGGCCAGGGCCATAAGCCGTGCCGCCGACCCCAAGTCCCAACTCAATCCATGGAATTGAAAGTTAACATCAAGTAGCATTCCCGAGCCCTCCCCGCACGGGCACAATGTTTCTATGGCAAAGTCTATACTTTCATCCGTTCGCCCGCCTTAGCCCCATACTTGGCCGCCTAAAGACCGTTACTTCTTGAAAAAATTCCGTCCGGCGGCTGGTATGGTTTCTGCTAAACAAGCAATAAAGCAATAAACGAGCCTTACAGGCATGGCCGGGGGTGAGATTTTGCCTGAAACATTACCTGCACCAGCCGCTGATCGTGGTAAAACAAGGCCGTCCTCGAACTGCGCCGGCGGTCCTTCCAGGCAGTCGCCGCCAAGCGCGGTTTTGTCACCGTCGTCGGCCGGCCCGGAAGGACTCCTGGAGAGAGCCCTTAGGGAATTGGTGCGCTATTTTCGCCATTCGGCCGCGGGCCGGCGCTGTCACGGCATCATTCACAACCTGAACGCGCCCCTGCAGGTATTGTCTTTTCAATTGGAGATATTGGCGCAGAAGGCTTCGGAGGAGCAAAGGTATTTGGCAGAATTGGCCTCGCCCGCGGCGGAAAAGTTGGGCATGCTGCTGGCCCAGCGTCAGCAAAGGCTCAAACAAATGAGCCAGGAGCTTGAGAACCTGCAGATTATTACCCGAGATCTCCTCCGCCAGGCCGCTCATGAAGACCAGGAGGACCCGCAATATATTGATCTCAACCGGCTTTACCAGGATGAATTGGCCCTTTTTCAGAATGATTTGTTTTTCAAGCATCAGGTTCAAACGCGATTATGTTTCGGGGCCGCCCTGCCCCCTATTTACGGGCATTACCTGGATTTCAGCCAGAGTTTTCGCAACGTGGTGGAAAACGCCCTGGAGGCCATGGAAAATGTTGAACTGCGCCGCTTGACAGTGGAAACGGAGCTGGAGGGGAACCGGCGTCTTATTCGCATCGGGGACACGGGCTGCGGCATTCCTGCCGCCTTGGCTGACCGCATCTTTGAGCCGTTCTTTACCACGAAAAGCACCGCCGTCAACCCTCGGGCCGGTCTTGGCCTTTATATGGCCAAGCGCTTGCTTGCCCCTTACGGCGGCTGTTTGCAGGCAGTGAGCGGCGCCGGGCAGACCTGGGTCACCATCATCCTGCCCGTTTCCTGACAGGCGCGCATCGGTGGAAGCCCTGTTTGGAAGCCGTGAGCATTGCAGGCGGATAAAGGGCAAACCTGGAAGGCTCCCAAGGCTTTAGGTTGCTCAAATTGGAAGAGTGAAGGCAGCCGGTTTAATGAAAAATCTCATTTTCCGGCCCGCATAACCTCAACCTTCCATCAGTCTCCGAGTGATCCGCTCTCGGCGATATATGGCTTCATAAAATTTTTCTTCCCGTTTTCTAAGGTATTTTGCGCAGAGATACGCCGCCGGAATCAGTACGGCCAGGAGGGTTTGCCATGAAGCCGCTGAGAGACAGATTTCCTGAATAAGCCGTGCCATGATGGACTCCCTTGCCGGAATTCCGTTGAATGAGTTTAACTGCGGGGCTGTTTGTCTTTCAAAGTGGGCGCTTGTAAAAACACTTCCGCGGCCCGTCCGTTCTTGAAGTAGTCGGCGACTTTTCTCAAGCGGGCCAACCGCTCCAAAGGGGTGGGGTGGGAATCCAGAAAATAGGTGCGTTCAAACGGATCATGCCCGATGCCGGCCATTCGCTCCCAAACGGCCAAACCTTTGTCCAGGTCATATCCCGCTTGGTAGGCGTACCACGCGCCGTATATATCCGCTTCCCGCTCATCTTCCCGGGAAAAAGCGCTTACAATGGCGTCCTCGGCCACCGAAGGCACCCGCTCGTCAATCCAGATAGCCCGGCGCCAATCCATGAGCACATTCAGCGTCTGGGTGGCGAAGCCGCCCACCAACTTCCACATGCGCCCGGCCACACCCCCCAGATGGCGCTGGCCGGCCCCGCGCACCAGGTGGCCGAAGGCGTGATGAGCCAGTTCATGGCCGATGACTATGGCCAGTTCGTCGTCATTCAGGCAAAACGACACCAGCCGGCGGGACAGGATGAGACATCCAGGGGCGGCATAGGCATTCAGGCTCCGATCCTGAGAATCCACCAGGATGGCGTAATCGGCTGGCAGGTGCTGGGGGTAGAGAGTCACTGGAAATTTTTCCTCGCCTCTTTGCACCAGAAGATCAACCGGACCCGTAAGATAACGGCCCCGGCTCTCCATAGCGATATGCTTGAGGTCGAGCATCAAGGAGACCAGGATTTCGCCCGGCAGGGCCAACACCAGCAAACCATCGGTGGGATACTTCTTGCCATAGCGCCCCATGCGGTTCACCCAAAACATATCCCGCATCACATCCCGGGTCAGCCTGGTTTTCCTGTCCCACTCCACCACCCAGGGGTAAATAGGCCAGTTGTTCACGGCCAGCAGGATATCACCCGGCCTGAGATCGGCGTCAGCCGCGGGCGAGGGTTTCCAGATATTGTCGATGACCACTTTGTCGGCTTCCGTCACCCACCAGTTGAAGCCCAGGAACGGGTACGTGCGGCCGTGAATCTGCGGCAGCACCATCAGTTCTTTGAGGAAGACCCTCGACACCCGCTCCACGGCCCAATTTTTGAAAGGGTAACGCCGGCTGGCTTCGAGTTGGACCTCCTCAATCTCCGCCGCGGTGGGCGCAGGTCGGGTCACTTCGGCGCAGCCGCCGACAAAAAGGAGGCTCACGAAGGAGAACAGCAGCAGAGAACGTCGTTCGCTTAGGCATCGCAGGCAGGAAGAACTTCGCCCCGTCATGATGCTGCTCCCTTTCAAAAAAGGTGCAACTTTTAAAAGCCTTTTGAACCGAGTTTGGTCAGAAGGTATAGCGCATGGAGAGGCCGAAAGTCAGAATGTCATAGTCATCGACCCACTCCCTGAAATAAAAAACATGGGGATCAATGAAAAAATTGTGCACCATTTCCCATTCCAAGGCGGCCAGGCCGTGCAGAGCCGGCCCCCAATCCCCGTGCTGGCCTACGGCCTGCGCCGTTCCCTGAAGGATCAGCGTGGGCAGGCGAAAAATCTGGCGGCTGAAATCAAATCCCAGCCCCAGGGCGTGGTAAGCGTGGGGACTGAAGTAGGCGGGCTGCTCCTTCCGGTAGGCCGCCAAATAGTAGTGAGGCGTTATCCCCACCTGCAGGCGCGGCCGGTTAACGGCCCGCCAGTAGAGGCCCTGATAAAGAGTAAAACGCCGGTTGTCGTCCGAGAAAAAAGCGCCTCCCGCATTGCCGCGCCATTCCAAGCCGGGGCGGAATTGATGGTTGAAGCTGAACTCCACCTGATGGTAGGTGACCAGCTTGGCGTCGCCCAGGTTCGAAACGCTTTGGTATAAGCGGGGGAAAAGCGCGGCATCCTGATCGAAAATATCCCGGCGGCTGTATTTGAGGCTGCCGTCGGTTTTGAGCGTGATGGGAAAATCAAGCTGCAAGGCTCCGAAAAGGCGGTCTCGCTGTTCTTTTAGAGTGCTTTTTTCATTGACGGTGACATCCAGGAAAGCGGGGTCGGGAAAGGGGAAGAATTGCTGCCCCTTCTGGGTGATAGTGCGATCCACTCGCTTCCAGTAGCGCCGCCAGATAATTTCGCCGCTCAGGCGCAGGCGGTCGGCCAGCGCCACGGGACCGGCTCCCAGGGAGACTTCCAGGCGTCGCAGCCGGCTTTCGTCATGGGCTGTCTGGTTGTAAACCTGAACCAGCCCCAAGTCTACCGGCCCCTGTTCCAGAGAGCGGGCATTTTGGTTGTATTCCCGGTATTCCACGGCCATTTGCATGGGGATCGCCCTGGTCAGCCTGAAGCTGCCGGAGGCGCGCACAATAAGCCCGTAAAGACCGTTGTGGTCATCAAAATACATGGTTTCCGGCTGAAGCAGAGGGACGCCTCCGCCGCCCGGCATCCGACCCAAAAACTCCCGGTCTGGCCGGGAAAATTGCCAGGGACGGGCGGCTTCTTCCGGGCGCCGTTCCCCCTGCGGATTGGCAAAGCCACGGGAAGCCACCTGGGGCCGCATTTGCTGGCGCACGTATTCCAATTCGTTTAAGAGCTGAATGTCTTGTGGGGCCTGTTCCAGGGCCCGCGCATAAGCCTTATAGGCCCCGGCCCAGTTGCCAGTCGACCGCGCCCGCCGCGCCTCGGCAATCCTGGCGGTCTGCGAATCAGGCCGATAACTGATCACCTCGCTATAAACTCCAGCCGCGGTTTTATCCCCCATGGCTTCCAGAACCTGGGCCTTTTCCATCAGCCAGGTTTCCGCGGGTATGCGCGCCTTAAGCTGTTCCAAGGTCTTGAGGGCTTCGGGAAAATTGCGCTCCAGGCGGCAGACCTGGGCCAGGAGCAGCAAGGCCTGATCGCGCTCCGGATGATTTTCCGGGACCACAGCCACCGCGGCCTTGACCCCCTCATACTGGCCCCGCACCAGGTAAACGCGGGCCGCGTCCATGGCGTTGTCGGCGTTGAGGCCGTTTTTGTTCAAAGAGGCCAGGGCCTTGTCCCACTCCTTCTGCGACATATGGCAGTTCAAGAGGAGTTGAGCAATGCGCTCATCATCCGGCTTGAGTCTGAGAGCCCGCCGATAATAGTCCTCGGCCAAGCGGCGCTCTCCCACCTCAGTGGCCAGATGGGCCAGGGCCAGAAGCTCACCCGGATTCTTCGGCTTTTTATGTTCGCGGTATTCCCGCAGAACATGCAGGAGGTAGTCCAGTTTGCCCCCCTGGCGGCCCAGGTTGCTGGAAAAGAAGGCAAGGGAGGCCACGTATTCCGGACTGCCGACCTTGATGCCCGGGATGCGGTAAACCAGCCGGGAAAGATCTTCGTAGCGGGGCAGACGCGGCAGGATGGCCCCCAAGATAATAAGGGAAGGGTGGTGATACCGGTTTTTCCACAGGTTATCCACCAGCAGGTCGGCGGCCAGATTGAGGCTTCGAACATCTTCGCCGTGGTACAGCGCCCGGGCTATCCAGGTCCTCTCCTCCAGCGTCAGTAAAGCGAATTCCTCAGCCTCGGTTTCAAGCTCGTCCTGAAAGCCGACCTGAACCACCTTGAGTTCGGCCTTGCCATTGAGCCGCGCAAGGCGGGCTTCTTCATGCCAGTCGCAGGCCTCCCGCCAGGTCCTGGCGGGCCGCCCCTTATTAGGGAACTGTATGCTATAGAGCTTCAACGCCCACCGGGCTGCCTCCTGCCAGTTTTTTCCGGCCAATGAAGCTTCAATGGAGGCTGCCAGAACGGCCCGGGCTTCGGGTGAAGCCGTTCCCTGCCCGGCCGCCTCCCCTTGCAGGCGGCGCAAGAGCTCCCCGGCCTCCCGGCTGCGCCCCAGATAAGTCAGAACTCTGGCCTGCTCCAGAAGGGCCTCCCTGTCCCCCGGTTCCCTGGCCAGGTAGTCTTCATAGTGTTTTCGAGACTCTTCCAGGTCGCCCAGCCAGAGATACAAGCGCGCCTGTTCCCTTCGGAGCCGTGGGTCCTGCGGAGCCTGACACTGGGCCAACTCCTGGCGGGCCTCCTCCCACCGCTGCGCCTCTAATAGCAGCGCCGCCTTCCGCAGACGCACCGCGGCGTCATCCACGCGCTTGGTTAATTCGCCGTAAGCGTCTATGGCTTCATCCCTGGCATCTTTCTTAAAGGCCAGGGCTTCGGCCAGCAGCCGCCGCACTTCCAGGTCCTCCGGGTGTTTTTCCAAATATTTCCGGAAATATTGCGCCGCTATGCCCCAATGCTTCTGATAGAAATGCAGTTGCCCCAGGAAAGCCTGAATCCGGGGGTGCTTGGGGTTGTCCCGCTCCACAGGCTGGAGAATGTCCACCGCCTCGCCGTAGCGGTGGGCATAGGAGTAGGCCAGGGCGGCCTCCCAGCGCAGTTCCCCCTGCACCAGTTGCCGCCGCCGCGCTTCGTCCCAAAACCCTGCGGCCTTGGCAAACTGCTGACTGCGGCCGTAGAGGCGCGCCAGATTGATGATGGTTTCCTGGTGGGTGTCGCCCGCTTCCCAGGCGCTGCGGTAAGTTTTTAAGGCTTTGTCAAAGTCCCCGGTCAACAGGACCTCCAGGGCATACCAGCGCTGCACGTCCGCTTCCGGCTTGCCCTGCATCAGGGGAGCTAGCACCGCAACGGCCTCGGCATGGTTGCCTTTCCGGGCCCAGAGCCTGGCCAGTTTCAGGGCATACTCCTTTTTCCCCTGGTGCCGGGCATAGAGCCAGAGGTAGTGCTTCAGCGCCTCATCCAGGTTCTGGGCGGCCTCGGCCGCCTGGGCCGCCTCTTCCCGAAAGCCGTGGTTATCTGCACATTTCTCCAAGAGGCGCTGGTAAATCTGGCCGGCGGCCTGGTAATCCCTCAGCCAGTAGTGCAGCAAAGCCAGGCGGTGCAAGGCTTCCGGGCTTCCGGGTGATTGGGAGACCTCCTCTTCCTGAAGAGGTATGGCTTCTTTAAAGCGGTTCAAACCGGTCAACAATTCTATTAATTTTTGTCGCACCCGGGGGTCGGGGCGAAGCTGGTAAAGGCGCTGATAATAGCTCGCGGCCAGAGGCCGGTCTTCTTCGCTTAGGCTGGCCAACTCTGCGGCTACCGCCAAAATCTCGCAGTTGTCAGGCTGCTTCTTCAACAGGTCCGCCACAAAATCCAGGGCCTGCTGACGCCTTCCCAGGTCAACCAGAACTTGCGCCTGGCCCCGCAGGGCGGCGACGGCCTGATCATCCCGCAACCACACCTGCTGCAAGACCTCCAGTCCTTTTTCCTGCTGCCCGGCCTTGATATAAAGCCGGCCCAGGAAGGTGCCGACATCCGAGTTGCGGGGGTTCTTGGCCCACGCCTTCTCCGCCAAGGGCAGGGCCTGGGGCAGTTCGCCCCGCTTGTCGGCCTCTTGCGCCAATTTGTAGAGAGCTAGGGAGGAGCGCCAAAAATATGGGTCATGCTTAAGCGCGGTCCAGCAGATGAGGCCCAGGAAGATTATAGGTAGCAGAGCTGCCAGCCAGCGGGCTTTATGAACCATATACCTGTCTGGGGTCCATGGAGGGCGTCCACCGGGGCTTTTTCAGCCCTGCCAGCATTACATCAGCGAGCGCCCAGATGACGAAGGCCGAAATCAAGGAGTTGAAGAGCACGATTTTAAGCGGAGCCCAGCCGAAGTGCAGGGACAGAAAAGGCATTATCAGGTGAAGCAGCACCAGGGAGAGCTGCGGCGCCAGGTGCCACCAATGCCAGGACCGGGCAAAAGGCGAGCCGTTGTTGATGCGGTAAGCCGGTTTGCGGCCGGGGGGATACAACAAAGCCGCGGCGATGGCGCCGGCAAAAACCGGAAACAGGCCGCACAACACTTTAAACTGCTTGGCAGGCTTTTTACCCCAGAACAGGTAGCGGAACATCAAAATAGTGGCCAGCAGGTAAGCCCCGCGCAACGCCAGGTAGTCCAGTTCCTGGCCCTGCACGAAGGAATATCCCTGCCAGTAGCTAAGGAGGGGAATGGTGTAGAACGCCGGAAAAACCAGGCCGCTCACCAGGTAGCAAACCATGATCATGAGAAGGTGAACTTTTTGCGTCAAGTTCAGCCCTTTCTTTTTCAAGGGATTGTCCCAGAAAAAGAGGCGCATGGTGTCCAGACACCATTGGAAGCGCTGCCGGTAAACTCCGGCCAGTGTGTTGGGCGCCAGGCCGCGCGACAGCACATAAGGGAAATAAATACCCTTCCAGCCGCGGCTGAGCAGTTCATAGGAGGTGGTGAAGTCCTCGACGATATTCCAGGTGACAAAACCGCCCAATTCCTCCAGGGCCCGGCGGCGATAGACAACCCCGGAGCCGCAGGAGATTACGGCATTGGCGTGGTCATTGCTGGACTGAACCACCTCATAAAAAATTTCGTCGCGGTTGTAGAAAGGATCGCCGTTGGGCAGATAAAAGGCCTGTTTGGATTGGACGTACGCCACCTTAGGCAAGCGGAAGAACCCCGCCATGCGGGATAAAATATCCGGCTCCGGCACCTGGTCGGCGTCCAGCACCAGAATCAGGTCGCCCTTGCTGTGCTTCAAGGCGAAATTCAGATTGCCGCTTTTGTTGTCATGCCGAGGCAGTCCGGCAGCCGGTCGGGAGAGGTACTGAAAGCCCAGGGACCGGGCCAGCGCTTCTACCCGGGGAGAGCCATGGTCATCCAAGACATACACTTGGACCGGCTGATAATCGATGCGGCTCACACTTTTCAAGGTGGTCTTGAGCACCTCGTAAGGTTCCCCGCAGTAAGTCACAAAAATATCCACCGGATAAGGATTTTCGATGGCCAGGCCTTCCGCCCGGTGGAAACGGAGCCGCCAGATATCAAAAGCCAAAAAAAGCAGGAGCGTAAAGGCCAGGATTTCAGCGGCTAAAAACAGGATTTCCTGCCAGCCGCAAGTGTGGCAGACCAGCTTTCCGAGCCAGACCAGATAAATCCCTCCGCAAAGTAGGGTGAGAAGGGAAAAGTTTTGGGCCGCCAGCCGGCGAGGGCGGTCCTCCAAATCCAAATAGCGGCGATAGGGCAGCCGACCGCGGCGGTCAGCCCATAAAAAAAGAAGAGGGTTCTCACTCATCATCGAGAACCCCCCGAGTCCAAGCTCCCAGACCAGTGCCGGAGTAGACCGGTTGTTTTCACGTGTATTCCCTCCCTGGAATAACTCGTCTTTCTCCTAACAACTCATCTGGAAGCCATCCCTTATAAACGCATCAGAGAAATCCTGAGGTATTTTTCTTTTTCTCAGATAAAAAAATTATTTTGTCAACAAGAAATCGTTATTTATTGGGAATAATTGGGACAAATGTGACAAAAAGCCTACAAGGCTCAATTGAAGATTTCTGGAAGCAGAGGGGACGGAGGTTAATCTTGCTCTGGTTTATGGTACTCTTTAAACCAGGAAATAAATCGGGGAATCCCTGATTCAATGGGAATGGCGGGGTTAAATCCCAACTTGGCCCGGGCCCGGGCCACGTCGGCAAAGGTAGCCGGCACATCGCCGGGCTGCATGGGCAAAAGCTCCTGTTTGGCCTTGACTCCCAACTCCTGCTCCAACAGCGCAATTACTTTGCGAAGCGGTTCGGTCCGGTGATTGCCGATATTGAAAATCTCATAAGCGTCCAGGTCCGGAGCCGTCAAAGCCCCCAGTATGCCCTGGACCGCGTCGTCGATATAGGTGAAGTCCCTTTCCATCTGCCCATAGTTGAACACCTTGATGGCCTCCCCCTTGAGCATGGCCGCGGCAAAGAGCCACATGGCCATGTCCGGTCTGCCCCAGGGGCCGTACACGGTGAAGAGGCGCAGGCCCACGGTGGGAAGACCGAACAGATGAGAGTAAGCATGCGCGATCAGCTCGTTGGCCCGCTTGGTGGCGGCATAAAGGCTTATGGGCGTGTCGGTGCGCTGGGTTTCGGCAAAAGGCAGTTCGGTCAGACCCCCGTAAACGCTGGAACTGGAGGCATAGACGAACCGTTCCACCTGATGCCGTTTGGCCAACTCAATGAGGTTGAGGAATCCTTCCAGATTGGCTTTCTGGTACGCGAAGGGGTTGATCAGGGAATAGCGCACCCCGGCCTGAGCCGCCAGATGGCAGATTTTTTGGGGCCGGTGATTGGCAAAAAGGGCCTCCACAGCCGGCAGGTCGGCCAGGTCCGCCTCAATCGACACAAATTTTTCATGGCGCCGCAGCTCCCGGTCCCGGTCGCGCTTCAAGGCCGGTGAATAATAATCATTGTAGTTGTCCAGCCCGATAACTTCAGCGCCTTGCCCGAGAAGCGCCCGAGAGACGTGAAACCCGATGAACCCGGCGCTGCCGGTGACCAGGAAAGTATAATCCGACAAGTCTGCCATGTTTTTTTCCCCGATTTGCTTGAATTAAAAAGAAGTTTAGCTTAATCCGCTGGGACAAGCAAGGGACCAGGGGTCAGGGGTCAGTGGTCAGGGGCCAGGGTTTAGGTTTCAGGTTTTGGGTTTTGGGTTGGATAAAGTAAAACCTAAACTTTTTTAAAAGGGATTTTATTATTTACAAATAACCCAAGTCCCCATAATACCCTCCCCCCTGCCCTCTGCATTAAGGCCTTGACAACCCAAACTGAGACACTACAATATGAGCAAATTTACAGGTGCCGCAAGGCTCAAAAGGGAAGCCGGTGCGAAGCCGGCACGGTCCCGCCGCTGTAACCGGGGACGAAACCTGCAACGTGCCACGTCAGCCTCAGGCTGGGGGAAGGCGCAGGGACTAGGGCGATCCGGGAGTCAGAAGACCTGCCTGTAAAGGGATTGCCCGCCGCGCGGTACGGAGGGGGTTCCAGGGGTTGAAAACTCCGCCAGGGATCAAGAAAACGGGTGCAATCCTTGGGTCACGCGACTCAGGGATTTTTTTTCGCCATGGCCAGTCTGCGACCCGATCTTGAACGGCCTTTCGGAGCCGGGAGTCTTCTGCTCTCTCTGGGCCTCCATGCAGCCATAGTGGCCCTGGTCCTGGCCGCAGGCTCTTATAAATTCCCCAACTCCCCGGGCATCCTGGAAGTGAACCTGGTAGCACCGGCGCCCGGCGGCGACCCGATTGTCTCGGGAAAAGCAGCAGGCGGAGCCGCGGCGCCTGCCGCGTTTCAGTCTGCTAAAAAATCTCCGCCGTTGCCCCGTGTCATGACCAAGGCCAAAAAACGCGTGCCGCCTGCCCGGCAAAAGCCCCGGCGCCTGGCTCCCGAGCCTGCGCCGCAGGTGACGGCGCCGAAAGAATCAACATCCCCTGGCGCGGCAAGCACAGCGACACCCGATTTTATTGCATCATCGACCAAATCAGACGCGGCTTCGGGCTCAGGGATCGGCATGTCCTCCACGGGAGCGGGATCCGCATCCGGGTCTGGTCTGGGTGCGGGTCAGGGTAGAGGCGGCCAGGGCCATCCGGGGAGCGGCTCCGGGAGTCTGGCCGCGGCCCAAACCCGGTACCTCGGTCTGGTCCGGGCCCGCATCCTGGCCCATCGCCGGTACCCGCCGCTGGCCAGAGCCCGCCACCTGGAAGGGGTGGTGCGCCTGCGCTTCACCCTGAGCAATACCGGCGCCCTGAGTCAGGGAGTGCAAATCGTCAAACCCTCGGGGGTCGACGTTCTTGATGAACAGGCCTCCCAGTGCGTTTTGGCGGCCGCGCCCTTCCCGCCTTTTCCTCCCGAACTCCACAAGAACTCCCTCACCGTGGAAGTCCCTATTGTCTATCAGCTAAAAGACCTGGCAAGCTAAAGCAAAGAGCAATCTGCGGCTACCGGCGGACTTACCTCACTTGTATTTGAGGGATTGTTCTTTCTTCTTTAAACGATTTCAAATTGGCTATTCTATGTTGAATCTCAAGCGCTTTCATGCCCCCTCACCCTGCCCTCTCCCCCAAATTGGGGGAGAGGGTAAAAAGCAATGAATTCACCATGGCATGACGAATTCATCACTCATTGATGTTCCACGGAATCATTGATATTCTCTGCCGATTACTGCCGTTGGGGGGGGTTGCCAGGGTGATAGCTGCGCATCAGCGTCTGTTGCCTTTTGTGCATTTCTCTTTTGCAGTGGGTTTCCCCAAAGCCTTGGCGCGGCCAATCATTTCCACCCTCTCCCACCGCTGGCGGGGGGAGAGGGCCGGGGTGAGTGGGGCAAATTATGAAAGGAATTATAGACTTGTTCGCTCAGGCTGGCTGTTACACAAAATGATTGGGGTAAAAATATGCTGGAATTGTTTCACAGGCTCAGTACCGGATAGCCGAACACCCGGTTGAGGTCGTTGACCAGATTGTCCGACGGCGTGAGACTGAGTTCCTCGGGCAGGGCCAGGACCATGTCGCCGTTGCCGGGTTCCAAGAAATGCAGAAAGGCCGGGACAGGGCCGGCATGACGGCCCAGGACCTCTTTGAGGGCGACAAGCTGTGCCCGGGTTATGGTGGCAGCCTGAAGGCGCAAATCCAGTCGCTGAGGCCAGCGGGGCAGGGAGGCGCCCAAGGGGGCGATCTCCTGGGCTCTGATTTTGGGACCCTGCTCCTCCTTTATCAGAGTCCCTTTCAGCCACAAGGGGAGGCTCGCCTGGTTAAGCCAGGCTGCGGCCCGGTCAAGGAGCTCCCCGAACACCAGCACCTCCACCGACCCGGTGAGATCCTCCACCGTCAGGATGGCCAGGCGACCGCCCCGTTTGCTCATTTTCTCTTTGCACGCGGTCACCACCACGCCCAGGGAAACCTCGTCGCCGTCGGGAACCTCGTCAAGGTCAGCAATGCTTACCTTTACCCAGGCTTTCAGAATATGGCGGTAGGCATCCAGGGGGTGGCCTGAGAGGTAGACGCCCAAGGCCTCCTTCTCCCGGGCCAGCTTTTCGGATTCCTCCCAGGCCGGCACCTCGGGCAGCCACTCGTCCGTGTCGGCTTCCGGCAAATCGCCGAACATGGACATCTGACGGGCAGCCTGTAAGCGTTTCAGGTTCTGCACTTTTTCTAAAGCCGTCTCTAATCCCGCCATCAGCCGGGCCCGGTTGGGCTGAAGCGAATCCAGGGCTCCCGCCTGGATCAGGGCTTCCAGAACTTTCCGGTTCACCTTGGTGAGATTAAGTCGCGCCAGTAAATCGACTAAACCGGTGAAGGGGCCGTTTTTCCTGGCCTCCAGGATTTCCAGGATGGCGCCCACGCCCACGTTCTTCACTCCGGCCAGTCCGAACCTCACTTGGCCGTCTTCCACGGTGAAGTCCCGGTCGCTCAGATTGATGTCCGGCGGCAGGAGCCTGATGCCGTGGTCCCGGGCCTCCATAATGTGCTTGGCCAGAGAAGCGGTATGGCTAATTTCACTGTTCAACAGGGCCGCCAAGAATTCCAGAGGGTAGTGGGCCTTGAGATACGCGGTCTGGTAGGCGATGAGCGCGTACGCGGCGCTGTGGGATTTGTTGAAGCCGTAGCCGGCGAATTTCTCGATGAGGTTGAACAGGGCCTCCGCGGTGGACGCGGCGATGCCCTTGGCAACCGCGCCGGTGACAAAGCGCTCCCGCTGGGCCGCCATGACCTCCGGGATCTTTTTGCCCATGGCTCTTCGCAGGATATCCGCCTCGGCCAGGGAGTAGCCGGAAACGGCCGCGGCGATCTGCATCACCTGTTCCTGGTAAAGAATGATGCCATAGGTCTCCTGTAGGATGGGCTCCAGTTCCGGCAGCAGATAGGTTACTTTGGCTTCGCCGTGCTTGCGGCGCACATAGTCCTCGTGCATGCCGCTTTCCATGGGGCCGGGCCGGTACAGGGCAACCAGGGCCACGATGTCCTCAAAAGTGGAGGGCTTCAGACGCACCATGAGGGACCGCATGCCGTTGGATTCCAACTGAAATACCCCGGAGGTGTTGGCGGCCTGGAGAAGGGCGAAAGTGTCGGCGTCGTTTAGAGGAATCCGGGAGATGTCGAACTCTGCGCGGTAGCTGCGCCGGATAAGGCGGACCGCCTGGTCGATGACGGTGAGAGTGCGCAAACCCAGGAAGTCAAACTTCACCAGCCCCACTTTCTCGACGCCCTTCATGTCGAACTGCGTCACCAGTTCGCCCTTGCTGCCCTTGTAAAGCGGCAGATATTCCCACAAAGGCTTGTCGCTGATGACCAGCCCGGCCGCGTGGGTGGAGGCGTGCCGGGGCAGCCCTTCCAATTTTTCGGCAATGCTTAAAATGTCTTTTACCGTGGGATTGGCGTCCCTCAGTTCCCTCAGGCGCGGCTCCCGCTCCAGGGCCTGGCTCAGGGTGATATTGAGCTGCTCCGGCACCAGTTTGGCGATTTTGTCCACTTCGGCGTACGGCACCTCCAGAGCCCGGCCCACGTCCCGGATCACCTGGCGGGTCTTCATGCTGCCGAAGGTGGTGATCTGGGCCACATTTTCATACCCGTAAGTCTTGGCCACGTAGTGGATGATTTCTCCCCGGCGCTCAAAACAAAAGTCCATGTCAATATCCGGCGGGCTCATGCGCTCAGGGTTGAGGAAGCGCTCAAAAAACAGGCCGTGGGCCAGGGGGTCAAGGTCCGTGATGCCCAGGGCGTAAGCCACCAGGCTGCCAGCGGCCGAGCCCCGTCCCGGCCCCACCGGTATGTGCTTTTTGCGGGCGTAATTGATGATATCCGCCACCACCAGGAAATAGCCGGCAAAGCCCTTGCTTTCCAGCACGTCAAGCTCGAATTCCAGGCGCTGCCAGTAATCCGCCTCCGGATGGCCGGACCCTGCCGTCATGGCGGCCAAGCGCTTTTTCAGACCTTCCCGGGCTTGGCGGCGCAAATGTTCCTCCATGCTCTCGCCGGAGGCCTCCGGGTAGACGGGAAAGCGGAAATGGCCCAAGTCCAGCTTCACTTCGCAGCGGGAGGCGATTTCCCCGGACGCAGCCAGGAGTTCGGCAGGAAAAATCTGCGCCATTTCTTCGGAGCTCTTGAAGTAGAGCTGGTCGGTATGAAACTGCATGCGGCCTGAGGTATTGATGGTCTTGCCGGTCTGGATGCACAGGAGCACGTCATGGGCCCTGGAATCTTCGGGTTTCAGGTAATGGCAGTCGTTGGTGGCCACCAGGGGCAGACCCCAGCGGGGGCCGTGCTCCCGGAGCGCGGCGTTGACTTTTTCCTGCTCCGGCAGATTATTGGCCTGGACTTCCAGATAAAACCGCTCCGGGAAAAGCTCGGCATATTCCCTGGCCGCGGCTTCGGCGCCTTTCACATCGTCATTGAGGAGATGCCGGGACACTTCGCCGTGCAGGCAGGAAGACAGGGCGATCAAGCCGCCGTTCAACTCGCGCAAAAGCTCTTTGTCCACCCGGGGCCGATAGTAAAAACCTTCCAGGTGCGCCTTGGTGACAAGCTGGACAAGATTTTTATAGCCCTGGTTGTCCATGGCCAGGAGCACCAGGTGGAAGTTTTCCCCCTTGGCCGCGCCGCGCTTGTCATGCCGGCTGGCCGGCGCCACGTAGACCTCGCAGCCCAGGAGGGGCTTGATGCCGGCCTTGGCGGCCTTCTGGTAAAAATCCAACACTCCGAAAAGAGTCCCGTGGTCGGTGATGGCCACCGCCGGCATCTCCAGGGCCGCGACCCGATCCAGGAGGTCCGGGATGCGGATTGCCCCGTCCAACAGGCTGTAAGCGGTATGCACATGGAGATGCACGAACGGCGATGCTGCCATATTCTCCCCTGAGCGGATCTTTGCGCGGCCGATACTTATTTCAGTTTACCTCAAGGAGCGAGTCAAGAGCAAGGGCGAGGAGGCGCCGGTTCTCTCCGGCTCTGCCCGACCTTGACAACCTGCCGCTGATAACAATAAAATCACTAAGTTTTTGCCATGTATACCATTGATACCTCCAGAATTGCTTTCCCTTCCCCCGAGAGCGCGGTTGCCGGCTCCGACTGGGATATCCTCACCGCGGTATGGGGCGCCGGCCCGGTAGTCAAGGCGGTCATGCTCATCCTCCTGGCCTTTTCCATAATCTCCTGGGCCATCATTATCGCCAAATACCGGCAGCTTAACCGGGCGCAGAAGAACAACGCCGATTTTCTCAAGCAATTCTGGCTGTCTCCCGATTTGGCTTCCGCTGATGAACACGCCCAAAGAATGACTTTTTCCCCTGCGGCCGCCATCTTTCGCCAGAGTTATGTCAGCCTTTCAGGTTTGAACCCGGCTCCGGTGGGAGACAGCCGGCCACAGGGTATCAGCCGGTCGCTGCTCAGCCGGGAGGAAACAGTGCGGCGCGCCGTGCGCGGCGCGCTGGCCATGCAGGTGCAGCGCCTTGGCCAGTCCCTGTCGTTTCTGGCCACCTGCGGCAACACCGCGCCCTTTATCGGCCTCTTCGGCACCGTCTGGGGCATCATGTCCTCCTTTCACCAGATAGGCTTGAAAGGCTCAGCCTCCCTGGCCACCGTGGCGCCCGGCATCGCTGAAGCCCTCATCGCCACCGCGGCCGGCTTGGTGGCGGCTATTCCCGCGGTGATCGCGTATAATTATTTTCTGGGCCGGGTGCGGCGTCTGGAAGCCGACCTCGAAGGCTTCGCCGAAGACCTCCTGGAACTGCTTAAAGGAAACCGCTGACATGGCCTTGGGCTTAAAAAATTCCCGGCAGCCTTTGTCTGAGATAAACGTCACTCCCTTCGTGGACGTGATGCTGGTCCTGCTGGTGATCTTCATGGTGACCGCGCCCATGTTCTCCCAGGGATTGCCTGTCAATCTGCCGGAGGCCAAGGCCAGTCCCATGGCCCACGACCAGCCCATGGTCGTCTCCATCAGCAGGGAGCGCCTGGTCTTTGTGGGTGACCGCCAAGTGGAGCTGGCCGACCTGGGCGGCGCGGTTAAGCCAATAACTCCCGGCGCTGGAGGACGGGAAATTTTGCTCAAATCCGAGCGGGAGGTGCCCTACGGCCTGGTGGTCCAGGTGATGAGCATTTTGAAGGAGGCGGGAGTCGAAAAGCTGGGCATCGTCACGGCCCCGCCAACCCCCTGAGGAGGGCAGCATATGAGGAGCGGCTTCGCCATCATTTCAGTAGGCCTGGTATTGTTTCTTTCAGCCTGTGCGGACACTTATACTTTTGTGCCGACCCGGACGAGCGCGCCGCCGCCGGCGCCTGGCCAGACAGCGGGGCCGCCTCCCGCGGCGGCGCCGATGCCGCAGGAGAGAATGCTAGCCTTGGAAGACCGGGTGCGAATTTTGGAGAGTCGGGTGGCGGAACTGGAGCAAGGGCGCCCCGGAATGGCCGCGCCGGTTTCTAAACCCTCTGAGGCTCCCATGGCTGCTGCTCCCGTTTCCTCAAAGTCGGAATACCCCTCCCCGGCCCCTGAAGTTGAGGACAAAACTTTTAATGAAGCCATGCGCCTTTACCGCAGCCAAAATTATGATACAGCCCGGCAAAAATTTTACCAGTATCTGAAAAACCGGCCGCATGGGAGCAAGGCCCCCGAGGCCCGCTATTATCTGGCTGACAGCTTTTATCAGGAAAAGCGTTACCGGGAGGCGGCGGTGGAATACAACAAGCTGGTCAACCTGCACCCCGCCAGCGTCCTGGCCCCTTCGGCGCTGCTGCGCCAAGCCTTGTCTTACGAACAGTTGCAGCAGCAAACCAATTACCGGATTGCCCTAAAGAAACTGGCAAAAAATTATCCCAGCAGCCCGGAAGCCCAGGAAGCCCGCAAGCGGCTGGGAACCGCCCCATAGGTCAAAACAAATGCTCAAGTTACTGAGAAAACATTCCCGTTCCTGGGTCATAGCCGTAGCCATCGGCGCCATTGTCATCGTCTTTATCTTTTGGGGTATCGGCGGCATGGGGCCGGGCCGTTTCGATGAAGTGGCCAGAGTAAACGGCGAACCCATCTTCCGCTCCGTTTACAACCGCCAGTATAATCAAATGGTGCGGGAATTTCAGGAGCGGGCCAAAGGGGAACTCACCGAAGAACAGTTCAAGGCCCTGGGTCTTAAAGAAAGAGCCCTCAACCTTCTCATCGATGAAATGCTCATGCGTCAGGCCGCGGAGCGGTTGGGCCTTGACGTCAGCACTTCCGAACTGCGCGACCATATCCGCGGTCTGCCGTATTTCCAGGAAGACGGGAAATTCAGCGAGCGGCGCTATCAGGCCATCCTGACCCGGGTGCGGGTCAAGCCTGCCGAATTCGAATCCGGGGAGCGCCAGAATCTTCTGTATCAGAAAGTTATTCAGACAATTACGGGGTTCGCCAAGGTATCGGAGGGCGAGCTCCAGGAGATGTTCCGCTTGATGGAGGAGGAGGTCGAGGTCGATTACCTGGTGGTCTCCCCTGAGGCCTACCTGGCCAAACAAACCCCGTCCGAGCCCGCACTGACTTCCTATTACCAAGAGCACCAGAAGGAATTTCAGGTGCCGGACCGCGTCCGTATAAGATACATGCTGTTCCTGCCTCAGGACTTTGCCGGAGCGGTCAAAACGGGCGAGAAGGAAGTGGATGAATACATCCAGGAACACGAAAGCGACTTTACCCGTCCCAAAGTGATCCGGGTGCAGGAGGTGTTTCTGCCTGTACCTGCCAAGGCCGCGCCTGTTCAAAAGCAGGAACTGGAGAAAAAGGCCAAGGATCTCTTGCAGCAAGCCAGGACCGGGGCGGATTTCGCCAAACTGGCGGAGGCCCATTCCCAGGATTCCGACAGCCGCAAAAAGGGGGGCGACCTCGGGGACGTCAAGCGGGGGGATAAACCCGCCGCCTGGGAGAAAACTGCTTTCTCGCTTTCCCCGGGCGAGGTGGGCTTGGCCCAAACGCCCCAGGGCTACCACGTCATAAAAATGACGGAAATAAAGGAAAAGGAAAGGCTTCCGGAACCCGAAGCACGGGCTCTCGCGGCTAAAAAACTCCGGGAGGAAAAAAGCCGGGACCTGGCCAAAGAAACCGCCCAACGGGCGCGAGGGGAAGTCACCGCAGCAAATTTTGTGGAAACCGCCAAAAAATATAATGCCACCTTAAAAGAAACTCCGCTTTTTGCCATGGGGGACCAGATAGCCGGCCTGGAACTGCCGCGGTCGTTGAAACAAGCCGCTCTGGGCCTTAAGGTGGACGAAATCAGCAAAGTCCTGGACGCGCCCGGCGGCTTTGCCATTATCCACTGCCAGGAGCGCCAGGAGGCACATGTGCCCCCATTTGACAAGGTCAAGGAACAGGTGCGCCTGGCCGTCAGCCGCCAGCAGGCTAAAACTCTGGCGGAAAAAGAGGCTGAGACCCTCTTGCAGCGCCTGCAAAAGGGAGAGTCCGTCGCCAAGGTGGCGGCCGACGCCAAGGTCTCCGTGCAGTCCAGCGGCTGGTTCAAGCGTTCTGAGGGATTTCTGAAACAACCCCTGGCCCAACCCTTAACCACTGCCGCGTTTCAGCTTTCTCAACAAAATCCTTACCCCGCCAAGCCGGTATTCTGGAAAGACAAATATTACCTGCTGGCCTTCAAAGGCAGGCGCGCCCCTTCTCCGGAGGAATTTAAAAAACAGGAAGAGAAGTTGCGCCAGCAGGTCCTGGAGCAAAAAAGGCGGCTTCTCTTTGAAGCCTGGCTGGCCAAGGAGCGCCAGAGCGCGGATATCAAAATCATCGACATGCCGTCCTGACTAATGGAACAATGAGCGCCGCGCCGACATCGCCGCAGACAGTGCGGGCCGCCGCGCACCGGGCCCTGGCCGCCCGGGAGCGCCTGGTCCGGGAATACCCGGAGTGGGAAACCTGGCGCCGCCAAGCCCGGGAAAGCAAAGCGCAGGCCGTCAGCCGCCTGGATGACCTTCTTGCTGCGCTCCAGAGAAGAGTTGAAGGTTGGGGCGGCACGGTGCTTCAGGCCCGGGACGCCGCACAGGCCCGGCAGCATATTCTCCAGATTGCCCGGCGTCATAAGGTCGAAAAGGTGGTCAAATCCAAATCCATGACCACCGAGGAGATCCGGCTCAATCCTTTTCTGGTTCAGGCCGGTTTGGAAGTGACCGAAACCGATCTGGGGGAATTCATTATCCAGCTGGCGGGCCACGCCCCGGCCCACTTGACAGCTCCGGCCCTGCACCTCAACCGCGGCCAGATAGCCGCCATCTTTGCGAAGCACCTGGGGCTCGATTGCCCGGCGGAGCCGGCGGCCCTCTGCCAGGCGGCCAGCCTCTGGCTCAAGTCCCGCTTCGGCGAAGCCCAGATGGGTATCACCGGCGTCAATTTCGCGGCGGCTCGGGAAGGGACCCTGGTTTTCCTGGAAAATGAGAGCAATCTGCGCCAGAGCCTGGCCCTGCCGCGGGTTCACGTGGCGCTTATGGGTTTGGAAAAGGTGATTCCCACCCTGCCGGAGTTGGAACCATTCCTGCGCCTTTTGCCGGCCAGCGCCACCGGCCAGCGCCTCACCGCATTGGTGCATTTTATACATGGTCTGAAGCCCCACCAGGATGGCGATTATCAGAGCTTTTACCTGGTCTTGTTGGACAACGGCCGGCGCCGCCTGGTGGCCGATGCGGACATGCAGGAAGCTTTGTACTGCTTGCGCTGCGGCGCCTGCCTCAATATCTGCCCGGTATTCCAAGCCGGCGGTGCGCATCTCTACGGCAGGGTCTATCCCGGGGCCATCGGCATTCTCCTGGCCCGGTACCTGGCCCCCCTGGGCGATATCTCCAGTCTTTGCACCCAATGCGGTGCGTGCGGTGCAATATGTCCGGTGGGCATTGATCTTCCGGAAAAGATTTTGTCGGTGCGGCAGTCGGGTACGCGTTTTAGGGGCATGCGTCTTCTCTCCCGGGGAGCCGGGCTTATCCTGGCCCGCCCGCGTTTGTACCGCGGCATGGATACCGCCCTGCGCCGATTCGCCGGGGACCTTTCCCGGAGAACGGCCCAAAACTTTTTGGGCGCACCTCTGTCGCGGGTTAGCTTTCATCAATCCGCCGGGCGAAGCCCGGCAAGGCTTAGCCCGTTGCCTGCAAGGCAGACATTACCGGAGGAATTTCCTGAAGAGCCGCCCAAAGTTGCGGAAACCGCGTCCTTAACATCAGAAAGCCGCTTTCAGGAAGCCGGGGCCGGGCTCGTGGATATTCAGGGACCGGAGGCGCTGGCCCGCTACCTGGCGGAAGGCGCATCAGGTCCGGTATGGCTGGAGGACCACCACCTGACCAAGCCCGCGGTCGCCGGGTTGGCAGGGCTGGGGGTTGAGGCGCGGCTGGCCCAAGACTCCTGGCCCTCCGAGATAGACACCGCGGTCACGGTGGGTATGGCAGCCGTCCTGGAATCCGGCTCGGTTATCGTGGCTCCCGGGTCCTGGCCGGCGGCTTGGCTGCCTTTCAGGGCGCGGCGCCACGTGGTCCTGATTCCTCCTGACCAGTCGGGGTTAACTGTGGGCGAAGCCTTGCAGCTCACCGCGGGGCAGGCTCCCGGCCTGGTCACCTGGCTCACCGGCCCCACCCGCACCACGGACATCGAAAAGGTCCTGGTGCTGGGGGCCCAGGGTCCGGCCGAACTCGACGTGGCAGTGTATAATCCGGAAACCTGATGGAAATCGTCCCGAAATCCGAACTCATCAGCCGGGTGGACCATCTCCAGCGCCTGCTGGCTGAAGCTGACATCAGCCTGGCCCTCATCCGCCAGCCCGCGGACCTGTTCTACTACACCGGCACCGTGGTGGAGGGCTTCCTGGCGGCGCCCGCGACGGGCAAACCCCTCTTATTGGTGCGCCGGCCCCGGCAGCATCCCGCAGTAGGGGAAACCCCCTGGGAAACGGCCTTTTATGGAGATCTGAAGGAGCTTCCGGGTTTTATCAATGAAATGCCGGTCAAGCCGGACACCATCGGCCTGGAACTGGACGTCCTGCCGGCGAGCCTTTATGTCCGTCTCAAAGATTACCTGTTCCCTCAGGCCGCGATAAAAGACCTGTCCCTGCTGGTCCGCCGCCAGCGCATGGTGAAGAGCGCTTACGAACTGGAACGGATCGGGCGGGCCGCGGCCATGCTGGACCTCGCCCTGGAAGAAGCCCCTAATTTAATCAAGCCGGGAGTGAGCGAACTGGAATTGACCGCGGCCATCGAGTACCGTCTGCGGCAGTTGGAGCACCAGGGCCTGGTGCGGGTGCGCCGCTGGGACATGGAAATGTTTTATGGCCACGTGCTCTCGGGAGTTTCGGGCCTGACTGCGGCTTATGTGGACACGCCCAGCGGCGGTTTGGGCTTCAGCCCGGCCTTTCCTCAGGGCGCGGGCCGGAAACTGCTGGCCGCCGGCGAGCCCATCAGCATCGACCTGGCCGCCTGCGTCGACGGCTACGTGGCCGATATGACCCGCCTTTACGCCATCCGGGAACTGCCCGCCATGGCCTGGCGGGCCTATGATCTCATCCTGGAGCTGTTTCGCATCTTCGAATCAGAAGTCAGGGCCGGGGTTCAGCCCGGCGATCTTTATCAGCGCCTGGTGAATGAGGTGGATAAGCATGGCTGGGGGGAATATTTTATGGGCTGGGGCGCCGACCGGGTGAGCTTCATCGGCCATGGGGTAGGGCTGGAGCTTGATGAGCTGCCGCTCCTCACCGCCCGCTCCCCCTTTCCTTTCGAAGCTGACATGGTGCTGGCCTTTGAACCCAAGCTCTTCCTGCCGGAAATAGGCATGGTAGGCCTGGAGGACACGGGCCGCATCACGGATCAGGGGGTGGAGTGGCTGACCCGGAGCTCCCGGCAGGTAACCATTATTTGACCCCCACCTCACGGGGCGGGGTCATGCAGACCTCGCAAAACTCAAAGAGCATTACCGAATAAAAGTTTAAATTGCTGGCCGGAACTCTTATTGCCGCGATTCTCCTTAGCCTGCTGCGCCTCAGTCCGGTTTGGGCGGAACCGGCCGCGCTCATCGTCCATGGTTCCCCCGCGGAAAAACGCATCGCCTTGACTTTTGATGACGGGCCATCCCCCTATACCCAAGAAATTTGCTCTTTGTTATGCCGGTACCAGGCCAAGGCCACGTTTTTTGTTTTGGGGTGCCATGCGCTCCAATACCCCCGGATAATTCGTGGGCTTCTGAAGCACGGCCACGAAGTGGAGAATCACAGTTTCAGCCATAAGCGCTTTCCGCAGGTGGACAAAGCCGCCTGGCAGCAGGAGTTGGAGCGGACCGAAGCGGAACTTGATTGTTTGGGCTCCCCGGACCGCAACCTTTTTCGGCCGCCGTACAGTAATTATAATCAGAGATTTTTAAATTACTTGGGACACCTTCACGAGCGCCTCGTCCTGTGGTCCGTGGATTCCGGAGATTGGCGCGGTCTGGACGACGTGGCGATTGCCGCCAACGTTCTAAAGGGGGTGCACAACGGCGCCATCATTATCTTTCACGACGGGGACGAACTGGGGCGGCGCGACCATAAGAATACGGTGGACGCCCTGAGAATCGTTCTGCCGGCCCTGAAATCCAGGGGATACGAAATGGTTACGGTCTCTGAACTCCTTCATATCCCCAACACAAAAGGTTCGGTTCCTTCAGAACCGGAGCATGCACACCCCTGATACAGGCGCATTGCTCTGGCCTCCCCGATAGTTTAAAATGAAAAATCAAGCAGCCCTGATCAACGGCATTTTGCCGCCCCGGCCGGCAAAGCAAGGACGGTTTCCACAGGAACAACGCATGACCGAAATGTCCTTTCTGGAGCATCTCCAGGAATTGCGCAAGCGCCTGATTGTCTCCTTTATCGCTCTTTTCATCGGCATGGCGGTGGCCTGGCCGCTCACCCATACGGTGGAGCGCTTTATCCAGCGGCCCCTGCGGGAGCCTTCTTTCACCCAAAAGATCAACTATCAAATCTCTTCCTGGGTAACCCGCACCTTTCCCGCTTTATCGAAGAACCTGGGTCTTAAGCCCGAACCGCCCAAGGTCTCGCCTCACAAACTTAATTATATGGCGCCCCTGGAGCCGTTCTTCGTGCAGATGAAGATTTCCCTGATCACCGGCCTGGCCCTGGCCTTCCCGGTTATTCTTTACCAATTGTGGCTGTTTTTGGCTCCGGCTCTCTACGAGCATGAGCGCAAATACGTCTATTTTTTCGTCCCTTTCGGCACGCTGGCGTTTCTTCTGGGTGATGTATTCTTCATCTATCTGGTGTGGCCGCTGATTATCTCCTTTTCCATGGCGTATGAGAGCGAAGTTCTCTACTCCATGCTCAATCTCAGCCAATACGTGAATTTCTGCCTGCGGCTGCTCCTGCTTTTCGGCCTCATCTTCGAGCTGCCCTTGATCTTTTTGATCCTCTCCCGGACCGGATTGGTGACCGCGGACTTTTTAAAGAGCCAGAGGCGGCTGGCTATCCTTCTCAGCGCCGTGGTCGCGGCCTTTCATGCCGATCTGGTAACCATGCTGGTGGTGGCTATCCCCATGTATCTCATGTACGAAATAGCCATTCTTCTGGTCCGTCTGGTCGGGGAACGGCGCCCGGCTCCGGCCGCGGCTGCTGTTCCGGCCAACCCAAGCGGCCCTGACCTGCCCCATAATCACTAAATCAGGGTGTGGTTCTGACAAGTGTTTCGGGTTGATACCGGTGGTCTTCCCTGTGGGAGCACACAGCAGCGGATATCAGCCATTTAAGTTGACAGAAGAAGCCCTTCTTCTATAATTTCATTTCTTATGGACAAAGCTTCCTTCAGCGGAATTGTGGCGGCATGACTTCAGAATCCCCGGATAAGCAGCATCAGGACGTCCCAACGAAAGAGGAAAAATCCTGGGGCTGGCTCAGGCGCCAGCTCAATCGACTGACCTCATGGCTCGGCGGCCAGGAATTTCACTATGCCGGTTATCTGCCCAGCCGCCCCGGTTTGCTGCTGCGGTTTACTTTGGACCCGTTTTTTTCCAAGGTCACGATTAACCAGCGTCATCAGGAACGCCTGAAGGAAGTGGCCTCCCAGGGCGCTGTGGTTTATGCCCTGAAATATCGCAGCCACTTGGATTTCCTGTTCTTCAACCGCCGCTTTCAAAAGCTGGGCATGCCTGCCCCGGAAGTGGCCTTTGATACGAACTTGTGGATGTTTCAGCCTTTCTCCCACCTCATCCAGATCATTTCAGCCACCCTGAATTACTTCACCAGGCGCCGGGCCTGGCCCAACCCCTTTCAGGACGGCTATTTTTTTAAAATACTAAAAGAAAAGCGCGCCTCGCTGCTCTTCCTGGTCGACCAAGTGGGCTTCCGACACCGCTTCCTCAAGCCCCGGGAAGACCCTATCCGGCACCTCCTGGAAATCCAGTCCCAGGTTGATTTTCCCATTTTCCTGGTGCCCCAGATGATTATCTACAGCCGGGACCCGGCTCGCGAGGACAAGGGCCTGCTGGACCTGTTTTTCGGAGACCGGGAAAACCCCGGCAAGCTCCGAAAGCTGGGGCTCTGCCTTTTCAAGGCCAAACGCGCTGTAGTTGAGGTTGCCGATCCGGTCAACCTTAAGGAGATTCTGGCTGCGGCCCCTTTAGGCGCGTCCTTGCGGGAACTGGCCCAGCAAGTCAGGCGCGACTTAATCGCCCGCATAGACCGCAAACGGCGCATAATCACCGGACCCGTCATCAAGTCCCGGGAAGAGGTGCTGGAATTGACCCTAACCGACCCGGGACTCACGCGCTTTATCGAACATACCGCGGAAACGGAGAAAAAAAAGCTTTCCAAGGTCAAGAAAACGGCCCAGGATTATTTTTGGGAAATTTCCGCGGATTTCAACGTCTTTTTGGTCAATATCATGGACCGGGTGGTGCGCTGGCTGTCCCGCAACCTGTTTGACGGCATCTTCTTTGACAGCGAGGGCTTTGAGCGGGTCCGGGAAGCCGGCCAGAAAGGCACCCTGATTTTTATCCCCTGTCACAAGAGCCACCTGGACTATCTGATTCTCAACTATTACATTTACGAGCACAATATGCACCCGCCGCGGGTGGCCGCGGGGAAAAACCTGGCATTCTGGCCCCTGGGGTGGATATTCCGGGATTCCGGGGCTTTTTTTATCCGCCGCCGCTTCCATGGCGCCAAGCTCTATGCCGAAGTTCTGTACACCTACATCAAGACCCTGATCAAAACCGGCTACAATCTGGAGTTTTTCATTGAGGGGGGACGGTCCCGCACCGGCAAGCTGGTGCTGCCCAAGCTGGGGCTGCTCAACATGATCCTGAGAGCCTATAAGGAAGGGGCCACCCCTGATCTCTTCCTGGTGCCGACCTACATCGGCTATGACCAGGTGCTGGAGGAAAAATCCTACCTCCGGGAACTGGAAGGGCAGAAAAAGGAGACGGAGTCCGTCGGCCAGTTGGTCAAGGCCCGGAAGTTCCTGAAGAAGCGTTATGGCCGGGCCTATATTCAATTCAGCGAGCCCATTTCGCTGAACGACTATCTGGCCAATCACGCGGAGCAATATAATTTGGAGCAGCCGGAGAGCATCCGGGATCTCAGCCTCGACCTCTCCTTCCAGGTCGTCCAGGCCATCAACCGGATATCCGTGGTCACCCCCTTCGCTTTGGTGTGTGCCGCGCTCCTCACCTATCCCCGCAAAGGCGTTTACCGTCGCGAACTGATCAGGATCATCCAGGTGCTGGAGGATTATTTAAGGAACCGCGGCATCTCGCAGGCCGATTCCCTGGACAAGCTCACCGGCGCGGTGGAAGAGACTCTGGCTTTGTGCGAATCCCGCAAGCTGATCACCCCTATCGAAAAGGAAGAGGGCCTTACCGACGAGCTGGGCTTGGGGGGCTACAGCATCGACGAAACCAAGCGGCCCTTGCTGGAGTATTACAAAAATAACATCATTCACTTTTTCCTCCCGGCCTCCATGGCGTCCTTGTCCATTCTGGCCGGACAGGGCTTTGATTTTGACCGGCAGCAGGTCGTCACCGATCTTCAGTTTCTGCAAGACCTGTTCAAGTATGAATTCGTCTATGACGACCAGGAGGCCCAGGTGGACGAGACCTTGTCTTACTTCACCTCCCGGGGCGTGCTGGTGAACCTCGACCGGGAGGGCAAACGCTACACCCTTTCGGCCTCAGGCTTGAAGGAGCTGGCCTATTTTGCCAACCTCCTCTACAACTACCTGGAATCCTACTGGATAGTTTTCCGCTCCATCAAGTACCTGCAGAAAAAGCCCCGGAGCGAAAAGGAATTCCTGAAGCGCATCCAGAATATCGGCCACAAGCTTTACAAATTGGGGGAAGTGGAGCGCTCCGAGGCCCTGTCCGAAGCCAACTTTAAAAACGCCCTGAAGCTCTTCGGCGAAAAGGGCATCATCACCAAGCGGGTTCCCGAAGGCAAGGGGGCCACCACCTTCAGCCCGCCTTCCGACGAAGACGCCAAGGACTACTACGGCCGCCAACTGGCTCGCTTTTTGAGGCGTTAGGAAGCCCGGAATGAGGAATCCGTTTTAGCCGCATTATCCCTGACAGAGCTCTCGATTTTTTTTGGCTCGTTCCCAAGCTCCCGCTTGGGAACGCCGATCTATCCCCGAGTTTTGCTTGAGAAACGGGTGGCACAGGCGTCCCGACTGTGCTTTTTCAGGCCGCGCCCCCAAACACCCCTGTCATTATTTCACTGATCGCCCGCTCCAGCAGTTCCAGATAAATCCCCGCGTCATAATCTTCCAGATCATCTATGAAGGGCGCGGCCGCCACCCGGGTCTCCTTGGGTCCCCGCCTCTCCCGGTGCACGTAGCGCACTTTCTCGCCGGGGACCACGTGCACGCCGGCCCGGGCCAACTGCCGGGCCGCCAGCGCGGTGGGGGTGTCCACCTTGTAGTCCTCCACCGGCTTTGACAGCACCCGGGTGATCACCAGCTCCCTTGGGTTGATGCCGCCTTCCCGGAGGCGCCGGCGAAAGCTTTCGGCCAATTCCTCCAATTCCGGCCGCAGCGCGGCCAGCTCCGGCAGGGTGGCCGCCCCGGCCAGGCGCTCCAACAGGACCTCCTGGGCCCGGCGCACCAAAGGCGGCGTATCCCGGCGCCGGCAGATGAGACCCCGGATTTTGAGGCTGCCGTCTTCGAAGACCCCGAAATAGCGGGTGGCCACCGGGCGCGCCGGGTTCTGCCGGGACGGCATGAACACGATCCAGCGGTAGCATCCTTCCAGGGACAGCTTGACCCCGGTGGCCGCCGAGACGTCCCGGCACAAGTCCTCCAGTTCCGCCGCGGCCATCCCCTCTTTCTTCACCCACAGGCAGTCCGTCAAGCCGTGGAGCACGGTGAAGCCCGCGGCCTCGGAGATTTCCTTGGCGGCCAGGAGCTTGTCACGGCCGTACGCGGTCACCGCTTCGTGGGCCTCGATGCGCCCAAACCGGGCGTTCTTGTAGCCCAAATACCCGAAACAGGTAACCAGCATCCACTTGAGGGCATTGGCCCGCTCCTTGTAAGATGAGGCCAAATCCGGCGGCAGCTCCTTTGCCTTGGTCTTGAGCCGCTCCCTCAAGCTCAAAATCGGCCTCAGCGTCCGGGGCACCAAGCCTTCCCGCCGCCGGCAGAGGCGGTAGCCAGCTTCCGGGGCGAGGTGGGGGGAAGGCCGGGAATTAGTAGTCAGTGGCCAGTGGTCAGTGGTCAGAATTTCAAAAGGTTTATCAATACTCTGGCCAGTGGTGGCAAGGGGGGTTGGGGGAAGGGGTGAGAATCCGCGACCGGGAGCACGGGCATCTTGCCCGTGCCTGCACAGGCTGGAAGCCTGGGCTACCGATATACGGGGTTGGGGG
>JASEFS010000027.1 GCA_030018495.1 Deltaproteobacteria bacterium | reverse complement strand
CTCTCCCCTTTGGGGAGAGGGCAGGGTGAGGGGGAGTAAATGACCAACAATCTCCACTGATACAAGGTTTTGAAATAGCTTCTAGAACACGGCGGCTGCTTAAGGAGAGAACTCGTGGAATCATTGAATGTTTGTTGGTTATTACAGCGATTTCCCTGCCTGAGGAAATTTTCGTGTCAGGAACTTGGGAGCGAGGAAGAGGGGAGGGCGGGGGCTGCGGTTTTGCCTCAAACGAAATTTGCAAGTTACGGCAATTAGTTAAATAACCAAATTAACAATTCATATCAAAAACTGATGCCGGAACGCGGGTCAGTTCCGGATAACCCCGGGGTGAAAAAACCGGGCCAGGAACTCCAGGCCGTCCACCAGGCGGGGGCCGGGGCGGTCGATGAGGTCCGGGTCCACCCAGGAAAGGCGTTTATTCTCCACCGCGGGCAGCATGCTCCAGGGACGCCAGAATTTAAGCCGCAGCGGCAGCACCTTCTCGCCCACCATGCCGGTGAACAGGATGACTTCGGGCCGGGCCCGCAGCACTTCTTCCAGGCTGTAGACAGGATAGCGCTGGTCGATGTGGCCCGCGATGTTTTCCCCGCCGGCCCTCTCAATCAGGTCGTTATGGATGGAGAGGCGGCCTACGGTAATCAGGGGCTCCTGGTCGATCTGCAAAAAAACTTTGGGCTTGGGCAGGCCGTGCACGCCATTTTCGATGCGCCGCACCCTGTCTTCCAGGCCAGGGAGTTTGCGGTGCGCCGTTTCTTCAGACCCTGTCAGACGGGCGATTTCCTGAACCTGATGGAACAATTCAGCCAAAGTGTCAGCCTTGGCCAAATAGAGAGGCACCCCCCATTCCTTGAGAATCTCATAGGCGCCCTGGCCTTCTCCCTGGTGCGCCATGCCCAGGGCCAAGTCGGGCTTCAGGGCCAGAATGGCCTCCAGGTTAAAATCCCAATAAGTGCCGATACGGGGTTTATTCTTTACCTCAGAGGGATAATTGCAAAACGCGGTGACTCCCACCACCTTGTCGCCCTGCTCCAAAAAATAAAGGATTTCCGTGATGCTGGGCGCCAGAGAAACGAGGCGCTGAGGCGGGCGGGCGGGTAAAACCTGCCGGCCCTGGTCCACGCGGGCACGGGATTCCGGAGTCTGCCGGGCCAGGAGAACCAGGGCCGCCAGGGCGCCATGGATAAGAAAAAGGGCAATCAGGCCCACCAATAAAGTCGATTTGCGCATAACTCGTGCGGGGCAGAGAACCAGGGTCGTGGAACCGATGCCGGTTCCTTGACCCGCAAAAAAAAATCCTCAACCCGTTCGAAGAGTTGAGGATTGCACCCAGTTTTCTTGGTCCTCAGGGAAACGCCGGACCGTTGCCGCGCAGCCCGGCGTTTGTCGCATTAAGGCAGGTCTTCTGGCTCTTGGCTCATCCTACTCCCGGCGCCTTCCCGAGTCAGTCTTGCCGTCTCAGTGGCTTTCCTGCCGGTTTCGTCCCCAATCACAGCGGCGGGACCGCGCCGGATTTTCACCGGCTTCCCTTTTGCCCCTATCGGGACCTTAATGGTGAACATATTATAATCCTGCTTGCCGAGGTTGTCAATAGGGCGCGTTTGTCTGGCAGAAAACGAAGCTTCCCTCGGGCACTTTGAGAGCTGCGGCCACAGGGGCGCACTTGGCTTGCAGGAGAAAGAAAAGGCGGGGGTCGGCAAGGCGGCTCATGGTTTCAAAATGGCCCATGCCTTTGGCGATGATAATGTCCGCGGCATCATAAAGCTCCCGGAAGGCAGGACTGATTTCGTCCAGCAGCAAGCCCACGGTCCTGGCGCCGGTATCGGCCACGGGCTGCAAGCGCTCTTCCATACCCGAAGCGGTCAGGTCCTCCCGGGTTACGTCATTCTGGATAGGGCCGGCCTTTACCGCATAAACGACCTGCCATCCCGAGGTGCGGAGATGCGAGACCAGCGGCTCATCGAAGAACTGCTCCCCGGCGTTGTCAGCCAGGTACAGGATAAGACCAGGGGGTTTTTGCAGAATTTGCCGAAACCGGGGCAGGTGGGACAGCCTCAGAACCGCGCCGGCGCGCATATCCCGCTGCACCTCCGTTTTGTCGCGGAAAAAATCAATGGCATTGCCGGTTACGGCCAGTTGCAGAAGGGATTCCAAGTCGTCGTTGAACGCGGGGGAAAGCTGCCTGAAGAGCGCGGCAAGCTCCGCGGTTTCCGCTTGCTTGCGGGCCAGAAAAGGATCCGGATTGCCGGTGATCTCCTGGATGGCCAGGTGAAAGCGGTTGGCGATAACCGCGGAGATGGCCTCAGGGTGAAAATCCTCTTCAATGATGGCCAAGGCCTGCCGCCGGGCCTTTTCTTGCAGGGCCGGGTCCGCGGTGGCCAGACCCACGGCCAGGTCCACCAGGAGCTCCAGACAGGCGCGGCATTGGGGAAATATTTTATAAGGCCGCGGCATGAGTGGCTCTCCTGGAAAAAAATTGCATTTAGCTGCTCCTGCATGAATTCCGGTATGTCCTGACAAAATAATGATATCCGGTCTTAGAAATTTCCGTCAAGCCTTGCCACGGCAGGGGAGGGAGAGTATCATTTGTCCATGAGCCGCATTTGGAAATGGCGTGAAGCCGAGGCCGATGCTCTCTTTGAGGAGGCGAATCGCCTGATAAGCTCCGGCCGCATTATCGCTCTTCCCACTGAGACGTTCTACGCCTTGGCGGCTCATCCCTTCCAGGAAAAAGCCTTGGAAAGGCTCTTTGATATCAAAGAGCGACCGCCGGAGAAGCCGGTGCTCCTCTTGATAGCGAACCCGGCGATGTTAACGCTGGTGGCGACCGGACTTCCGGAGCCTGGGGCCGCGCTCATAAAAAATTTCTGGCCCGGGCCGCTGACCCTGATCCTGTCGGCCAGACCCGAACTATCCGGACGGCTCACCGGCGGCACCGGGACGGTGGGGGTGAGGCAGCCCCGCCAATCGGTTACCGGCCGCCTGATTCATTTCTTGGGCCATCCGGTCACCGGCACCAGCGCCAACCGTTCGGGGCGGCCTTCTTTGGCGTCGGCTCTGGAAGTGGAAGAGGAATTCGGTGAGGAGGTGGACTTGATCCTGGATGCCGGACCCTGCCCCGGCGGGCTGCCGTCCACGATTGTGGACTTGTCCCGGCAGCCGCCCCGACTGGTGCGGCCGGGCGCCATAGAGCTGGCGAGACTGCGCGATGTCATCCCTGAGATCCTCGTTCCCGTGGAGACGTATGGCTAAACAACCGGTAGTGATCGCAGTGGACCTGGGAGGAACCAACCTGCGCTGGGCTCTGGTGGACCGTCAGGGGAAAATGATGGGCCGCTGGGAGCGCGCCACCGCCAGCATGCCGGATCAGGAAGCCCTGGTCAACGTCCTGGCGTCGGAGTTTACCGCCGCGGGACTTGCAGCCGAAAACCTTCAGGCCGAAGTTAAGGCGGTGGGTCTGGGCGCGCCGGGCCGTATCCTGCCGGAGGAAGGCATAGTGGCGTTTTCGCCCAATATCCCCTTTCTCAACAACTTTCCGCTGGCGGCCAGCCTGAAAAACAACATTCCCTGGCCCCTGGTTATGGAAAATGACGCCAATCTCTTCGCGTTCGGCGAAAACTGGCTGGGCGGCGGCACCGGTTACGTCCATATGCTGGGCATAACCCTGGGCACCGGTGTGGGCGGCGGGCTAATCCTGAACAGTCGCATCTGGCCCGGAACCGCAGGGACATCCGGCGAAATCGGGCATATCACCATTGAGCCGGAAGGCTATAAATGCAACTGCGGCAACCGCGGCTGCCTGGAGACCATGGCCTCCGCCTCCTGGGCGGTGTATTGGGTCAAGGACCGGTTGGCCCAAAAAGAGCCTTCCTGGCTGGTGGAACTCTGGGAAAGGGACCCGGACGCCATCGACGGGGAAATCCTGGAAGTGGCGGCAAAGATGAACGATCCCCTGGCCCTCAGGGCCTTCGAACGCGTGGGCCGGGCCTTGGGCATAGCCATCGCCGATGTGGTGCACATCCTGGGTCTTAACCGCATCGTGATCGGCGGCCGGTTCGCGTTGGCCTGGGACCTCTTTCACCTTCACATGAAAGAGGAAATGCATCGGCGCCTGACTCTTTTTCCGCCCGCCAAAGTCTCCATCATGCCGGCCAGGCTGGGCGACGATGCCGGCCTTTTGGGAGCGGCCCGGCTGGCTTGGGAGGCGGTGGACAGAGGGCAGAAGGCGGCGGGTGAGCAGTGAACAGCGAGCAGCCAGCAGCCAGCAGCCAGCGAGAGATCGGAGGTTTCTCATGAAATGGACCATGGCGCTTTGCCTGGCAATACTTTCGCTCCTGGTCCTCGACGGACCGGCACCGGCCAAAGTGGTGGGCCAGACGGTGGAGTACCGTCAGAATGGCACGCTCTTGAAAGGGTATCTGGCCTATGATGATGCAGTGAAGGGCAGGCGCCCCGGGGTGCTGGTGGTGCACGAGTTTTGGGGACTCAACGATTTTGCCAGGCAACGGGCCGACAAGCTGGCTGAAATGGGCTACACGGCCCTGGCCGTGGACATGTACGGCGAGGGCAAGGTGACCCGGGACCGCGCCGAAGCGACCAAGCTGGCCGGCCACGTGAGAAGCACGCCGCTGATGCGGGAGCGGGCCCAGGCGGGGCTGAAGGTTTTGCGGAAGCACAACCTGGTTGATCCCCAGCGGCTGGCGGCCATCGGCTTCTGCTTCGGCGGCACCACGGTCCTGGAGCTGGCCTACAGCGGCGCGGACGTAAAAGGAGTGGTAAGCTTCCACGGCGGCCTGACCGCACCCAAGCCCGAGGACAGGAAGCGCCTCAAGGCCAAGATTCTTATTCTGCACGGCGCTGAAGACCCCCATGTCAAGGCGGAGGAAATCAAGGCCTTTCAGGAGGCCATGCGCCAGGCCGGGGCCGACTGGCAGATGATTTACTACGGCGGCGCGGTGCACAGCTTCGCCAACCCCGAAGCCGGCCGCGACAAGAGCAGCGGGGTGGCCTACGACCCCAAGGCCGCGGCCCGCTCCTGGCAGCATATGCAGCTTTCCCTGCAAGAGATTTTTCAAAATAAGATGGGCCTAGACGGATGAAAGCCATCCCGGTGGCCCGGCCGATATTGGGCGAGGAGGAAGCCGCGGCGGCCCGGCGGGCCATCCTGTCGGGCTGGGTGGTGCAAGGCCCGGAAGTTGCGGCCTTTGAAAAGGAATTCGCCGCGGCGGTGGGGGCCGGCCACGCGGTGGCCTGCTCCAGCGGCACCGCAGCCCTGCACCTGGCCCTCTTGGCCATGGACATCGGTCCGGGCGACGAAATTATCACCGTCAGCCACTCCTTCATCGCCACGGCCAACGCGGTGCGCTACGTAGGCGCCACCCCGGTATTCGTGGACGTGGAGCCCCAAACGGGCAATATCAACCCGGATCTCATTGAACCCGCCATCACCGCCAAAACCAAAGCCATCCTGGCCGTGCACCAACTGGGGATGCCCTGCGACCTGGCCCGCATCCTCAAAATCGCGAACAACAACGGCCTCCCGGTCATAGAAGACGCCGCCTGCGCGGTGGGTTCGGAGATAAGGGCCATAGAAGAATATAGGGGAAGGGGCAAGGGGCCAGAGAGCTCCTTCCCCCTCCCCCAAACCCCTTCCCCCAACCCCTTAAAGGGTTGGGAGGGGGGCATGGGGGGAGGGCAGGGAGCCGCGCTCCCCGGCCCTCCCCCCACATCTTCAACCGGGTTCGTCCCCATCGGCAGGCCGCATGGGCTGTTGGCCACGTTTTCCTTTCATCCCCGCAAGGTGATCACCACGGGGGACGGGGGGATGGTTACCGGGACTGACCCGGAGATCATGGCCCGGATTGCCCGATTGCGCACCCACAGCATGTCGGTGTCAACCGCGGAGCGGCACCGGGCCAAGGGGGTGGTGTTTGAAGAGTATCAGGAGCTGGGCTGCAATTACCGCTTAAGCGACATTCAGGCTGCGGTGGGCCGGGAGCAGTTAAAGCGCCTGCCGGGCATGGTGGCGGCCAGGCGGCGGCTGGCGGCCCGCTACCTGGAGGAACTGGCGAACCATCCTTACATCCTCCTGCCTCAGGAGCCCCCCTGGGCCAGAAGCAACTGGCAGAGTTTCTGGATTACCCTTGCGCCACAATGCCCCGTTTCCCAAATTGAGGTTTTGCAATCCTTGAAGGCCTTAGGCATCGACACCCGCCGGGGGGTGATGTGCGCCCACCGGGAGCCGGCCTATCAGGACCTGCCGCCGCGTTTTCCCCTGCCGGTGAGCGAGATGCTCCGGGACCGCAGCATCATCCTGCCGTTATATCCGGATATGACCGAGCCGGAGCAGGAGCGGGTTGTTGCCGCCCTGCTGGACTCGCTAGGTCAATAAGCAAACGACAATAATGTCCATCGCCGCTAACAGATGAGCCTTGCCGCTCCGGTCCAAGCGTTCTCCTGCCTGCTGAAAAGCGTCTTACTGCTCATTAATACATAATTGTAAAACAATATTATAAATCTGAAGGCAAAATTTTCTAAATAACATATTTGTAATAATGTGAAAGATAAAATATACAATAATGTAAATATATTATATTGCCATATTTTATAAGTCATTGTAATATTTCATTATATTAAATGGCACACAGATTGCCTTCTCTATGAGGAGTATTTATCTAATTTTTTTTCCTCACAGGGAGGGATGATTCATGAATGCGGCTGATACGGCCTTTGTCTTGTTTTCCGCGGCCCTGGTCATGCTCATGACCCCGGGGCTGGCCTTGTTTTACGGGGGGTTGGTGCGCAGCAAAAACGTCCTGGGCACCATTATGCAGAATTTTTTCATGCTGGGGGTGATCGGCGTGCAGTGGGCCCTTATCGGCTACAGCCTGGCGTTCGGGCCGGATATCGGCGGGTTTGTCGGCTCGTTAAGTTATATCGGTCTGAGCGGGGTGGGGGCGGAGCCTTTCGAGACCTACTCCAAGACCATCCCCCACGCAACCTTTATGATTTTCCAGATGATGTTCGCCATCATCACTCCGGCCCTGATCACCGGCGCCTGGGCCGAACGTCTGAAGTTCAGCTCTTTTCTGGTTTTTATCCTGCTTTGGGCCACCCTGGTGTACGACCCCGTGGCCCATTGGGTGTGGGGCGACGGCGGCTGGCTCAAAAGCCTGGGGGCGCTGGATTTCGCCGGCGGCACCGTGGTGCACATCAACGCCGGCATCGCGGCCCTCGTGGCGGCCATTGTTATCGGCAAGCGGGAAGGGTATGGTCGGGAAGCTTTTATTCCCCATAACCTGCCCATGACGGTTCTGGGCGCGGGGCTCCTGTGGTTCGGCTGGTTCGGCTTCAACGCGGGCAGCGCCCTGGCCGCGGACGGCATCGCCACCACCGCGTTTGTGGCCACCCATCTGGCCACCTGCGCCGCGGTGCTGGCCTGGTGCTTCGTGGAATGGGCCTTCCGGGGCAAGCCCACCACCCTGGGCGCGGCTTCGGGCGCAGTCGCGGGGCTGGTGGCCATTACCCCCGCGGCCGGGTTCGTGGGGCCCATGTCGGCCATTCTGATCGGCATCGGGGCCGGGAGCCTGTGCTACCTGGCGGTCCTTCTTAAGGTCAAGCTGGGCTACGACGACTCCCTGGACGTGGTGGGCGTGCACGGCGTGGGCGGCCTGTGGGGGGCTTTGGCCACCGGGCTGTTCGCTTCCACCGCGGTTAACCCCGCGGGCGCCGACGGTCTGTTTTTCGGCAACCCGGCTCAGTTCGGCATCCAGGTTGTGGCCGTGGCCGCCACTGTCATCTATTCTTTCGTCATAAGTTACATCCTGCTCAAAGTCATCGATGCCACCATGGGCCTCAGGGTTGCCAAGGAGGATGAGGTGGCGGGCCTGGACCTCACCGAGCATCAAGAAGCGGGCTACAGCCTGTAAGGAGGGCGTTATGAAGAAGATTGAGGCGATAATTCAGCCTTTCAAATTGGAGATGGTCAAGGAGGCGCTGCACGCCATCAGTGTTCAGGGCATGACCGTGAACGAAGTCAAGGGCTTCGGGCGGCAAAAGGGCATCCGGGAGGTCTACCGGGGCATGGAATATCAGGTGGACTTTCTGCCCAAGGTGAAGATCGAAGTAATTGCTCCTGATGACAAGGTGAAGGAGATCACGGAGACCATTATCGCCAGCGCCCGCACCGGCAGGATCGGCGACGGCAAAATCTTCGTCTCCCCGGTGGAGGAAGTCATCCGCATCCGCACCGGGGAAACAGGCGAAGCCGCGGTTTAATCATGCTTCGCAGAAGAAACCTGATTGGTTAAGCCTTCCGGCAGGAACTGCGAAGCCGCTCGTCCAGCAGACACTTGAACTGATTCGTAACAAGATCGGCTAAATCTACAAAGGAGAAGTCGGTATGGCCAGGACAATTGCAAATACCCCACGAGCTCTCTTGCTCGGACTGATTCTGGGGCTGACAATGACATTATTCCCGCTCGCGGCTCAGGCTGAAGAGGTGACCCCTGAAGAGGCTGCAAAAATTAAGGAAGCTGAAGCGGCCAAGGCTGAAGAGAGGCCGAGCTTCAATTTATCCATGGACGTTTTGAGCCAGTACGTATTTCGGGGTATAGCCTTCAGCCGGGACAGCGCGGTGTTTCAGCCGTCGGTGACGGTGAGCTATAAGGGCTTTGCCGCCAACATCTGGGGCAATTTCGACACAAATGAAAAAAATCCCTTCGGCATCGTCGCCAACCGCAATAACCCCAAGTGGAATGAAACGGATTTTACCGTATCGTACAGCCGGGAGTTGTTCAAGGACTTCTCGGTGACCGGAGGCATGATCTATTATGCCCTGGACGGCAACAACTCCACCGATGATTCCTTCGAGATTTTCGGGGCCGTCGGCTACAAGATTCCCAAGATCGACGTGGGCGTGGGCTTCGCGGCGTTCCGGGAGGTGTCGCATTTTCCCGGCTGGTATCTGGAATGGTACCTGACCCGGAGCTTCAATCTGCCCTTTGCCGGGGCCTCTCTGGACCTGTACGCCAGTTGGAGTGCGGAGTTGTCTGACGACACCGCGGTTTTCCCGACTCCGGACGGCGGCAAATACCGGGGGCTCCATGCCGGCCAACTCAGGGCCGCAGTGAATTTCCCGGTGACCAAGCACATCACCGTCTCGCCCAAGATCATTTACTGGTATGCCTTGGGCGGCGACTCGACCTTTGTCATCCGCAACCTGTCTTGGGACAACAACCATAACCACGTGCTGGGCGGGGTCACCGTGGCGGCGTCATTCTGATGGATTATCTTTTAAGCAGTTCCCATGGTTCATATGCAACCAAGGCGGGATGCGCTTCGCTTTCCCGCCTACAAAGAAATCATCTTTAAAAGCAAGGAATATGGAGGAAACCAAATGAAGGCAAAAGCAGCGGCAGGCCTGATGTTGGCGGCAATGGTCCTGGTTTTCTGCGCCTCGGGAGCCTGGGCGGAAAAACTCATCTGCATCTCCAAGGAAGAGTTGCGGGGCCAGGAAACCGTGAAGAGCTGTCTGGCCCGGGGAGAAAAATTCGCCATCGTGGATGAGTACGGCGCGGTGCGGATTTTGAGCAAAGAGGAAATGGAGCTGATGGGCAAGCTTAACCCCAAGGTTTATGACCTGCCGGCCTACGGCCTCAAGTACGAGCCGGAAGCGCCGCCGGTGCCCAAGCTGCCGCACCATGCCATTCCCAAGAAATACCAATAGCATCTGAGAGCGACAGAGTTCACCCCTGATTTGAATTCGCTGAAAACGGCAAGCCTCTCGCCCGCTGCGGGGGGCTTTTTTTTTGGAAAAACCTTAAGTAATTCAGTTTATTATTTAAAGAAATCACCTGGGGACCGTCTAGGCCTTTAGCTTGACAGGGGTAAGGGCCGGCCTTATATTGACGGCAGTTCCAGCCCTCTTTTTTTTCGCTAGAACTTTTCCCACAAATTCAAATCGGGCCAATAATGGCAAAAGCAACCGAAAAATATTTCCTTTCCCCTCAGGGTTTTCATTCCCTGTTGGCCCGCCTGAAAGAGCAGAATTACAACGTCATCGGCCCGAGAATCGTGGAGGGGGAGTTCGTCTATGCTCCCCTGGCGTCCGCGGCCGATCTCCCCGTCGGCTGGACCGACAGGCAGGAGGGCGGCGTCTATCGCCTGGAGAAGCGCGGCGATGACGCGTTTTTCGGCTACGGCGTGGGGCAGCACTCCTGGAAACAGTTTCTCTTCCCCCCCAACCAACGCGTCTGGAAGTCCCGGCGCCGGGGGGATGCCTGGGATTTGGCCATAATTCCGGCGGATTCCCCTCCCTTTGCCTTTATCGGAGTGCGCGCCTGTGATATCCAGGCCATCGAAGTTCTGGACCGGGTATTCCTGAGAGGGAATTATGTTGATCCCACCTATGCGGCCCGTCGCTCCCAGGCCCTGGTTGTCGCGGTTAACTGCACCCAGCCGGGAGGGACCTGCTTCTGCGCTTCGATGGGCACCGGCCCCCGGGCCACCTTCGGCTTTGACCTGGCTCTCACGGAAGTCCTGGACAACGGCAGCCATTATTTCGTAGCGGAAACGGGAACTCCCAGGGGTGCGGAACTGCTGGCCGGGGTGGCCCACCGTCTTGCGGAGCAGGCGGAGATTACCGCGGCCGACCGGGCGATGGATAAGGCGGCTTCAAGCATGGGGCGGCAGCTGGACACAGACGGGCTCAAGGAGCTTTTGTACCGCAATTATGAACACCCGCGCTGGGATGATGTGGCGAGCCGCTGCCTCACCTGCGGCAACTGCACCATGGTTTGCCCCACCTGCTTTTGCCACACTTATCAAGACTTTTTTGATTTAAACGGGGAGTCGGCCGAACGCCGCCGCCATATGCAGGTCTGTTTCACCCTGGATTTTTCCTACATTCACGGCGGCAGCGTCCGCTCCAGTCCCCTGTCCCGCTACCGCCAGTGGCTGACCCACAAGTTGGCCACCTGGCTGGACCAGTTCGGCTGCTTCGGCTGCGTGGGCTGCGGGCGCTGCATCACCTGGTGCCCGGTGGCCATCGATATAACCGAGGAGGCCGCGGCCATTCGGGAAAGGGACGGAGAGAAGCGGGGCAGCGGCGGATAAGCTGAGCGTCTTCGCCGGGTTTAGATTAGAGCACTATAAAGAAAGAGGATGACAAGATGGAATCCCTGGAGCAGCTCCTGGCAGAACATCCTTTTTTGGAAGGGCTGGCGCCCCATCATCTCAAGACGCTGGCCGCATGCGCCCAAGTGAGGCAGTTCACCGCGGGTCAGTTTCTTTTCCGGGAGGGCGAAGAAGCCAAGGAGTTTTTCCTGATCAGATCAGGTCAGGTGGCTATGGAGATTTACACCTCCAGGCGGGGACCGATAACCATCCAAACCCGGCAGGAAGGCGACGTCCTGGGTTGGGTCGGCCTGCCGCCGCCCTATCAATGGAATTTCGACGCCCGGGCCATGGTGATCGTCCGCACCATCGCCTTAAACGTTGATTGTCTGAGGCGGGCCTGTGAAGAAGACCATGAACTGGGCTATGAACTGCTCAAACGTTTCACCGGCTGCATGGCGCGCCATTTCAGGTCGCTGAAGCTGCAATTGCTGGACATCATCCATGGCGTCTAATTCCCGACAATTTGCCGTCGGCGCCGAGCCCATGCTTCCCCGCGTGTTCCGGGTGGAGAAGCGGGTTAAGGAAACCGCTGACACTTTCACCCTGACCATGATGCCTCTCGCGGGAGACGAAGACTTTGCTTTTGCTCCGGGCCAGTTCAATATGCTGACCGCTTTCGGGGTGGGGGAGGTGCCCATTTCCATCAGCGGCGATCCGGCCGCGCCTCTCCCTCTGGTGCACACCATCAGGGCCGTAGGCGCGGTGACCAAGGCGTTATGCGGGCTGCGCAAAGGGGGGCAGATCGGGGTACGCGGCCCCTTCGGCACCTCCTGGCCGGTCAGCCGGGCGGAAGGCAATGACGTGATTATTGTGGCCGGCGGCCTGGGGCTGGCCCCGCTAAGGCCGGCTATCTACCATGTCATGAACAACCGAACCGCCTACGGCAATGTGGAGGTCATTTACGGCGCCCGGACGCCGTACGATATGCTTTACCAGCAGGAATTGATGATTTGGCGGGGGCGCTTCGACCTGCGGGTGCGCGTCACCGTGGACAGCGCCACCCCGGAATGGCGGAGCAATGTGGGCGTGGTCACCAACATCATCCCCCGGGCCAGGTTCGACCCCTACCACACCACCGCGCTCGTATGCGGGCCGGGCGTCATGATGCGCTATGTGGTGCAGGAATTCCTGAAACGGGGGGTGAAGGAGGAAAACATCTTTATCTCCATGGAACGCGCCATGAAGTGCGGCATCGGGTTTTGCGGCCACTGCCAGTTGGGGCCGCATTTTATCTGTAAAGACGGGCCGGTATACTCCTACGCCCTAATTAAAGACTGGTTCGAAAAACGGGAAGTTTGATATGGCTCGTGCCAGACCCAAGCTCGCGGTATGGAAGTTTACCTCCTGCGACGGCTGTCAGCTCTGCATCCTGGACCTGGAGGACGAACTTCTGGCCCTGGCCGACCGGCTGGAAATCGCCTACTTTATGGAAGCCACCCGGGCGAAGGTCAAAGGACCTTATGACCTCTCCATTGTGGAAGGCTCCATGAGCGTCCCGGAGCATTTGGAGCAAATCAAACAGGTGCGCCTGGTGTCCAAATTTCTCTTGCCCATCGGCACCTGCGCCACGTCCGGGGGCATTCAGGCCCTCAGGAATTTTGCCGACGTCGAGGATTATCTCGCCACGGTATACGAGAGGCCGGAGCTTTTGGAGGCCCTGGCCGAATCCACCCCGGTGGCGCAGCACGTCAAAGTGGATTTGGAGCTGCAGGGCTGTCCGCCGAACAAATACCAGTTGCTGGAAGTGGTTAACGCGTTTTTGCACGGACGGCGGCCGCACGTGGAGAGCGCCAGCGTTTGCCTGGAATGCAAGCGCCGGGGCAATATCTGCGTGCTGGTGGCTCACGGCGTTCCGTGCCTGGGTCCGGTAACCCATGCCGGCTGCGGGGCCTTGTGCCCCACCTATCACCGGGGCTGCTACGGCTGCTTCGGGCCCAAAGAGACGCCCAACACCGCGTCGCTGACGCGCTGGTTCAGCGAACGGTTGGGCAAATCCGAAGCTGATCTGGTCCGGGCCTACCGCCGGTTCTACGCCAACGCCGAAGCCTTTCGTCAGCAATCGGAGACGCTTGAGCAGTGAGCAGTGAACAGCGAGCAGTAAGCAGAGGCCATGCCCAAGGCGGGATGCGCTTCGCTTTCCCGCCCTACGGCTTTATGATTTAGGGTGATGCCCTGAGGAACTTTGCAAAGCAGTCAGCAGTTAATGAATAGGCAATAACCTTGAACTTTGAACCTTGAACCTTGAACTTAATTCAATGGCGAAGAATAGAACCATTAAGGTTGATTACCTGGCCCGGGTGGAAGGGGAAGGCCGCCTGTATCTGCGCATCAAGGACGGCCGGGTGGCGGAGTCCCGGTTCAACATTTTCGAGCCGCCCCGGTTTTTCGAGGCTTTCCTGAAGGGGCGCCATTACACCGAGGCCCCGGATATCACCGCCCGCATCTGCGGCATCTGCCCCGTGGCCTACCAGATGAGCGCGGTGCACGCCATGGAAGACGCCCTGGGGGTTAAGGTTAAAGGGCCGCTCCGGGACCTGCGCCGCCTGATTTACTGCGGGGAGTGGATGGAATCGCACGCCCTGCACGTCTTTCTGCTCCATGCTCCGGACTTTCTGGGCTACCAGGACGGCTTTAAGATGGCCAAAGACCACCCGGACGTGGTGAAAATGGGCCTCAGGTTGAAGAAAACGGGCAATGAACTGTTGGCCAAGATCGGCGGCCGGGAGGTGCATCCCATCAACGTGCGGGTGGGCGGCTTTTACCGGACGCCCACAAAAGCGGAACTCGCGCCTCTGGCCGAAGACCTCAAGTGGGCCCGGGACGCGGCCCTTAAAACCGTGCGCTGGACCGCGCAACTGCCCTTCCCGGACTTTGAACGGGATTACGAGTTCGTCTCCGTCTCCCACTCCGAAGAATATCCCATGAATAAAGGCCGACTAAAGTCTAACCGGGGACTGGATATCGCCGCGGCGGCATACGAGGAGCACTTTATCGAGGAGCAGTCGCCTCATTCCCATGCCCTGCACTCCCGCCTTAAAGACCGGGGTCCTTACTTTGTCGGCCCTCTGGCCCGCTATAATCTCAATTTCGAGCGGCTCACGCCCCTGGCCCGGGACGCGGCCCGGGAAGCCGGCATCGCGCCGCCCTGCTTAAATCCTTTCAAGAGCATCATCGCGCGCAGCGTGGAAATCCTTTATGCCGTGGAGGAGGCGCTGCGACTCATTGAGAACTATGAGCGGCCCGAGGCTCCTTATATAACGGCAGAGCCCAGGGACGGGGTGGGCCATGGCGCCACGGAAGCGCCCCGGGGGACCCTCTACCATCGCTACAGGCTGAACGGCCAGGGGCTCATTGAAGAGGCCAAAATCGTTCCGCCCACCTCCCAAAACCAGAAAGCCATTGAGGCGGACCTGGTGCAGTATGTCTCACAGAACCTGGAAGAGCCCACCGACCGCCTCACCTGGCAGTGCGAGCAGGTGATCCGCAATTATGACCCGTGCATCTCCTGCGCCACCCATTGTCTGCGGCTGGAGATCGAACGGTAGCTGCCACTTTGCCGACGACACTTGGAAACTTCGCAAAAAAAATTCGAAGGAGCCCCATGATCGAATTGCGCCAGCTCTTTACGCCTGTGGAAGCCATAGACGCGGAAGAAGCCCAAAAATACCTCGCCGAACATCGTGAAGGCGCCTACACCCTGCTGGATGTGCGTCAGCCCTGGGAGTACGAGAAAGACCACATTCCCGGGGCCAGGTTGATCCCTCTTGGGCAGCTTAAGGATTCAATTAACGAATTGGACAAAGACAAGCCCACCCTGGTGTATTGCGCGGTGGGCGGGCGCAGCCGGGTGGCGGCCCAACTCATGAGCGGCCTGGGATTTAAAGAAGTCTATAACCTGGCAGGCGGCATCAAAGCCTACCGCGGGGCCAAAGCCGCCGGACCCTATGAGCTGAGCCTGGATCTGGTGCGGGGGGATGAAACCCCCTCCGAAATGCTGGCCTTGGCTTTCGGTATGGAAAAGGCCCTTCAAAAGTTTTATGAAACCATGGCCGGGAAATCCCAGGACCAGGAGCTGACAAATCTCCTCACCAGGCTGGGCCATATTGAGGCAGCCCACCAGCGCCAGGTCTTCGAGCGCTACCAAGCCTTGAATCCTGATACTAAGGACATGGCCGCGCTGGAGGCGGAGGTTAACGCGGACGTTATGGAAGGCGGCTATAATGTAAAAGAATTTCTGACCAAGAACGAGCCGTATATGCAGACCGCGCCCCAGATCCTGGAAGTGGCCATGATGGTGGAGACCCAGGCGCTGGATTTGTATCTGCGCTTCGCGTCCAAAAGCCGGGAGGAAGAGACCAGGGAAACTCTCTTTGCCATTGCCGAAGAGGAGAAGGCGCACCTGGCGGCCTTGGGCCGATTGCTTGATGAGAAGCGGAGTTAATAAATGCCTCTCGCCAAGGTGCAAAGGGCGCCAAGGGTTCAGGCGTGGTTGCGTAATTGCAGTTCAACGGGGTGGGGGTTTAAATAGTATTGTTCTTTAAGGTAAGGCTGGTCGTACTTGCGCACATAGTGGTTGATTAAGGTCAGCGGCACAATCAAAGGCACGTAGCCCTTCCGGTAGTTTTCGATAATTTCCAAAAGTTCCTGTTTTTCGTCCGCGCTGAGGTCCTTTTTGAAATAGCCCATGAGATGGTGGAGCACGTTGGTGTTCTTGGCCACCGTGGTCTTGAGGCGCAGCGCCTCCAAAAGAAGTCTCTGGTACGCCTCATAAAGTTCCGGCAGGGGCTGCCTGTCCGGTTGCGCCGTGAGCTTGCCCAGGTCCCGCAGGTGCTTGGGGCTGTGGGCCATAAGCAGGAGCTTGTGGCGGCTGTGAAAGTTCACCAGGCCGCGCCGAGTCAGTCCCTGGGCCAGGTTATCCCGCCACCTTTTCAGGGTGAAAATGGCTTCAATGAAATTCTCCCGCAGCTTGGGGTCGTGGAGGCGGCCCTCCTCCTCCACGGGCAGAAGGGGAAAGTGCTCCATGAAGGCCCGGGCGAACAGGCCCACCCCGGTTTTCAGCGGCATGCCCTGGTCGTTGTAGACCTTGACCCGCTCCATGCCGCTGGAAGGGGAGTCGCTTTTAAAGATGAAGCCGGTGAGGTCTTCCCGCTCCAGCTCCGCCACGCGCTGCCTGGCCCAGGCGAGCATGCGGTCGGTATGATCCAGGCCGCTGCGGACGGTGATCAGGCGGGGATTTTCCGGGTCGCCCACCAGGCGCATGGCCTCTCGGGGGATGCTGAGGCCGCACTCCACTTCCGGACATACCGGCACGAAATCAACGAACTTGCCCAAGGTGCCGGTAATGAAGCGGTCCAGCTTGTGGCCGCCGTCATAGCGGACTTCCTGCCCCAAAAGGCAGGCGCTGATCCCTAACTTGATTTTTGCTTCCATAATGTCTAAAGGCAGAGGGTCCGGCGCGGTCTGGAGTCGGCCCCTTGTTCCTTGCGCAGATATGTTCTTTGATGATATGAGTATAGCAAATTTTTTCTTAAGATCGCAGGCTTCGGCCTGGCCAGAAGTAATACATCTCGTTCCCTGCATTGGCTGCGTGAAAACATGACAGAAAAGAAAAGCATCGCTTTTATTGATCTCAAGGCTCAGCAAAAGCTCATTTACCCCTCGCTGATAACGCGGCTTGAGCGGGTTTTGGCCCACGGGCAGTACATCATGGGCCCGGAGGTGGCGGAGGCCGAAGCACAACTGGCCGCATATACAGGGGTCAAACACGCCATCACCTGCGCCTCCGGCACGGACGCCCTGCTCATGGTGCTCCTGGCCAAAGGCGTGGGTCCGGGGGATGCGGTTCTCACCACCCCTTTCACCTTTATCGCCACCGCAGAGGTCATTGAATTGGTGGGCGCGACCCCGGTGTTTGTTGATATCAATCCCCGCACTTTTAACCTCGAGCCGGCACTTTTGCAGGAAGCCTTAAATGCTTGGGAGAAAAACCCCCGCACCGCGCCGCTGAAGCCAAAAGGCGTTATCCCGGTGGATCTGTTCGGCCAGCCCGCGGATTATGACGAGATCAACGCCATCGCCGGTCGGCATGGCCTCCTGGTGTTGGAAGACGCGGCCCAATCATTCGGCGCCACCTACAAGGGCCGGCGAGCCGGTTCCTTGGCCGAGGTTGCGGCCACCTCCTTTTTTCCCGCCAAACCCCTGGGCTGCTATGGCGACGGCGGGGCGATTTTCACCGACGACGACAACCTGGCCGAGGTGCTGCGCAGCATTCGGGTGCACGGCCAGGGAGCGCACCGCTACGACCACGTCAGGATCGGCATCAACGGGCGCTTTGACAGTATCCAGGCCGCAGTGCTGTTGGAAAAGCTGGGTATTTTCGACCAGGAGCTGGTTGCCCGGGAGCGGGTGGCACGGCGCTATAGCGAGGCCTTAAAGGATGTGGTGGAAGTGCCCGTGGTTTTTCCTGACCGCACCTCGGTTTGGGCCCAATACTCGGTGCTCAGCGACCGGCGGGACGAGCTTCAGGCCAGGCTCAAGGAGGCCGGCATCCCTACCGCGATTTATTATCCCAAGCCTTTGCACCTGCAGCCGGCCTTTGCCCACCTGGGTTACCAAGCCGGAGATTTCCCCAGGAGCGAAGCAGCCGCGGCGCGGATTTTCAGCCTGCCCATGCACCCTTACCTGGCTGGGGAGGATCAGGACTTCATTATTCATACCTTGCTGAATTCAGATTTCTGATACCCCCAGGTGAAATCAACCGGTGCAAACTGCGGTCGAAATGGTTAAACTATGGACAAGGCCGCGCTCTATCCTTCCTTGCCTTTATATTTTAAGCAGGCTTCGAGAAACCCGCATGAAAATTAACCGGCATAAATTTAACTTCGGGGCCTTCTGTTTTCTGGCCTGCTTGAGCCTCTGGGTCAGCCTGGCTTTGGCTCAGATGCCCCACAATGTCATCCTGATGATCGGGGACGGGATGGGGTATAACACCGTGCGCGCCGCCGCCTACTATAAGGGGAAGTCGCCCGTTTATGAGGATTTTCCCGTGCGTTATGGTGTTAGCACCTACCCGCATGGGGGCGGCTACGACCCCCAGGCAGCCTGGGCAAATTTCCGCTATGTGAAATCCGGGGCAGTGGATTCCGCGGGTGCGGCTACCGGCATGGCCACCGGGGTGAAGACTTCAAACGGCACCATCGGCAAGAACAACGCCAAAGAACGTCTTCAAACCATCGGGGATATTGCCGCGGCCCAGGGCAAAGCTACGGGTGTGGTCACCAGCGTGCCGTTCAGCCACGCCACGCCCGCGGCCATGGTGGCTCATAACGATGACCGGGGCAATTACGAAGCTATTGCGCGTGAGATGCTGACGGGCCACCTGGATGTGATCATGGGCGCCGGGCACCCGGAATTCGACCATAATGGCACCAGGGAAAACTCCCTGATGCCGCGGCAATATAAATATGTCGGCGGAGCCTCAACCTGGGAGGCGCTCAAGAACGGCGCCCTAGGCTGGAAGCTGATCCAAACCAGGCAGGAATTCGAAGACCTGGCAAAAAACGGCGCGCCCCTCGGGAACAAAATCCTAGGCGTGGCCCAGGTGGGCAAAACCCTCCAACAAAAGCGGGGCATCGACCCCGCGGCACCGCCGTATGTGGAACCCCTCAACGATGCTGTTCCCACTCTGGCAACGATGACCAAGGGTGCCCTGAAAGTTTTGAGCCAAGAAGAGAAAGGTTTTTTCCTCATGGTGGAAGGCGGCGCCATTGATTGGGCCGGCCATGAGAACCAGTTGGGGCGCATGATCGAAGAGCAACTGGAGTTCAACGAGGCCGCGGCCGCGGTGGTGGAATGGGTCGAATCCCACGGAGGGTGGGACCGAACCCTGGTTATCGTCACCAGTGACCACGAGACCGGATGCCTTTGGGGCCCGGGCTCCGGCCCGCCTGGAATCTTTAAACCCTTGGAGGATAAAGGCCCCGGAAATCTGCCGGGCGCGGCCTTCTATTCCACGGAACATACCAACACCTTGGTTCCTCTGTTCGCCAAAGGCGCGGGTGCGAACCTGTTCGCCGCCTATGCCGATGAAATTGACCCCAAACGCGGGCCGTATCTGGATAACACCGAGATTTTCAAGGTAATGACAGGCCAGGCCGCGGACCGGCAGGTTCAGCCTGAGAAAGATGTGCATCCGGACACGCTGAAAAAAGCCGCGGGGTTTTAAAGAAAAGAGCAAAAAAGTTTTAATGGATGCCTGAGGGATAAAAGGCCGCGAGCTTCACTTCCACTTCCAACCTTCCTTCACCCCCCTTTTTTTTCAAAGACTTTCTTTGCGTGGCAAATCGGTTGAGGCCCGGCGCTCTTTGGCTCAACCCAAAATAAATCATTCCGGGTAATTTCCGGAACCGTGCAACCGACGCCGGCAACTTATCCATTCGGCAGAAGACTTTAGTTTATGAATGCATTGGCCATGGTGCCGACCTGAGAAGCTCACTCTCTTGACAAGTCAACTTTCCTTCTGATTTCCAGCCGCCAAAAAATATGGTGAACTCGGGCCAGGTTCCAGGAAGAGATGCCCGCCTGTTGAAAGACGGCAGTAAATTCTTCGGACCTCAGGGCATGGTTCCAGGCCAGGGAGTGGAAGCCGAGATATACGAAAGGGAAGGGAAAATGCTCCTCCCGGGCGAACTCCCGGATGTGGCTGCGGTCAGCGTCCCGGTTCATTTCATAAATCCAGGCCCGCCCACCCGGCTTTAAAATCCTTACCATCTCTGTTACGGCTTGGGCCGGCTCCTGCCAGATATGGAAGCTGAAGGTGGACGTGACCTGCTCAAAGCTTTCGCTCCGCACCGGCAGCGCCTGAGAATTTCCCACCAGGCCGTTGATCCTGGCTTCCGGCGCCAACTGCGCCAGGCGACGGCGCCCGCCGGCCACCATGCGGTGGGACAGGTCGAGGCCGAAAAGTCTGAGGTCCGGACGCTGCCGGGCCAGGTACGCCAGGAGATAACCCGGGCCGGTCCCCACGTCCAGGAGATGGGCTTCCTGAGGAACACCGGCGGCCAGATCGGCCACAAAGCGGCGATAGACGCGCCGGAAGAGCGGGCCCCTGGCCATGAGCACATAAAACCAGGCAGGGGGTTCCAGCTCAAGCCGTCGGAAAAATGTCCTCGTCATCATCGTCTTTGTCTTCCACTTCCAGGTCGATATCTGAGAGGCGCTGCACAAACAGAACGAGATGCCGGAACCAGGTGTGGTATACCACCGCCACCGCCAGGAAGCATGGAAGGGCAATCCAGCTTTCGCTTAAGGCCCCCAGCAGCAGCAACAGCGCCATGACCAGCAGGCCCAGCACCAGCGTCAGGATATCCGCCGCGTAAGCTTTCATACTCTAACAACTGTATAGATTTTTGCGGAAAAAGGAAGTTCCTGCGCTTAGCGGAAATGGCAGGACACCCAGTGGTCCGGCGCGGTTTCCCGAAATTCCGGCACGGCATCCCGGCAAAGGGGCAATTGAGCCTCAGGGCAGCGGGGGTGGAAGGGGCAGCCCTCAGGAACATGGACAGGGGAGGGGGGGTCGCCCTTGAGGGCCGGCGGAGTGAAGGGTCGCTCCGGGTCCGGCAGGGGCACGGCCTTGAGCAGGGCCTCGGTATAGGGGTGCAGGCGGCCTGTATCAAAGACTTTCCGGGGCGCCAGGTTGACGATTTTCCCCAGGTACATCACCGCCACCCGGGTACAGACCTGGGAGATGACGCTTAGATCATGGGAGATGAAGAGATAAGTTAGGTGATGCTTGCTCTGGAGTTGGGACAGAAGATTTAAAATCTGGGCCTGGATGGACACATCCAGAGCGCTCACCGGCTCGTCGGCCACAATGAGGCGGGGCCGCAAAGCCAGAGCCCGGGCGATGCCGATCCTCTGGCGCTGGCCGCCTGAGAACTCGTGGGGATAGCGGTCCAGGTGCTCGGCGCTGAGGCCCACTTCGGTGAGGAGTTCTTCCGTCCAATTGCGCCGTTCGCTCCTGCTCCCCATGCCGTGGATGAGGTATGGCTCCTCTAAAATGCGGCCCACGGTCATGCGGGGGTTGAGGGACGAATACGGGTCCTGAAAGATGATTTGCATTTTGCGGCGGAGTTTTTTGAGACGCTGGGAGGACAGCCGGAAAATATTCTCTCCGGCGAACCAAACTTCCCCTTGACTGGGAGGCAGCAGGGCCAGGATCACCCGGGCCAGGGTGGATTTGCCGCAGCCCGATTCCCCCACCAGCCCGAGAGTCTCCCCTTCATACAGGGTAAAGTTCACTCCGTCCACGGCCTTCAAAAGAGGTCCCTTGCCCCAAGCCCCGGTCAAATGGAAATGGCGCTTCAGGTGGCGCGCTTCCAGGAGAGGTTCAGACATGCCTTATTATACCAGATGGCAAAATCGCGGGAATATTGCGAGTGCAAGAAGCTGCAGGCCCAGGCCCATGGGCAGTTTTTCCATTACCGGCAGACAAAATGGAAAAGCATGCAGAGGCGACTCTTATGAGCTTTGGCACAATTTTTGGAATTGTCATATCCGGGGGATAACTCAATAAATCCGGCAAAGCCTCGAAGAGTCCTCTCTTTTGAGGGTGTCGGCAAGGAATTCTTTTCAAAAAGCATTTGCCGATTTAGCTGGAGGAATAAAATGGTGCCTGCCAGAAGGTTAAAGGAGGACGAGAGCGATTCTCTGTTTACATCCCTTAAAGCCCAGGAAAAACAGGCGATATTCCAACAACTTAGGCTGATTGCCCTGGAAAAACAAAACCGCCGCCTAAAAGCCGCGGTAACCCTTCTCTCTCTGTTTTTGCTGGCGGCGACAGCGCTGTCAGGGTATCTGCACCACAGTATCCATATGAGCGACAGGGCAGCCGGGGCCGCGGAGCTGAAAGGCTGGTCGTCATTTTTGCGCTCCCCCCTCCCTTTTGCTGGAACAGAGGCGACCAGGTCGCCTGAAGGAGAAAATGACGCAGATCTTCCGAAAGCCCCTGCTCAGAGCAGCGCCTCCAAGGCCATGCCGGCCCCTGACGCCGAAGCGATTCCGGTTATCAGCGTCAACTTCAGGGAACAGGTCAAGCCTGAGGAGTCGGATAAGGCCGGCGGGGCCGACCATAATCCGGGAGCTGCTGCTTTGACTCCGGCGGATTCCGGTGCCGCCGTTCCCGAGGGCGCGGTTCAATCTGAGGGCGCTGCCCAGCCCATTGAGGCGAAACCCGCCGTCCGGTATGTAGGATCCAAGACCTCCGATAAATACCATTTCCCCGGCTGTAAGTGGGTCAAGCTTATACGCCCTGAACGTTTGCTGACTTTCACCTCGGTCGCGGAGGCTCGCAAGACTCATCCCAATGCCTGCCCGACCTGCGGGCCGCCTTCTCTAGATGCGCCTGAGAGCGCCGGGGCAGCCGATGCCGAACCATAGACCTGCTGTCGGTCAAATCAATTTTTTTAAAAAATATTGTGCATTCCCCTGTCGTGATATAATCAGACCATACGCCGAATCCCGCATTGAGATGCGGGAACGGGGGACCCGAGTTTTTGGGGCGCATCGCTTCCAAGCGTAGGACAACCTCATCGGTCCGAGCCCGCCAGCTAACCTCGTAGGCGTCGATGGGGAGAAACCTTCCGGACCGGGTCCGGGAGCGTCACTCTCCCGGAAATCCGATTCGGAGGTTTATGATGGATATCATTCCTCTTTCGGGCGATATTCGCCCCTTATCGCCGATTTTCAGGATCAGAACCCGCTCCCAGCCGTATAACACCTCTACGGAGAGGTCGGTTCTCCGTCTGAGACTCCTCCAAATTCACGGACCCTGAGCCAGGGCTGAAAGCCGCGTATTTTAAGGTTATTCCCATTGATAGGTGCGTTTTAATCAGGCGCGCTCGGCTTTGGCGCGGCTTTGCCAGGCGGCGCGCCGGAGGGGTCTGACCGATGAAAACCACGGTTTTGCTGGCCCTCAATGCAGGGCTGATAATTGTGTTTGTCGTTTTGCTGCGGCAAAAGGGGCTGCTCACTCACTTCCACCAGGGGCGGGTGTGGCTCACCTTTTTTGCTGTTGGCATCATCACCTTGATGGATGAGTTCACTTCCATCTTTTATGTGCCCGCGGAAGCCTATCGGTTTATCGGCGCCAGCGCTATTGTCTATATCGTCCTCACCAGCCTGCTGATCCGTTTTTTCAGCACCAGGCTGACGGAAATCGCCGAAATCCTGGAGCACAACGGCCTGATCGGCGGCGGGGTTTATTCTTTCTCCTACCTGGTGCTGGGGCCCATGGTTTCATTTGTGGCCGTGGCCTCCATTATGGTGGATTATATCCTCACCGCCTGCATCTCATCTGTCAGCGCGGTGGCGAATGCCACGTCTTTCTTCGCCATTTCCGACCCGATGAAGATGGCCGGGGTGCTGGGCATCATCTGGGCGGTGGCGGGTTTGAACATCCTGGGCATCCGGGACAACGCCCGCTTTACGTTCAGTATTTTCATCCTGGCCGCGGTCATTATCCTCAACCTCATTGTCTCGGGCCTGCTGGCCTTGGACCAGGCCTCCTTGGGGCGAATCCACCAAGCCGCAGGTGAATCGTTGACCCACCTGCAAACCGACTCCTGGATCTCCAGTTACGGCCGCTTCATTTCCAAGATCGCTTTCTGCATCCTGGCTTACTCCGGGGTGGAATCAGTGCTGCAAACCGCGGGCCTGGTCCGCAGTTGGCGGGAGATTCGCAAGGCCTACCTCTTTTTGGCCCTCACCGTAGGCGTGGTGACGCCGCTGGTGTCAGTGCTGGCTTTATCCGCACCTATTGATTTCAAACAGCACGAAGGCGATCTCATCACATATTATGCTGCCCTGCTCAACGGCGCCCCCTTCGGCGTCGCGGTGGCGGCGCTGGCCAGCATTACTCTAATGATGGCGGTGAACACCGCGTTTGTCGCGTCCAGCGAACTGATGGAGCGGGTGGCCCACCGCTACGGCTTTCAATGGCTCATCGTCACCAACCGGAGGCAGTCCCTTTACCGCATCCACCTGATCAGCGCCACGTTTTTCTCCGTAATCATCTTCCTCACCAAAGGCAGCCAATCGCTATTGGCTGATATGTACGCCATGGGCATTCTGGCCACCTTCTGCATCAATATGGGTTCCCTCATCCTGTACCGCTACTTCATGGGCACCAAGGAACTCGACTACTCCACCAGCCGCCTGGGCACGCTGGCCCTGTGGGTGATTCTGGTAAGCTGCTTCGTCTTCCTGGCTTTGGAGAAGCACTATGCCACGTTGATGTGGGCTACGGTCACCCTGGTGGTTCTGGCCGGGGGCTTTCTGGTCCAAAAGCGCGCCCCGGAACTCAGAGAAATCGCCAAAGCCGACTCTGAAATGAGCATGATCCTCTATTTAGCCCAATCACCGGCCAAAAAGCTGCACCTGCTGTTTCGCCGGACTCCGGAAGCAGGCCTGGAATTTCCGGAGCGAAATGCGGCCTATATCACCTTTTACTCACCGCGTTTGGGGACCCCTACGAAAATGGGGGAACATCACTTTTGCTTCCCGCTCACCAAAATCAGTCTCTATCACCGCATCGTCAGTCTTCTGAAAGTGGTGGAGTACGAATTCCCGGACCGCGAAATAGTGGTGCACTTCGGTTGGCCCATGTCTTCCTGGCTTGACCGTCTGGCAGTGGGGGTGATGGTTTTCAACCTTATGCGGCTGCCCCGGCTTTTTCCGCAGATGGAATTCGTGATGAGATACTGCGTCAGAACTTAGGGGATGAAAGCCGAATTACTGAAATTAAATTGCTGTGGCGCCGCCCCTTTATACCATTTTCTTCGGGCAGCCTTAGACCGGGAAATGTCGGAGCCAATATCAGGCATACAGCCAGCAGCGCACCCGGTGGCCGGGGGCGATCTCCAGCCAGGGGGGCTCCTCGGCGCACCGGGGCATGGCGCTGGGACAACGGGCTGCAAACAGGCAGCCCGGGGGCGGTTCGTATAGGTTGGGGACCTGGCCGGCTATGGTGGCCAGGGCCGCTCCCGGAGGGTGATGGAAGTCCAATTTGGGCACGGAGGTTAACAACCCCTGGGTGTAGGGGTGTGCCGTATTCCTGAAAAGTTCCCGGGTGGGGGCCTCCTCCACGATGAGGCCGGCGTACATCACCGCCACCCGGTCCGCGGTCTGGGCCACTATTCCCAGGTTGTGGGTGATGAAGAGCACGGCCAGCCCCAGCTCCTGCCTGAGAGATTTGAGCAACGCCAGGATCTGGGCCTGAATGGTGACATCCAGGGCGGTGGTGGGTTCGTCGGCGATCAGCAGTTCCGGATCGCAGGCCAAGGCCATGGCGATCAGGACCCTCTGGCGCAGACCCCCGGAGAGCTGGTGGGGATACTGCGACAGGCGCCGGGAAGGCTCGGGCAGGCCCACCTTAGCCAGAATCCAGGCGGCTTCGGTCATGGCCTCCCGATGGGAGAGGGCCCGATGCTGCCTGAGGCCTTCGGCCACCTGCTCCCCGATGGTGAACACCGGGTTGAGCGCAGTCATCGGCTCCTGGAAGACCATGGCAATGCGGTCGCCGCGGATATCCCTGAGACGCGCCTCCGGCAGCCTGAGCAAGTCTTTCCCGGCAAAAAGAATTTTCCCGTTTATCTCCCCCGGCGGGCAGGGGATGAGGCGCAGGATGGACAAGGCGGTGACGGTTTTGCCGCAACCGGATTCCCCCACCAGGCCCAGGGTTTCACCGGGCGACAGCGTCAGATTGACGCCGCCCACGGCCCGGAGGCGGCCGGCGGGTAGGTGGAAGTGGACCTGAAGATCGCGGATTTCCAAAAGCGCGGAACTTAAAGGCGTCGACGCTTTGTGGTCAGGGGCGTGACCGGCTGGCACTCCTGAAGAGTCAACAAGCAAGGTCGATAAGTCCATTCTTGATTCTAGATCCTTCACTTTCGTTCAGGATAACAAAATATTTTCCCCCAAAATCCCGTCATCAGTCCAGGAAGCTTCTGCAGCGGTGGTTCGCCCCCCGCGCTGCGGATGGACCGGGAAGCCTTTTAAGCTGCTGCCGGATGATGGATATTATAAACCAGGTTGAAAGGTCTTTCACCCGGCCGGGGATTGTTCCAAGGGGAGTTGCATGATAAAGGTGGAACCCTGGCCCGGCGTGCTTTCCGCGAGAAGGCGGCCGCCGTGCTCCTCCAGGATGTTGCGGCAGATGACCAGGCCCAACCCGGTGCCCTTCTCTTTGGTGGTGAAGTACGGCTGGAAAATTTTAGCCTTCACCTCCGGGGTCATGCCTTCGCCGGTGTCCGAGATGCTTATTTCCGCCTGGCCGTCCCGCACCCGGGTGACTATCGTCAGTTCGCCTCCCCTGGGCATGGCCTCCAGGGAATTCTTGAACAGATTGATCAGGACCTGGTGCATTTGCTGCGGGTCGAAATTGAGAGGCGGCAGGGGGCTTTTCCGGGTCCGCCGCACTTTGATGCGCTGTTCCTTAAAGGCGTTTTGGAAGAGGCCCAGGGTCTCCTCCAGGAGCTTTTCCAGATCGCCTGTTTGCTTTTTGGCCGCCGGGCGCCGCACGAAATCCCGCATTTCGGCGATCATTTCCTCCAGGCGCACTACCTCTTCAATGATGATGTTCAGTTTTTCCTTGTCCCTGTTGCCCAGGCTCTCGGCTTTTTGGAGCTGCCGGGCGAAGCCGCCGATGATGGCCAGGGGATTTTTGATTTCGTGGGCAATGTGGCTGACGGTGTTGCCCACCGCGGCCAGGCGCTCGGATTGAAGCATCCGTTCCTCAATCAACTTGTATTCGGTGATGTCCCGGACGATGCCGGTGAAGTACAGGTTGCCCCGGATTTCGGCCACCGAAAAAGAGATGCTCATGGGAAATTCGGAGCCGTCCTTGCGCTGCGCCGTGAGCTGCACGTGTTTGCCGATGACCTTGGGCTCCCGGGTGGCCAGGTAGCGGCGTACGTATTCCTGGTGCACTTCTTTGTGCGGAGGCGGGATAATAATCTTCAAATCCTGGCCGATGGCCTCCCTCCTGGGATATCCGAACATCTTCTCGGCCCCGAAATTGTAGCCGATAATGCGGTGATTTTCGTCGATGGTGACGATGGCGTCAGTGGTGTTTAACAGAATGCCCGAATTGATTTCGATTTTCTGGCGGATTTCATGAAACTGGCACAACACCTGTTCCAGGGCCGGAACACCGGGCCCGGTGATGAGATTCTCCAGGCCTTCGGGAGGAAAACCGGGGATCTCGGCGGTCCAGTTTTGCCAATCCAGAATAAGATCATAGGCATCAGGGTCCAATTCCTCCAGGGGCCGGGGCGGCTGGACGGGATGGTCCGGGACAAAGCCCAGAAGCACGGCTTCGGGCCGGCATTCAGGCAAGGATCTGGCCGGGGAGCGGGCTTCAGGCTTATGGGGGCCCTTGAAAAAATCCACCTGGGTCATGGGATATCCCAGCGCGGAGTAGGGCAGGGCAAGGGGCAGGCAGCCGGCGCGCTCGCGGTCGACAATAACGGCAATGCGAATGGTTTCTGGCTCGTTCTCTTTGGGCATCCCGGTTGTGACAGGCTCCAGATTTTACTGGAGATAGCTTAAATCCTGACCCCCTTCCGGCCCGAATAATTCGGGTCGGAAAACGCCCGGCCTACAGTCTGATGAAATATCCCGTTCAGCCATCAAACCGCTTGAACACCAGGGAGGCGTTGGTGCCGCCGAACCCAAAGGAATTGGACAAGGCGTAGCGGATGTCCGCAGCGCGCGCCTTATCCGGGACGTAATCGAGCCCCTCGCATTCCGGATCCACTTCCTCGAGGTTCAAGGTGGGGGGAACTTTGCCGTCCCTTAAGGTGAGCACCGTAAAGATGGCCTCCACCGCGCCGGCCGCGCCCAGAAGATGGCCGGTCATGGACTTGGTGGCGCTGATCAGGGGGCGCTTGTCCCGAAAAATCTGCATCAGGGCCTTGGCTTCGTTGCGGTCTCCCACCGGCGTGGCGGTGGCGTGGGGGTTGACGTAGTCGATGAGATCGGGGGTTATACCTGCATCTTTCAAAGCAATCTGGATGCAGCGCATGGCCCCCTCCATGTGAGGGTCGGTGATATGGTAAGCGTCCCCGGTCATGCCGAAACCGATGAGTTCCGCATAGATGCGCGCCTTTCGGGCCAGGGCGTGCTCCAGTTCCTCCAGCACCAGGATTCCCGCGCCTTCGGACATGACAAAGCCGGTGCGCTGGATGTCGAAAGGCCGGCTGGCCGCGGCCGGATTGTCGTTGTAGCCCGTAGCCAGGGCGCCCATACGGTAAAAGCCGGTGATGGTCAAGGGAGTGATGGCCGCTTCGCTGCCCCCGGCAGCCATGAGTTCGGCTTCTCCCAACTGGATGGAACGCAGGGCCATGCCGATGGCGTGGGAGCCGGCCGCGCACGCAGTGGACAGGGCGATGTTGGGACCTTTGGCCTTGAAGCTGATGGAGACATTGCCTGCGGCCAGGTTGGGAATCATCTTGGGCACCAGAAAAGGCGACACCCGGCGCACGCCTTCATTAATGAGCCGGTACATGGACTCTTCCCAGGAGCCTACCCCGCCCATGCCGCTGGCGATTATCACCCCGGCCCGCTCCGGGTTTTCCTCCTCCAGGTTCAGCCCGGAGTCCTGTATGGCCTCTAACGACGCGGCCAAGGCAAACTGGGTGAAGCGGTCGGTATACTTGACCTGTTTCATGTCATCCTTGGTGACATCTTGCTTGCGCGCCTGCAGGATCTCCCTTAAATCGAAATTCGTCACTTCGCCGCCGATGACCGGGAAATCATCCGGAGCTTTAAACCTTTGCAGCAGTTCATCATTATAAATATTGAGTCGGCTTACTCCCGATTCACCGGCCAACAGTCGGGACCAGACAGTCGGGACGTCAAGCCCCATGGAAGTTACCATGCCCAGGCCGGTGACCACCACCCGCCTCAGATCTACAGGTTGCTTTCCAGACATGTGCGAAGAACCTCCCCAAGCCATACAACAAGTATATATATATTAAAACTGAAAAATATTTAAAACTTTTGCCGCTGCATAAAGCTGACGCCTCTGCCTCCGCAGGAGGTGCAAGAGCCTTACGGCCCTCAGCAGACAGGCGCTTCCCGGTTCGGTATTGCCGAAGCGAGGTGTACGAATTACCTTAACAAAAACCATGTGAAATGGCACGTGCCTTTTTGCTGTTAGGGGGCGGCCCAGGTTGCTTCAAGTGAGCCGCCTCTGTGCTTGCCTCTGTTTTAAAAATACCGGAGAAAATTGCTGCTCTCCTTACCATGGTTGTTAAAGTGAAAACATACTCCGGCTCCCGGCTTCATGAGCGGCCCCGGAGGTTTTTTTGGCAGGGCCGCTGGCGGGAAGTGCAAAGGGTTCTGGACAGGTGGCAAACTCCGGATTACCTCTTTTTTAAAGTGGCCGCTGACGACGGCTCTACTTATCTGCTGCGCTATCAGCCGCTGCCGGACACATGGGAGATAATTTCCCGGTGAGGCGTCTTTTGTGTCTTCGAGAAAAAATGCATTTACTTTTTCGTCAAAGTTGCGATAGAATTCTTCTGTTCGAGCTTAGGCCTGCCATATATCTTCCAAGGAAATCATCGCTATACAAGAGGAACCATGATGAAATGTAAAGTTTGTCCGAGTTATATGGAAAAATTATATTCTTTTTACTCACCCTTTTACGACCATGTTTTTGGGCATCTCCTGTCTCCCGGCCGCCGCCAGTCCTTCAAATATTTGAAGCAGCGGCCGCATCAGAAGATCCTGGAGGTGGGCGTGGGCCCCGGCTCCACCCTGGAGTTTTACCCTCCGCAGACGGAATTGGTGGGCATTGACATCTCGGCCCCGATGATCCAGAAGGCTCGGGAAAAAGCGGCAAAGCTCAACAGCGGCAGCAAATTTGAATTTCATGTCATGGACGCCGCGAACCTGGAATTTCCTGACAACAATTTCGACGTGGTCATGGCGGCTTACGTCATCACCACCGTGCAGGACCCGCATCGGGTTTGCCGGGAAATGCTCCGCGTGGCCAAGCCCGGCGGGCAGATCATCGTGGTCAACCACACCCGCGGCCAAAACGGCAACTATTGGAACCGGCTGGAAGATCTCATGGCGCCCATTTTCGTCCGCATCGGCTTCACCACGGACTTGGACGTCATCAAAGTCATGGAAGACTCCGGCATCAAGGTGGAGAAAGCCATCCGGTGCAACCTGCTGAACACCGGCCGCATTATTTTGGGAACCAAAGATTAGAACCGCTTTTTTGCTGCAAATAATCATCCATCGGGGGAAAAGCGGCTTTGGCCTGACGCCTTTTCCCCCCTTTGCGTCTTAAGGCTTTGGCGCGGCCCAAGAGCCGCTCGGAGGGAGCGTGAAGGTTAGCGAAAAATCTTTTGTCACCATCGATTACCTCATTCGCCTGAAAAACGGCCAGACCTTTCCCCAGGACGGCACCCCGGAGACCATCTCCTTTTGCCTCGGACATGGTATTATGCCGCCGGCTTTTGAAGAAGCCATGATAGGAATGGAGGCGAATGAAGGCAAAAGCGTCCATCTCTCCCCCGAAGAGGCTTACGGCGAGGTGGATGAGGAACTCATCACGGAAGTGGACCGGGCTGATTTTGAGGGCCAGGAGGATTTGCGCCCGGGACTGGTCTTTGAAACCATGGACGAGGAAAATCATCCGGTTTACTTTGTGGTTTCCGAGGTCAAGCCGGACGCGGTAGTCATCGACTTCAACCATCCTTTGGCCGGCAAAGAGGTGGACATCGATTTTACCGTAAAACACGTTAGAGAAGCCACGGAGGCCGATCTCAAGGGCCAGTGCTCCTGCAGCAGTTGCCAGAGCTGAAAACTTCCATACCACCGCGCCCGGCGGGTATAATTGATGACCTCCCCCTGGCTGCGACACTATGATCCCGGCGTTCCACGGACGGTGGAACTGGCGCCCCGCTCCATCCCCTGGCTCCTGGAGCAGGCCGCGGCCCGCGCTCCCGCCCAAACCGCCCTGGTCTTTTTCGGCAAAACTCTGACATACGGCGTCCTGCGCGAGCAGGTGCTGCGGGTTGCACAGGGCCTCAAGGATTTGGGCTTGCGCCCCGGCGACCGCTTGGCCATCCTGCTCCCCAACTGCCCCCAACTGGTGGTGACCTACTATGCCGCGCTGCACCTGGGCGCCATAGTGGTGCTCATGAACCCTCTGTTCAGCCCCAAGGAAATCGGGCAGCAGCTTGTCGATTCCGGGGCCCGCTTCCTGGTGGTCCTCGACCATCTGCTCCCCAAAGTTGATGAAATTGCGGCGGACGCCAAACCGGAGCAGGTCCTGGTGGCGCGGCTGGCCGATTATCTGCCCTGGCCCCTGTCCTGGGTCTACCCTTTAAAGGCAAGGTGGCAGGGGCTCCCTTGCGGTTTTGCAGCCCGGCCAGGCAGGTCGGCCTGGGCTCCGCTCCTGAACGCCGCGCCCCTAACCGAGTCCGCGCAGGCCGAATATCACCACACCGCCATCCTCCAGTACACCGGCGGCACCACCGGCATTCCCAAGGCCGCCATCCTGAGCCACGCCAATCTTATGGCCAACGTGGACCAGATCAATGCCTGGATGCCGCGGGTGCGCTACGGCGCTGAAAGGGTGGTGGGCTTGCTGCCCTTTTTTCACGTCTTCGGCCTCACCGTGTGCCTCAATTGGAGCATCTCCCAGGCAGCCGAAGTGATTCTGGTGCCGCGCTTCGAGGTCAAGGAATTTTTGCATATTCTGAAAAAGCATCGGCCCACCATCCTGCCGGGGGTGCCCACTCTGTTTGTGGCCCTTATCAACCGCCCGGAATTAGGCGGAATCGATCTGTCCAGCCTGTGGGTCTGCGTCAGCGGCTCGGCTCCACTGCCCCGGGAAGTGCGGGAAAAATTTGAAGCCATCTCCAACTGCCGCATCATGGAGGGCTACGGCCTGACCGAAGCCAGCCCGGTGACCCATTTCAATCCCTATGAAGGCCGGCGTCCCTGGGGAAGCATCGGTTTGCCCTTTCCGAATACCGACGCCAAGATCATGGACGACCTGACCGGGACTGAGGAGGTGCCGGTGGGGGAAGTGGGGGAACTGTGCATCCGGGGACCGCAGGTAATGCAGGGCTACTGGGGCAGGCCCGACGAGACCTCGCTGGTCCTGCGGGACGGCTGGCTTTATACCGGCGATCTTGCCAGGATGGATGAAGACGGTTATTTTTATATAATCGACCGTAAGAAAGACATGATCATCAGCGCGGGCTTCAAAATCTTCCCCCGTGAGGTGGAGGAGGCCCTTTACCAGCATCCCGGAGTGCAGGAAGCCGTGGTTTACGGCGTGACGGACTCCTATCGGGGAGAATTGGTAAAAGCGGTGATCGTGCCCCGGGAGGGCGGCAATCCAACAGCAGAGGAGATTTTGGAGTACTGCCGCGCCCGTCTGGCAGTTTACAAGATCCCGAAAATTATAGAATTTCGCCGGGAATTGCCCAAGAGCATGGTAGGCAAGGTGCTGCGCCGCATCTTGCGAGAACAGGATGAAAACAAGCAATTCCAACAATAAATGCCGCAACAATAAATCCCGCGTCCCGGGCAAAATGCCCCCAGGGCGGACCATCCGCTATTACTGGCTGAAATTCAAGCGGCTTCAGGACAGCCCCCAAAAGCTGGCCTGGGGCATGGCCCTGGGCGTTTTTATCGGTGTCACTCCCACTGTTCCATTCCATACCGTGGCAGTGCTCTTTTTGGCGCCCCTGCTCAGGGTTTCGCCGGTCACCGCGCTGATGGGCATCTTCATTATGAACCCCGTCACTATGGCCCCCTTGTACTTTGCGGCCTATAAGATCGGCGAATTCCTCATGCTGCAAAAGACTCCCCTGAATTTTCCCGAAGCTTTGGATTTTTACTCCATTCTCAACCTGTTGTGGCGCGGCGGCCTGGCCCTGCAACTGGGGGGCCTGATTATCGCCTTGCCCCCGGCCGTCATGGCTTATTTCCTGACCCTGTGGGTGGTGACGCGCTACCGTCGGGTCAGATGCCGGCTATTCCACCGATGTGAGCCTAACAGTGCCCCTGCCGTCTCCTCAAACCATCCTGCGCCGCCTGGGTCTGAGGCCTAAGAAGTCGCTGGGCCAAAATTTCCTGCTGCATGCGCACCAGGCGCGGCGCATTGTGGACGCCCTGGACCTGCAGCCCCATGATGTCGTGCTGGAAATCGGGCCGGGGCTGGGAGCCTTGACCGTGCTCCTGGCCGAACGCGCTGCTCTGGTGATAGCCCTGGAGGTGGATCTATCCCTGGCCGATTATCTTGAGCAGGAGGTGTTTGCGGGGTCACCTCGGGTGCGGCTTATTCGGGAAGATGTGCTGCGCTTCGATATCGCGGCGCTCAGCCGGGAAGTCGGCCGGCCCGTTAAAATTGCAGGAAACCTCCCTTATCACATAACTTCTCCCCTTCTTTTTAAACTCATGGAGGACAAAGGGGTCCTGACCCTGGCGGTGCTCATGGTCCAGGAGGAGGTGGGGGACCGTCTTTTGGCCCGGCCCGGTGGCAAGGACTACGGCATCTTAAGCGTCATGGCCCAATACCATTTCCGCCTGACCCGCCAGTTCTCCCTGGGTCCGGGCAACTTCTACCCGCCGCCTCAGGTGAGCTCCGTGGTGCTCAAGCTGGAGCCCGCGGCGCCGGAACTCCGGGCCGAAGATGAGCAAATCTTCGCCAAGGTGGTCAAGACCGCGTTTGCCCAACGCCGCAAGACCCTGAAAAACACCCTCGCGGCCCAGGGGCCGGCCTTTGGCCTCCCTCCCGGCGACCTCCTCAATATACTCAAGGAAGCGGGCATCGACCCCGGCCGCCGGGCGGAGAGCCTCTCTGTAGCCCAGTTCGTGAAGCTCAGCAACAGCATCTGCGAGAAGATGAAAACCGACAGGGCAGGGTAGGGGAGAAGCTTTTCGTCCAATGGCGCGAGAACCGCGCAAAACCTGCCTTTCCCCTTCATTCGTGTTTCTGAGCCTCCCTCCAGTTCCTATTCCGAGACAAAACAAGCTTCAGTGGCAAAGTATTTGCATGAGGGGCAAAAACAGCTCTAATGGGTTAATTTCAAAAATTAATGGGTGGGAGACTTTATGTACGGGAAAAAAATTGGGGTGATTTTTCTCTCGTTGGCTTGTTTATTTTTTCTAAGTAGCGGGGCGGCAACTGCCAGGCCCATTAATCCGCTTGATTATTTTGCTCCGGGGAAAATAGGGGCAACCTTGGAAACAGTATCTGCAAAATGGGATTACCGTTATATTGCAGGAGATAAATCTGGGGATACATTTACTGTCGAGCTTACCGGATGGGTGGATGAGCTAGGCGAACACAGGAATTATTCTAAAAAGTATTCTACATTAAACAAAAATACGAATCAATTCGAAGAAGTTGAAGAACCTTACCTTTTCTGCGATATCGGGCGAAGAAGCATGACCATCATAGAGGCCCTGGAAGGGGAAATCTTCGATTTTTGGGCGTTAGAGGAACTCACCCCATCCATCTTGAAAACAGATACAGTCATTCCCGTTGATAATGTAACGGCCGGTTATGCCTGGTACCTTACCCTCCATAGGGGAACCTATTTAGCTTGGACAACAAGCTGGTTAAGGGTGGCTGTCCTCGATAGGTCCGCCCCTTTAGGGCCAGTCGCTTACACGCATGGCCTTGTCGGGCTTGATCCCGATAACCCTGATCATCAGGGGCTTGTGGTTTGTTTTGCTGATTTTTTAAAAGATATCGGGTTAATTAGATTCAATAGGTTTGATTATACTGATTATGAACCCGGAGACCCAGAATCTGACATAAAATCGGATTGTTACGAGCTGAAATCCGTGACTTTCTCTCCTTGACCAAACGCGCTCGCTGATAACGACCATTATTTCTGAGCGGCCCTGAGCTGCTCTTTTTTTTGGCCTAATTCTCCGAAGGCCCAGGCCCAAGATAACATTAGTGCTTTTTTTCAGAGCCTCAGAATGTAAACTATTTCCTGATGGACTTCTGGCTCTGGCTTCCTTTGGGGTTGATCGCGGCGCTGGGCACCGCGGCCGCGGACGCGGTGACCAAGCGCTTTTTCACCGACCTCTCCCCCTACGGCATGGCCCTTGCCTATTGGCTCTTCGCGCTGCCGTATCTGCTGCTGGTGGGGCTGGCCATCACCTGGCCGCCCCTGGACCGCACCTTTTGGCTGGCGGTTTTGCTGGCCCTGCCGCTGGAGGCGGCCGCGGCGCTGCTTTATATGAGGGCCATCAAAGTCTGCCCTCTTTCCCTGTGCATCCCGTTTCTAGCCTTTACCCCGCTTTTTCTCATCGTCACCGGCCAACTGATCCTGGGCGAGGGCCTGAACGGCTGGGGTGTCGCAGCCGTGTTTCTGATCGCCGGAGGCAGTTACGTCCTGAGTTTGAGCACCGGCCGGTTCGGCTTCCTGGCGCCCATCAGGGCGCTGCTTCGGGAGGCGGGCGCGCGCTGTATGCTTGCGGTGGCCGTCCTTTATTCCTGCACCGCGGCCCTGGGCAAGCTGGCCATTCTGCATTCGGAGCCCGCGTTTTACGGCGTGCTCTATCCTTTGATATTTTCAGTAGTCATGCTGGCGGGCTATCCGCTGAGCAATCCCAGGCCGGCCCGCGCCCTGTTGGCCCGCCGGCGCTGGGGTCTGCTGCTCGGCCTGTGTATGGCCGCCGTCATTCTCAGCCAGGTGTACGGGCTCAAGATGGCCCCCGCGGCTTATCTTATCGCGGTGAAGCGCACCAGCGTCTTCTTCAGCGTGGTCCTGGGCGGGGTGTGGCTCAAAGAGCGCCCCATCGCGCCGCGCCTGGTGGGCGCCGCCCTCATGGCGCTTGGAGTGTTGCTGATAGCCTTCAAGGGCAGCTGAGAATTTGTTTTGGGGGAGGGCGGGGGCCTCCGGTCCTCCGGTTCTCCCCTCGAGTTGAACCATTCTCTTCAAAAAAACCATCGACTGCCCGTAAGCCGCAACTAACCGGCCCCTTTTCGCCGGTGTTTTGTTAAAGTAGATATATGGCCTCCTTGAGCCCCGAACCCCGCACCTACCGCACCCGCATGGCCCGGAAGGGCCTGGTCTCCTTTCGGGTGGCGGTGAAGGAAACCGACCTCCTGATTATGGCGGTCCGGGATTTCAGCCGGCAGGTGCGGGACGCGGTGGTGCGGGAGCGCCAGCAGTTGGAAGGCTACATCGAAGCTCACCCCGATTTTCTCAAGGCCCTGGCCCCCTGGCCGGATGACCCGTTTGCGCCGCCGGTGGTCCGGGAGATGATCACCGCGGGCCGCAAAACCGGGGTCGGCCCCATGGCCGCGGTGGCCGGAGCTTTGGCCGAAAGGGTGGGCCGCGCCCTTATGTCCAGGAGCTCCGAGGTCATTGTGGAAAACGGCGGCGACATCTTCCTGAAAGTCACCCGGCCTGCGGTTGTGGCGCTGTTTGCCGGCGACTCACCCCTCAGCCATAAAGTCGGGTTAAAAATTGACCCCATGCTGGGTCCCTTGGGGGTGTGCACCTCCTCCGGGACCGTGGGGCATTCCTTGAGCTTCGGCCGGGCCGACGCGGCCTGCGTTTTGGCTGCCTCCACGGCGTTGGCGGATGCCTGCGCCACGGCCTTGGGCAACCGGGTGCCGGACGCCGGGGCAGTCAACGAGGCCCTGGAGTGGGTGGCCGAAGTGCCGGACATTTTGGGAGCGGTAGTGATTGTCGGAGACAAACTGGGGGCCTGGGGGCAGGTGGAACTGACCCCTTTATAGAGTTCATCTGTCAGCCTGCCGCATTGAAAACCACCTGAGTTGTCTCTTACCCCCGGGATGCCTGAGTACAATGGTTCAGAAATTCGCTAAATGTATTTTTCTCCTTAAGGCGTTTTTGCGATTTAATGTTAATAATTTTTCCTCTCGCAAAGACGGCAAGGCACCAAGGTCGCAAAACGCCCGTGCTTTAAACCCGCGGGGGTTCAGGGTGGAGGCAAATGTCATGGAAAAAATATGCCTGGACGGGCGGAGAAATTTCCGGGGAAATTTTCTCCGGATTTGTGCGGCCGGCATGTTATGCTTGCTGGCAGGTACATTAAATACAACCTCAGTCTGCGCCCGGAGCAATGCCGAGGTTGCTTCCCAAGCCATGGCGGATGAAACGGCAAAAGGTAAAAAAGCCTCCGACAAGCCCATGATAATGAACCCGGTGGGGCGGGTGGTCCGGCAGGGGGACCGCGCTTTTATCGAGATTTTCCCTGAATTCGCCCCGGCCATGGACGGCCTGACGGGGTTTTCCCATATCTGGGTGTTCTTCTGGTTTCATGGCAATGACACTCCGGAAAACCGGGCCATCCTGAAAGTTCATCCCCGCAATAACCCGGCCAATCCCTTGACCGGAGTCTTCGCCACCCGGTCTCCGGTGCGCCCCAACTTGATCGGCCTCACCGCCTGCCGCCTCCTCAAAGTGGAAGGCTTGCGCCTGGAAGTGGAAGGCTTGGACGCCTGGGATGATACGCCCGTTGTGGATATAAAGCCATACCTTCCGGGTAAAGATGCCATCCCTCAGGCGACCTCGCCCGAATGGGTGAAGCGCCCTTCCCATAAAAGCGAATAAGGTGCTTCCCCTGAAGCTTGGAGAACCAAGCTCGGCCTTCCCGGGGGCCGGCGTTAAGATTATCTCTCAGGCGTCATCCCTTTAAAAATTAGAGTCGGCAATGCCTCTCCGCCTCAGCGAAACCACTCCAGGATGCGGGTCTGCCTCCGGACCGCTCCGGGGCTGGACCTGCATGAATAAAAAGCGAGCACGCTTTCAGGTTTTCCGGAAAAGAGACGATATATTTCTTATAAAAAAATAAAAATATTCTTTTAAAATGATAATTAGTTTGCTATAAGGATTTCGGGTGAGTTTGCAGAGATTCAGGCAACTGGCTTGTTTTTTGAAATTATTCAGGTCAACTGAGGATTATTTTGTGGCAAGAAATTTGTCTGGCATTTCTTTTGCTACTTCAAAACCTGCATTGGGGGGGCCAGCTTAACTGGGGATTCCATGGGGAAAACAAGTAAACCCACCAGGGAAGAAGCAGCATTGCGCGATTTCATGCGGGTTCTCGGCATGCTGCGGGAGGCGCACCTTGCCCTGGTCACTGTCTCAGAAGAAGTACCCCTCCTTAAGGAATTCTGCAAAATTATTGTAGAAACCGGCGGCTACCCCTTTGTCTGGGTGGGCTACGCGGCCACTCAAGGGGACAAAAAGATTGTGCCTGCGGCTTTTTGGGGGGAAGACGGCCAGTATTTGGCCGGCCGCCCTTTCACCTGGGATGAGGGGGAACTGGGCCGCTCGCCCAGCGGCATCGCGATCCGCACCGGCAAGGCCTCCCTATGTCAGGATCTTAATACGGAGCCGGATTTTGCTCCCTGGCGGGAAGAAAGCCTGGCCCGGGGTTTCGGCTCTTGCCTGGCCCTGCCCCTGGCCACGCCTCACTTGGCTGTTCTCACGATTTTTGCCGACCGGCCCCATGCCTTTACCGCGGACGAACAGGATCTTTTTTCCAACTTGGCCCAAACCCTGGCATATGGCGTCAGGGCCTTGCGCACCCGCACAGAACGGCTGCAGTGTCAGGAACAATTAACCCTCAAAGAACAGATGCTGAATTTTGCGGATGAGGCCATCTTCGTTCAGGATATGGCCGGGCGGTTTCTGGAGTTCAATCAGGCCACCTATCAGGATCTGGGCTACAGTCCGGAAGAGCTGCGACTGCTCAACCGCTTTCAGCTTGAGCCCCCCGAGTACGCCAAACTCCAGGAAGAAAGACTGAAAGAACTCCTGGAAAAAGGCGAAGCTGTCTTTGAATCCGCGCATTTTCGCAAAGACAGTTCGATTATGCCTCTGCACCTCCGGTCTCGTATTATTATAAGAGACGGCCAGAAACAAATTCTCAGCGCGGCGCGTGATGCCGGCAAATTCAGGCAGACCACCGAAGCGCTCCAGCAGGCGCAAGAGCGTTATCAAGGTATTCTGGAAAAGGCTGAGCTGGGGGTTTTCCGTTTGCGCCTGGGCGACGGCCGCATGGAGGAGGCCAGCCCGCGGGTGGCCCGTATCTTCGGCTATGACAACCTGGAGGAGTTCTTTAATGAGTTCATCCTCCTGAAAAGCTTTGCAGATCCCGGCACCCAGCAAAAACTGTTCGCCTCGTTTAAAAACGGCTCGCTGAACAGGTTCGAGGCCCGTTGCTATCGCAAGGACGGCTCTATTGTTTGGATAATGCTGTCGGCCACCCTGCACATGGCGAAAGGCCAAATCGAGGGAGTGGTCTCAGATATAAGCAGCCTCAAGGGGCTGGAAGAGGAACTCCATAAATCCGAAGAGAAATACCGCGTTTTGGTGGAGCAGCAATTAGGCCGCTCGCTGCTCTACGCCATGGAGCGCAACCGCCTCAAGCAGGAGGTCGCCCGGGAAAAGGAACTGAGCGATAAGCTCATCGCTCAGAATGAAGACGGCATTGTCGCGTTTGACCGGAATCTGCGCATCACGGTGTGGAATGCCGGCATGGAGTCCATAACCGGACTCAATCGCAAAAAGCTGCTGGGAAAAAATTTGTTAAGCATTCTCCCGGCCATCAAGAAAATTCATGAGAGCCTCGGAGGCTTCGGCATTGCTCCCGCCAAACACATCCTGGACGGCTCCCGGCCCTTGAGATTGTCGCCGTTAAGTCCGGAAGGTTATTTTGAAGGCAGCTATTTCCCTCTGAAAAATGATGCCGGCGAACTTATCGGCGGCCTTATCGTAATCCGCAATGTCACCGCCTTGCGAAGGGCTGAGGAGGCTTTAAGGCAAAGGGATGACCAACTGGCCAACCTCTTCGACAGTTTGCAAAACGGCTTCTTTTTGCTGGACCCGGATTTCACCATCCTTAAGGCCAACAAGCTCATGGAGCAGTGGTTTGCCCATGAGCAGCCCCTGGCTGGGAAAAAATGCTACCAGGTTTTGCTGGGGCGGAAACAACCCTGCGAAAAATGTCCCGCGGCGCAAGTTAAGGCCGGCGGAGAAATCACCTCCGAAATCGTTCCCAAAACAGGCCCCGGAGGAGAAGTCACCGGCAGGCTTGAACTCTCAGCCTATCCCCTGATTGACAAAGAAACGGGCGCGTGCGTGGGCATCATTGAGCGCGCCGCGGATGTCTCCGAACAGCATCGCAAGGAAGAAGCGCTCAGGCAAATTGAAGAGCGCTACCGCCTCATAGCCGACAGCATCCCGCTTATCGGGGCCAGGTTCTTTGCCGACGGCGCCATAGATTTCTTTGATGACAAGATCACTAAAGTAACCGGCTATGCCAAGGAAGATTTTGACTCCCGCAAGGTCCGCTGGCCCGACTTGATCGCCGCGGAAGACCGGCAAAGGCGGTCTGAAGCCATTATCAGAGCCTGCCAGGATGATTGTTCCTACACCGTGGAATACCGCATCAACCACAAGTCCGGCAAGACTTTATGGCTTCAGGAGGGAGGTCACATCTCTCTTAACGCCGACGGCGACATCGATTTCATCGACCTGGTGCTGTTCGATATTTCCGAACGGAAGCTGAATGAAGAGATGGGGCCCAAGCTGGAAGCCCAGTTGCGCCAGGCCCAGCGCATGGAGGCCATAGGCACGCTGGCCGGAGGCATTGCTCATGATTTCAACAACATCCTCGGCGTCATGCTGGGTTACGCGGAAATGGCGCTTTACAGCCTCAAAGAGGACAACGACCTAAAGCGGAAACTTCAGCAGATTTTAAAAGCCGGCCAGCGCGGCAAGGACTTGGTCAGCCAGATTCTGGCTTTCAGCCGTCCCGGCAAGCCCGAGCAGAAGCCGGTCAAGGTTTGTCCCATTGTCAAAGAGACGCTGAGAATGCTGCGGGCTACGGTGCCGGCCACCATTGAACTGGTGGGGCGCGCGGATGAGGAAAACGACACCATCCTGGCCGACCCCACGCAGATACACCAGGTTCTGCTGAACCTGTGCGCCAATGCCGCCCACGCCATGCGGGAGAAGGGCGGGCTGTTGGAAGTATCAGTGGAAGCGGTCAATTTGGATCAAAAAGAAGCGGGGCAATACCACGATTTGTCCCCGGGGCCGTTTGTTAAAATCAGCGTCAAAGATACGGGCCACGGCATGGACAAGGAGACCATGGAACGTATTTTCGACCCGTTTTTCACCACCAAGTCTCCGGGCGAAGGGACCGGCATGGGCTTGGCCGTAGTGCATGGCATTCTTAAGGCGCATGGCGGCGCCATCACCGTGCAAAGCAAACCCGGGGTGGGTACGGAATTTCTTGTTTTTCTGCCCAGAATCAACGATACCCCGACTTCCGGCGTCAAGGAGCGCTCCCGGCCGGACAAGGGGCATGGCCGCATCCTCTTTGTGGATGACGAAGAATGGCTGGTGGAGATGTGGGAGGAAATCCTGAAGAACATGGGTTATGAGGTGGACCCCTACACGTCCAGTCAGGAAGCCTTGCAGGCCTTCCGGGCCGAACCGGAGAAGTACGACCTGATCGTCACCGACCAGACCATGCCGCAAATGACCGGTTTTGATATGGCCAAGGAAATGTTGAAGCTCCGCCCTGATATGCCCATCATTTTATGTACCGGCTACAGTGAGTTGGTCACGCCGGAAAAGGCAAAAGAGGCGGGTATTCGGGAATATGTGATGAAGCCTCTGTCCATCACCGAGCTGACCGGAGCCATCCGCCGGGCCTTGGGGACGGAGAGCGCAGCCATAAAGGGTTGAGAGACTTGCTTGTTTAATAAGAAAAACCAATGGCGGCGAGGCGGCGCACCGGCTGCATGATTTTTCCCGCGGCAGGGGGAGCCAAACTCACCGGGGATTTAGGGGCGACTCCATGGGCAATGTGCTGATCATTGATGACGACGAAATGTTTTGTGAAATGCTGTCCGATATGGTTCAGGACATGGGCTACGGGGTTAAATACGCCAGGACCCTGGACGAAGGGCTTCACGAGGCCGGATCCGGCAATTTCGATGTAGTTTTTCTGGACGTCAGGATGCCCGACGGCAGCGGCCTGGAAGTCTTGCCCAGATTCCGGGAACTGCCCACGTCTCCTGAAGTCATCATCATCACCGGGGCCGGCGACCCGGACGGCGCGGAGCTGGCCATTTTAAACGGCGCCTGGGACTATATCGAAAAACAGTCTTCCATCAAAAAGATGACCCTGGCCTTGAGCCGGGCGCTTCAGTATCGCCAGGAAAAAAAGAGCAAGACCCCTATGGTGGCCTTGAAGCTGGAAGGCATCGTGGGCAAGAGTCCGCAGATGCGGGCCTGCTATGACGTCCTGGCCCAGGCCGCGGAGACTGACGCCAACGTCATGATTGTGGGCGAGACGGGCACCGGCAAGGAACTATTCGCCCGGGCCATTCACGCCAACAGCTCCCGGGCCAACAAGCCTTTTGTGGTGGTGGACTGCGCCGCCATGCCCGAGTCTTTAGTGGAAAGCGCTCTCTTCGGGTATGAAAAAGGCGCGTTTACGGGCGCGGACCGGCCCCAGGTGGGGCTCATCAAGCAGGCCGACGGCGGCACCCTGTTTCTGGATGAAGTGGGAGAGCTGCCCCTGATCATGCAGAAGGCCTTCCTGCGGGTCCTCCAGGAGCGGCGCTTCCGGCCCCTGGGCGCCCGTCAGGAAGTGGAAAGCAACTTCCGCCTGGTGGTGGCCAGCAATCGGGATTTCGAGCAATTGGTAGCCGAAGGTCTGTTCCGCAAGGACCTGCTGTTCCGGCTGCGCTCCATCACCATCGAGCTGCCGCCCTTGCGGGAGCGGCCGGAAGACATCCGCGACCTGGTGATGTTCCATCTTGCCAAATTGTGTGAAAGCTACGACATCGGTCCCAAGGGGTTTGCGCCGGAATTTTTGGATTGTTTGATGGCCTATGACTGGCCCGGCAATGTCAGGGAACTGGTCAACACCCTGGAGCGGGCCCTGGCCGCGGCCCGCCACGAACCCACCCTGTACCCCAGCCATCTGCCCAGCCATATACGCATCAAAGTGGCCAGAGGCGCGGTGAGCAAGGAAAGCCATGAGCCGGACGAGCCCCCGCGCGTCGCCGCGCTTCCCAAGCTCAAGGATTTTCGCGAGGCCGCCATTGCCCGGGCCGAAAAGCAGTACCTGCAAGACCTGATGGCCTTGACCGACAACGACATCAAAGAAGCCTGCCGCGTCTCCGCCCTGTCCATGCCCCGCCTGTACGCCCTCCTGAAAAAACACCGCATTAACCGGGGGACTTACGCCGCTATCGAAAAAGAATAATTTTTTGTTTTACGAGATTTTCACTGGATAGAATCAAAATCAGCAATGTTTATGGAAAGGTCCCTACAATAGTTTTTCCTCGGTTATCAAGGAAGGGAAATTTCTCGGCCAGATCGGCGCGCATATAAATAGTATAGGCATCATCAACATAAACTTTTCGAAAATTAATTAATTTTTGGATATCATCCTGGCTGAGCTCCTTTTCGATGGGTTTCCAGTTGGGAACTAAGATAGCATCCGTCGGGTACCGCTTAATGGTTTCCTGCCAGCCTTCTTTTGCCGCATAGAAATTAAGGTTCTCAACTACCTGCTCGACTGAGTAGGCCACTTCGAAGCGGCTGTCCATGCTTACTTTTACCTGAGGGTATAGATTCCACGAAACATAGGCCCCGTAATTGAAATGAACCGTCATATTACCTGTGAAGTCCTTCTCCTTCAAGAATTTTACTGCGCTTGCCGGATAAATCGGAACGCCTTTTTTATGTTCTTCAACGGCAGTAGGGATGCGCAATTGCCAAAATTTATTCCACGAGGCCAAACTTATTCCAAAAATAGCAACTATAATAAATGAAAAGCATAAAATTTTTTTATGTCTTTGCAATAAGTTTTTCAGTACTGGGGATAAGCTACTATTCTCCAGCAATATCGGTGCGTAACACATCAAGATAACAGAATAGATGGAAAGATGCCGATAATGTCGAAAGGACAGCCAGGCTGCTCCAAGCACCATCAAAGTTCCTGGTACTATCAATGATCTTTTTTCTTGATAGCATATTACAAAAGCCAATAAAATAATCGAAAGAGAGAGACCTATGAAGGTGGTAATGTTTATTTGCCATACAGGGCGCCATTCAGAGATAAATTGGGTCCTGTCCAAAGTAACGGCTTGCCAAATATAAGGCAGGTAGGAGGTTCCATAGGGATTGATTATGATAGCAAAACACATGAGGCCGAAAATTATGATTTGGAACTTGATGTGATTTAAAGAATCAATAAACTTTTTTTCCTGTAAAAAATTGCCCAAAAACAATTCCACAATATAGATCAGGAATAGTCCGAGGCCTATCAGAAATCCGCCATGGATGTTCACCCAAGCGACGTAGAAGGGGAGCCATACAAATAAGGGCCAATTTTTTCCCTTACGATTCTCTTCGATTAAAAACAGAAAAATCACCAAGAACATAAGGCTAAATAATTGTGCTCTTATAGTGGTAAACCCTATCCACCCCAAACTGATAGCCCAGAATGCAAAAAAAGAAAAAGCATAATCACTGGCCCCCTGTCGTTTAGTGAATATATAACCGCCTATGCAAATGAAAGCTGTTAGCAAATACTTGAGTAACAGCAATCCGGGTGCCCCCAGACCTTGATGAATGGTGATTAAGTATACAATTGCGCCGGTGCCCCACTCGTGATGAACCACTGGATTTTTGGTTGGCACATAAGAAAAAACATCTGTCAGCGGAAAACTGCCAGTGTTTATTAATTCCCGGATCAATGCGAGTTCATGGAATAGGTCAAGATCGATTCGGTTAAGCTGACTTATCAATCCAAGCAACATACCCGCAAGTCCGAACCACATCACAAAGCGTAAATATTTTTCAGGCATAAATTCTTTCGACTCTTTCATCTCTAGGAATACAATAATTCAATCGGAAGAACCTAAGACATCTCCCCTGAATCGTTAAAGAAAGCAAATTTCATACCTTTCAGGCATAAAGGACTGGGCCGCGAACTAAACCCGGGAAAAGGGTTTCGGGGTACGCTCAAATAATGCCAAGAAGCTAAGATATTAATTTTCTTGCAATAAAAAATGTTCTCCTGACAAAATAGAACTTATTCTATTTCAATAAAATTCTCACCTTGTGAGAACTAAATTGCAGATCTCTACAATAATTTTCTATGGGAAGTTCGAGGCGAATGGCAGGACGGTCAAATGGGACTGAATAATTTTTTTCAAATCCCTAATTTCGTCGGAATCTCTTGTCTTTCGGTCCAGCATTTTTATGCAAAGCATAATAAATCAAGGTGCAATGCAAAATATCTGATTTTAGCGCTCAAAATAGGCGAGAGGCACAAGAGGTTTTGGATGGTTCCAATAACTGGCATGCTTCTTGTTAGCAATCATTACGAAACCGCAAAATCCACGCAGAAGGGGGGGATTACAGGGAAAATCTTGTAGGGATGAAGTGATGGTGGGCTAAGCCCGAGAGATTGCTGGACCAAGCTAATCAAACTTCAAACACAGCCTTTAAAAAACAAACCAAACTGGAGGGAGAATGGAAATGGTTAAGAAATTCTTCAAAGATGAATCTGGTGCGACTGCAGTGGAATACGGCTTGATGGTAGCTTTGATTGCGGTGGTTATTATCGCTGCGGTGGCGGCTTTAGGTCTTAACTTGCAGGCTACATTTAATTACACTGCGGATCAAGTTGCCAGCACTGCCCCTGCTGCTGGTGGATAAACTCTGATTCCCTAGTATGCTCGGGCCCCTATTATAGGGCCCGAGCATAAAGGGGTTTAAAAATTCAATAGAAAAGGGGGGGCAATGAACTTGTTTTTCTGTCTTTTCATAGACGAGGGAGGCGCCACTGCCGTGGAGTATGGCCTGCTTGTGGGGCTTATTGCCATGGCGATCATAGGAGCGGTGAGTCTAATGTTTAATAGCCTTCACAGCCCCTTTGGCAAAGCCAACGCGCCTTTCTCATCTTGAGTAAACCTCATCAAGTCTATGGGCTTGAGGGAAGAATGCTTAGTTTACGAAGTTTCTCAAGCCTGCTGTTGCCCCCTTGGCGCCAGCAGAAAATAAAATATGGGATTTTGAGCCGATTGCATGGTGGGAATTTGGTAGCAAGGGAGGACGATATGACTTTTGAAGAATTGACCGAAATTATCGCCATGATGCTTGTCGCGGGACTGGCCATGGCCCTGTTTGGCTGCTACCTCACGGCTCAACTGGTTTAAGTAATTAACTATCTCTGACAACGAAAATACCGAACATAGCAAAGAGGGCGACATGAACTTATCCGGCGACCTGCCGAACTGGCTGCACGGCCTGGGATATTTGTTCTGGCCTTTGCTTCTTTCTCTGTGGGTCGCTGTCGGGGATGTTCGTACCCGCCGCATCCCTAACTATCTGAATCTTCTTATCGCCTTATCAGGATTCGGTTATCAGATCGGCATCTCCGGCTGGCACGGGGCGGCCCAAAGCGCCATGGGTCTGGGCCTCGGCTTCGGTTTATTAATCATTCCTTATCTGCTGAGCGGCATGGGCGCGGGAGATGTAAAAGCCTTGGCCGCGCTGGGGGCCTGGCTGGGACCGTGGCAGACCTTTCTTTTATTCTTTTATATGGCCGTGGCTGGAGGCCTCATCAGCTTGGCCACACTGGGCTGGAACAGGCAGTTGTGGACAAAAATCCGCCGGGGCTGGGCTATTCTGTTGAACTGGATTTTACATCGACCCTTTCAAGCTGGAGTGTCGGTTAGGAATATAAGCAAGATAAGCATGGAAACCAAGACTATTCCCTACGGCGTGGCAATTGCATTGGGAATGACAGCTCTCTATTTGAGAGGACCGGTGCTATGAGTAAAAGATCTCCGGCAAAGCAGTTGTTGAGGGATTCACAGGGAGCCGCAATCGTCGAATTTGCTCTGGTTTTGACGGTACTCCTGATAATTGTTTTAGGGGTCATCCAGTTCGGCTTGATGTGGTACACAAAGTATGCCCTAGCCTGCGCCTCTCGGGAAGGCGCCCGCTACGGCACGATTTATGTACCGGACCCCTCTTCCAGCGCCAACCGTTTGGCCCCTGCCAGCCTCAACCCCAGCATAGAGGCGGTGGTGCGGGATTATATTACAAAATTCTGTCCCAGCTTAAGCCAGGATAAGGTGAACGTTAACGTTTCCGGTTCAGGATATACCACAGGCAATGCCGGCGCAGAGCTCATTGTTACAGTTACTGCTCAGAACCCGTGGGATCTTTTGGGAGGGTTCATCCCTTCCATGAAAAATATGACGTTTACGGCTGAAACAATCATGAAATGTGAATGAGGGCCATGAACATGAAATTACCCAAAGGCATTCCTTATCTTGTGTTGGCAGGGGTGGCCGGTCTCATCGCCACCTTTACGATTCACCGGTATATCACCATGAAAACCGCAGTGTCTGTTATACCGCATGACCAGGTGGTGGTGGCGGATTTGGACATCGCTCCCGGAACGGCCCTCAGCGCCAGGATGGTAAAAGCCGCGGCCTGGCCCCGAGAAATCATCCCGGCCAAATCTTTTCGGAGTGCCAAAGAGTTGGAGGGCCGGGTGGTCCAGGTTCCCATCAGCCGGGGTGAGCCGGTGCTGCCCAACAAACTGGCTCCCGAGGGCACGGCCGCAGGTTTAGGCGGCCTGCTGGATCCCAATAAACTCGCGGTCACCGTGCGCACCGATGATGTGAGCGGCGTGGCCGGCTTTATCAATCCGGGGGATCGGGTGGACCTGTTGGTGGAAATGTCGGCCCCTGAAGAAAAAGGGGAGCATTTTTCCAAGATCATCCTGCAGAATCTTAAGGTATTGAGCAAAGGGCAGATTTGGGATCAGACCGCGGAAAAGAAGCCCCAGGTTGTGACCACCGTGACCCTGGAGGTGACCCCGGAAGAAGCGGAGATTGTCAATCTGGCCACCAATCAGGGCAAAATCCGCTTGGCCCTAAGAAACCAGCTCAACCAGGGTTTGTTCTATACCAAGGGCGTATTGACTTCAAATTTAGCTTATGCCAAGCCTTCGCAAGCGGAAAATGCGGCGAAAGTCGACGCCTCCAAGGACAACAAGGTAGAGGTGATTAAGGGTATGGGAAAGAGTTTTGCCAGCTTATAAGAACTCGACTCATATAGCTCACGATAAGATTGCAGGCCCTATTTAATAAATGAAGTCTTTTTGCAAAAAATTTAGAAAATTTTAAACGAGCAATGGTGAGTGATATGCGGAAAACCTGGGAAGAAGGAAAACAGGCGAAGGGCTTTGAACTGCCCTGCATCGGGAAACCCGAAGTTATGGGATTAATGATGCTGCTACTCCTCTGTTTCCTGGTGCAGCCGGCGTTGTCTTCGAGCCTGAAGATCCGGGA
>JASEFS010000059.1 GCA_030018495.1 Deltaproteobacteria bacterium | reverse complement strand
CTTTTTTCTAAGGGCAGGGAGAGAAGCTTAAACCATAAAAAAAAGGGGGGGGCTGAAATTCAAGCATGGGTAAGCATTTCCGAGGCGGCGGCCTTGCTGGGCGTTACCCCGCGCCTCATTTATAAACAGATCAAGGAAAATGCCCTTCCGGCCAAACCGCAAAAATCCCGCGGCCGCGGCGGGAAAACCTACCTGGTGGCGCTGTCTTCCCTCCCCCCTCCGGCCCAGGAAAAGTGGGTGGAGGCCCGCCGCCGGACAATCGAAAAGGCCCGGGAAGCGGCCGCCCGGGCCGGGCAGGATGATCAACCGCCGGAAGTGACCATGGCCACCCTGGCCGAAATCGAAGCCAAATATAGCCGGCAGGATTACCGGCGAAAGGTGGATGAAGCTTTGCGCAGGCAGGCAGTGGCGGTGGAGGCGGAAAAACTCCTGGCCGAGAAGGTCGGCAAGGCGGTAAAAAAGATTGCGGATGCTCACGGACTGTCGGAAAAAACGGTGTATAAATGGCGGCGCCGGTATAAAGAAGGGGGGTTGGCGGCACTCATGGACAGGCGCGTGGCCAGGCCGGGCCCGGGAGCTGGAGAAACCTGCCGGTACAGCATCGATCCAAAAGCAAAGGAGTTTATGATCGCGCTCTATCTGCAGGAAAACCAGCCAACCATGGGCTGGTGCTACGACCGGACCGTGATCGAGGCAGAGAAAAACGGGTGGCGGATGTGCAGCCGGGCCACGGCTTACCGCATCCTGGGGGAACTGCGGGAAGATGTAAAAGTATACGGCCGCGAAGGCGAAAAGAAGTTCCAGAACAGGCTGATGGTCAAGTGCCAGCGAGACACCGAAAGCCTGCAGCCCAACCAGGTGGTCATGAGCGACCACCACCACTGCGATTTCTTTATCAACTACGGCGGCAAGGCAGTGCGGCCCTGGCTGACGGTTTTCTTTGACGTATTTTCCCGCTGCCCGACCGGCTGGGTTTTTTCCATCCAGCCGAACAGCGAAATCCTGGCCATGGGTTTCCGGCATGCCGTTTTACCCAAGCCCGACTTCCCTTTTGAGGGTTTAATGGCAGTTCTCTACGTAGACAACGGCGAGGATTATAAAAGCAGACACTTCAAAGGAATCGGCAAGCGGGTGTGCGTTGATTTTACCCCGGAAACAAAGGGTATCGTCGAGGGCCTGGGTATTGAAATAATCCATAGCCTTGCTTACTGGGCCTGGTCGAAAGCGCAGGTAGAACGTTTTTTTGGCACTTTTGCCGATCGCTTTTCCCGTTTTCAGCCCGGCTGGTGCGGGCGGAAAAAAGAAGAGCGGCCTCCGGACCTGGACAAGCGCCTGCCTAAAATGCTGGCCGAGGGAAAATTACCCACCATAGATAAAATTGAACAGGAATTTGTCCAGTGGCTCAAACACGACTACCTGAACAAAGTGCACCGGACGCTGAAAACCACGCCGCTGCTCAAGTACCAGAGCAAGCAGCCGGTCCGCCCCGGGCGCGTCCCTGCCGAAAAGCTCGAACATTTCTTATTGAAAGCGGAAAAGCGGGCCGTGACCAGCCAGGGCATCCACTTCTTCAATCACCTGTATTACGCGCCCGAGCTGCAGCCGCTGGAAGGAAAAAAGGTGACCATCCGGTACGATTCCAACCGCATCGGAGAAATCTACGTATACTACCGCGGCCGGCGGATTTGCGCGGCGCAAAACAGAAAACTGATCGCCATCGGCGCCAACAGCAAGGATCTGGAGGAGCACCGCAAAGAGCAGGCCAGGCACACCCGGGCCGTCCGAGAGATTGTTCAAGGGTACCGGAGGAAGCTGGCGGATATCGCAAAGGATGAACAAGCTAAGGGACCGCGGGCGGTGGCCGGCGCCGTGCTGGATAAACCCGCCGACGGGAAGGTGGTGGAACTGATTCGCGCCCCGAAAAAGCAGGCGGAAGCCGGCCGGGGACAGCGGGGCCAGCTGGCGCGGGAGTATTTAAAGCGGGTCTACCGCGAAAACGAAGGGGGTAATGATGTCAATGGATGAGTTTTTTGAGGCGGTCAAAAGGCAGGTCGAGCAGAACCGGAAAAAATGGTCAATGGTACATGGACATTGCGGTAATCACCATAATTTAAATGACTGGGGAAGGATTTTTGTTGAACAGTCTTGTCAGCTCAATATTGCACTTTATAAAGGTAAGGCCAAGGGAATCGAACGCGAACTGTTACACGTAGGCGCTGTTTTGGCGGAAATGTGGGATCGTCTGAAATTAGATTATGAAACCGGGAGGTGATGTTAAATGAGTCATACGCCTGGGCCGTGGGAAGTGTTTGGTAAGCCCGGGAAAAACCTTTTCGGTGACGATTTAGATGTGTCCATTGTTGATAAGAAAGGATACGAGATAGCCGATTGTTCCATACTTTGTTATTCGCTGCCGTGGTTAAAGGATAACCCGGACAAACATCCTGGTAGCAATACTAATGAAAGTTGCTTAATACGGGACAACGATGAAGTAATTGCCAATGCTCAGTTAATTGCTGCCGCTCCAGAATTGCTACAGGCCTGCAAAAAAGCTGAAACTCAGCTAAAAATGCTTCAAAAAGGTTCATGTCCTTTGTGTTATGAACCAGGTGATAATTCAGAATATGGAAATAAACACCATCCAGATTGCGCTCTTGTTATGCTTAGGAAAGCAATCGCCAAAGCCACCAGTTAAGGAGGTGTAATATGTCGGTCTTAACGCTTAAACAAAACGGAGCCAGCCCGTCCGCCAGGTCACCCGACATTGAAGAGTTGCGCCGGTGGCTGAAGAACGTCAAGACGTCGCACGGCCTTACTCTGAAAAGCGTAGCTGAGCAGGCGGGCTGCGACCGGACGACGGTTTCCCGGTTTGCCAACGAGGAGAATTATGTCCCGGGCCCGGAAGTAATCAGCAAAATTCAGGAGATGAAAGAGCGGCTCGGGGACCAGCGGGCCAACCCGGAAAGCTTCAAGTCCCGGCTGGAATTCACGACCACCAGTAACGTCGAATACATCCACGCCGTCTGTTACGAGTGCATGAACAAGCACATTATGGGGGCAATCATCGGCTACAGCGGCGCCGGGAAGACCACCGCCCTGGAGCGCTTCGCCCGGAAAAACAACGCGATTTACATCCAGGCAGACCCCACCTACACGATCAAAGAGCTGATGAAAGATATTGCTTCCCACCTGGGCGAAAGCACTTCCGGCACGGCCTGCAGCATCAAGCGGAAAGTGGTCTCCAGCCTGATCAACCGGCCCCGGCTGATCATCATCGACGAAGCCAACAAGCTGGTTGGCGACCGGCACGGCTCGGTCGTTAAGATCGAATCGATGCGGGCCGTTTACGACCAGGTGAAAAAAATAGGGCTGGTGCTGGCCGGAACGCCGGAATTGCTGGTGGCGGTGCTGGACGGGCCCCCCAGCCTGGCGCAGTTACGCAGCCGGATCAGGCGGATCATCAAGCTGGAACCGCCTGGCGCGGCCGACATCGCCAATCTCCTGGCGGGATTTAATCTAACTGACGAGGCAAGATTTATTCTCAAACAGCGGGCGGTGGACACGCAAAACGGCGGCCTGCGGTGGCTGGACAGCACCATCAGCGCCTGCATCGACCTGGTGGGCACGGGGGGCGTGATCTCCAGGGAAGTGATTGAAGAAGCGGACACCCTGCTCATTGACGAGGGTCTGTTCAGGAGGGGGATGGAATGAACGCGGACTATGAGCTCGATTGCATATGCAAAAATTGCGCGCATGACGAAGACGGGGAATGCGAAGAGGGTACCTGCGAGGAAGCAAAGGAGCTTAAAAATTGCCCAATCAAATATTGCCCCAGGTTTTCCCGGAGGGAGTGATTTGGATGACCCATCAGCAAATTGCCCGTCGCGAGCGTTGCCGGCCGTGCCGCTTTTTTCACCGGTGCAAAATCCACTGGGGCGACGAGTGCAACCGGCGCGGCGGCAAAAAAATTCCCAGGTTCCGCAACCTCCCGGACGTCGAAGCGTTTCAGATAACGGGCCTGCAGGAGCCGGTCCGGGTGTATTGGAAGCCCTGGGATAACACAAACCCAACTTATTATAACCCATAAAAAAGGATATGGAAAGGAGAAAAAACTTATGGCAACGGCAAAAGCCCAAAAAGTAACGGCGGAAGTCAAGGCGACTACGGATAAGGAGCTGACCAAAATTAAAATCGGCGGCATTGAGCACCTGATCCCTAAGGACAGGCTGGAAATCGAGCAGCTTATCCGGGAAGGCAGCGAGCTGACGGCGAAAATCGCCCAGCTTACGGAGCGGCTGAAGGAAGTCAAGGACCGCACCCTGCCCTACCTGCTGGAGGCGGCCGGCACGAAGAAGAGCGCCAAGCTCGTCGGCATCGCCGGCGTTGCCGAGCTGCAGATCAGGCAGGAGATCAAGATCGTCGATCACCAGTTGCTGCATGGATTATTCGGCGAGAAATTTGAAAAATACGTTTCCGCAGAAGTTGTCTATAAGCCGACGAAGGAGTTGCGCAAGCTGGCCGTCGACGGCGACTATCCGCAGCGCGACGTGGTGCGCAACGCCCTGCAGATTTCTGAAACCGAATACGTGCGCTTTTTCCCGAAGGAATAGCGATTAGGGCCGGCCGGGCGTAAACCGCCCGGCCGCCTTGAAAAGGAGCGTGGAACATGGCGCCGGAAGTAAAGTTTACCGACATCTTGAAGGCTAATATCGCCATCCAGGAGGCGAAGACGCGCCTGGACCTGGCCGACGACCCGGAACTGGTCGACGCGGCCATCTACGAGCTTGCCGCCGCCGAAAAGCGCCTGAACTACCTCCTCCGCCAGGCGCGGGAAGCAGCAAGTGGATAGGGGGTGTTCATTCATGCCTGTGCTCAAGGAAGAGGTCCTTATAGCATTAGATTACTATATGTGCGAAGAATGCATGGGTTTTATAATGCCGGGGGAGCTTTATACGCGGTTGTCTGGCAGCACACTTACTGACGGCAAACCTTACAAAATAATCATGTGCAAGAAATGCAGAAGGATTGAAGATGATGAAAAATAAGCCTTACACCGAAGCAGAAAAATCCCTGGTGCAATACTTTAAAGACGCCCTCCGGGCGAAAGGGGTTACAAAATTTCCCCGGGACTGGCACTTAAAACAGCTTTCCTGCGCCCGGACGATGCTGGACGGCCCCGCCGCCCCCACCCTGGAGCAGTGGCGGGCCTGTATCGACTGGGCCTTTGGGCACCCGTACTGGCACGATAAGATTGATCACCTGGCCCGGATTTCCTGGCTCTGGACGCAGTATTGCCTGCAGACAAGTGAGAAAAAACGTGGCGAGAATGAACAGCGCAAGAAGGAGCTTATCAAATCCCTCTATATGAGTTGAAGGGGTGAATTTCCATGTGCTACCTTTCGAAAGAAGAAATCGAAAAGTTAAAGCCCGGATATGAAATAGATTCCTTAATTGCCGAAATTCTCAACGAACCGCTTAGAGAATACCGGTATGCAAGATGCCGGTATTCACAAAACATGCTTGACGCAGGAAAAGTTATCGAAAGCCCTCATTGGGACCCCGAACTGATGATTGCCAAATGGATCGAATCGGAGAACAAAGGTTACGCCATTGTGAAAATGACCCCTGAAGGTTTAAAGGTTGTCGTCATCGCGCCCACGCTTCCGGAAGCGATTTGCAAAGGTTTTCTTCTCAGCTTCTTTCCCGCGCCGGAAGAAGACGCATTTCGCCCGGAGGTGACCGATTAGTGAAAGAGCAAACCCTATACATTTGCGAATACTGCAACGAGCGCTACGGCGATAAGGCATCCGCCCTTACTTGCGAGCTCAGCCACCCGATTCCGATCGGCATTGCAGAGCTGTATTTCAAGCCCCGTTCCAAATATCCCAAGGGCTTAAAAGTCCAGTTTGCCGACGGCCAGAGCGAAATTTACTTTGCCGTTGTCAGCTCAAAAAACCTTCGGGACATAATTAATACCGTAATTAAGGTATGAAACATTAGAAAGGAGCGAAACAGCAATGAAGAACGTTGAGATGACTTTAGAGGGCGATATTCTTAC
>JASEFS010000058.1 GCA_030018495.1 Deltaproteobacteria bacterium | reverse complement strand
GTTCGGTTCACCGTCAGTTCCCCCCCCCGAAGTAGTAAAGCGCCACTATCACCTCTCCCCCGGCGCCGCCGGGCGCGTCGGAGAGGTTCACACGAACCCCGCCTCCCTCCCCCATCAGGAGGAGTTTTTTGTCCAGGAGGAGGTTGTGGTTCTGCCCTTTGTTCAGGGGATCGCTCTCGAAGTAGGCGTAGTCGTCCTGGTCCAGCACCGAAACCTTGGCGGTGACCGCGTTGGCAAAGTCCGGCACCCGCACGTGCAGGTGGTGGAGCTTGCCTTCCAGGAAGACGTTGGCCGACTTCTGGGTGTCCGCGCCCCCGAAGGTGAAAATCAGCTTCTTCCGCAGCGGTCGATATGGAATCACCGTTTCCCCCTTTCTTTAGGTTGAGGCCCCGCTCACCATCGCCACATCCGGGGTTTAACCGCCCGCCCGCGGGGCCGGGAGGCGGACGGCGCGCCGGCGAGCCCAAGGTCTATCCGGCTGCTTTGTCGGCCATGGCGGCGAATGCCGCCTCCGGACGGAAGCGCACCACCCGCTTGGCGGGGACCTCCCGCTTCTCGCCGGTTTTGAAGTCGCGAGTACTCCTGGCCGCCCGCTGTTTCAGGCTGAACACCCCCAGGCCGCTTACCTGGCAGCGGCCGTTTTGCAGCGTCTCGTCCTGCACCACCCGGCAGAAGGCCTGGACAATCCGGTTCACCGCCTTCAGCGAGGCCTCCACCTCGGCCTCGTCCCTCACCCGCTTCAACAACTCGACTCGTCTCATGGCTGCTCCTTTTCACTCCTGATAGGCGTCCACAATCGCATCCATCATCCGGTTGCGCTTTTCCAGCTCCAGGGTGTACTTGACCCCGTTGGCCGCGCTCCAGGTCGGCTCCCAGACGCCGGACTCACCCGTCTTCGGGTGCGCCAGCGCCTCCGCTTTCCTTGGCCCCGGCCTCGGCCACGCCGGTTTGGCCAGGTCCGGCCTTGCCGTCCCGCAGCCCCCAATGGCGGTTGACAGCGTCAGCCACGCCAGCAGCGTCGCCAGCCTGGCCGGCCTTTTCCACTTCCTCGATTTTGGGCGCATATTCGGCCTCCGCTTTTTGGATTTCCGCCCTGGCCTCCGCGGCCCGGGCCCGGGCTTCCGCCTGTTCGGCCCGCCGGCGCAGGAGCGCCGTCCGGAGCCAGTAGGCCAATACCCCCAGGGCGCCGGCCAGGGCCGCCCCGGCTTTCGAAAACAACAGGCTCAACAGCCAGTCCACGCTCCACCTCCTTTCTTTCCGGTGCGCAGGAATCTTTAGAAGGCATAAATGTGCCTTTCCACGCAGGGGCAGAGCACCCGGGCCTTCAAACGGACGCTGCGCTCCCCGTCCTTGGAGAGGACGGTCTTCTCCTGTTTGGTAAAGCCCTTCCCTTCGCAGGTTTTGCACTCCTTCTCGGCGTATTTCCAAGGGGACCAGACGGCCGGGTGCTCCTGGTTCGTTGCCGGATGGCCCGCCCGGCTGAATATCTCCAGGACCTTCTGGGGGAAGTTTTTGGGCCAGGTATCATATTCCTTGAGCGCCTTGGCGATGCCGGGGTAATAGTCCGGCTGGAGGTGCTTGAGTTCCTCCCACCACTGGTCCAGAGTCAGGGGCGACGGATGCTTGCGTTCGAAATAGGCGCACAACTCGATGATGAACCGGGAAAACTGTTCGAAGTCAGCCATGGGCCTTTTCCTCACGCTTCTTTTTCAGCCAGGCCTGGACGCCGTCGACGTTGCCAATTGCCGTCCCCCAACTGTCATACTTCCCTTCCAGGATTTCCGTTCGCCTGCGCACCACAAACTCAAGGTCGGCCCGCCAACCCCGCTCGTTTTCCCCCCGCAAGCCCGGGATGCCCCCGGCTTTGACAAACAGCGCCTTCCACCACTCCGGCTCCTGGTGCTCGGTCAGTGCTGGGCGAAATTTATTTATCCGGCTCTTGCTCAAGGGCAGGAGGACACGCGGCAAAGCAGGGTGGGCTGTTTCGTTCCAGAGCTTGCCCAGGTCGTTCGCCGAGAAAGACAGTTTTTTTCCCAATTTCCGAGATGACTTTTTGCCCGTGAGACCGGAAGCACACAAGGGTCGGCGGCTTGTCCGCCGACTTATATTCCCGTTAGGGAATATACTATCTCTAGTTTCCGTTTCCGTTTCCGTTTCTAGGGCTACCGGTAAGCTACCGGTACTGTACCGGTAGTCTACCGATGGATTTTCCTGTAGATTCGGACAGTTATCGCCACTCATGTGTTTGGCCGCCTCAGCAGTCGGCGTGCTTGTGAGATGGCCATTTGGGTTGTCATCCGTTTCGCGTGTTTCACCTGCATCATCGGTAATTACCGGTAGGCTACCGGTAAGGTACTGGTAAGCTACCGGTAGGCTGCCGCTGTTCTCCGGGATTTTCTCTTGTAAAATGCTATACTTGGCGTATTTTTTGCCCGACCGGTGGCGGCCCTCCTCCCACTTGATCCAGGGCGGCGTCGGGATGCCCGGCGGGGGCGGGTTGTTCAGGGTCTGGTGCTTCAGCAGGTTCTTGATCCAGTGGTAGGTATGGCCGTTCGCCTCATAGGGGATGACCTTCCCCATGCGGATAAGTGCCTCTATGGCCCGTTGCACCGATTCTTTCGTGAGCCGCAAGGCGCCCGACTTGAGGGCGATCATGCCGTATTTGGGCTCATAGCCGCCCCAATCTTCGGCCAAGCCCCACAAAAGGGGATAAACCCACAATCCTTCCGGCCCCAAGGCCTCGACGAGCTCGTCGTCGAACAGCAGTTTGTCGACGTCGATTATGCGCTTTCGGCTCATGCCCCTTTTAATCCTTCCCTGCCCCGGCTCCCCTTCACTTCCCGCCCAGTTGCGGTTTGTCTGCCTTGAGGTGGTGAGGGCCGCCCGGTTCTTGCTTCTTTGGCTTCTTCGGAACTTCGATTTCGTAGGCAGAGGCTTCGATGACTTCCAGTTGCGGCTCATCGAACACAAAAGTCTCCTGCACCTTGCCGTCGGGGGTAAGCTGCTCCGGCTGCACATGGATTCGCCGGCAGCCGTGCAGGTAGTCGGTTATGGCCCAGACGATGCCGGTCAAACCGGTAATTTTGTCCTTTACCCTGTCGCCTTTGTTGACCATCCTGTCTTTGCCTCCTTTCGTTTCGCTTCGACCGCTTCGCACCAGGCAAACCGCCAGCATTCCCATGGCCGCGCCCGCAAACAAAGCCGCCAATATCCAGACCCAGGGCATGTTCACCTCCTGTTTCCGGGGCCCGCCAGGAAGTTGCCCTCCAGCGGCCCCAGGGGGTAGGCCCAGGTGAAAACCGCGCCTTCGCGGGTGCGGCAGACGAGCACGGCCCAGAGGAGCCCCTCCGCCTCCGCAAGCTTTCCGGCCTCCACCCGCACCTCATGGCCCCGGCGACGCAAATGCTCTTCCATTACCTGGCAGTCCCCCCGGGTCAGCGGCCTGAGCGTTTCCGCCCCCGCCCGGAGGGACGACAGCAGCACCAGCATGGCCAAGGCCGCGGGGACCAGCCGCCTCATGCCGGGGCCCTTTGTTCGAACCTGAGCCTGAGGTCCAGGGACTCCAAAAGCGACCGCACCGGGCACCTGGCGCAGCCGCCGCCGCAGTTCCCCGCCAGCTCCGCCGTCTCCCGGAGCACGGCGTTGGCCCGCTCCGCGTCCAGCAGGGGCAGGGATGCCGCTACCGATTGCTCCGAAAAAACCTTCTCGCCGTCAGGGCCATAGCTTTTGACTAATAAATCCAAGTCAGTCCTCCTTTCAGGCCTTTTTGCGGTTCAGCATGTTTACCCCCTAAGAACAAGTACCCCCCTCTCCGTATCCATCTCAAAGCCCTCCCCATAAGCCGCCTGCAGCAGCAGCCTTCCTAACCGCTCCATCGCCTGCCTCACCTGCTCCCTATCACCCACCGCCACCGCTGGCGACCGTCTTTCCCCCAACCCTTCGTCCGTCAGCCAAGCAAACCAGGCCTCCCTCCCGTTCACAGTTGCCTTGATCGCAAAACCATGCTCCCGACCAAAATTGAGGTTGTAGTCCAGATCCAGAAGAACCTCCACGTTCTCCAACTTAAACTCCTGCGGTTCTTTAAGGGGCAATTTGTCATAAATCTTATCCATCGTTCAATTCCTCTCATCTTCCACTCATTTCATCTTCCACTCATTCCGTTCCAGCATCCTAAATCCCGAGGATAAAACTCCCCCATAGTCAACAGGCCAGCTTCTATCAACCCGGCCATACCATTCCTTGGCCCAGCCTGGCACCAGACAATGCAGCCGGCCATCCTTGATTTTTTGATAAAGAGCCTCATTGGGCAGTGACGTAGCAAAGCCCCTTAGCCGTTCAAACTCGCAGAGGCAGAGGGCACTCACCACCTGGCCGACCATCCGGCCGGGATTGTAGAGATACTTGAGCACGATGGGGTATTGGCTCATGCGCCTCATGGCTTCGGTGCGGCCGATCTTCCGACAGCAGAAAGAAAAGCCCTCAGCACGCCGCCGTGCTTTCTGCGACCCCTGGGAACCTCCTCGCCGTACCAGCCCAGGTAATAAATCCGGGGACGAATCATGTCAGCCCTCCTTTGAATTGAACAGGTACACCTGGGTGAGATCGCGTAGCTGTTTCCCGAGGTTCAGGATGGCGGAGATCACCCCGCAGAAATCCCGGCCGTCTCTGGCCATGTAAGCCTTGCAGTTCGTGGTGCACTCCCGGTTGACAAACGGACAGACAGGCATCACTCCTCCTCCAGGTTCCACAGGAAAGCCGCCAGGTTGGCGACGTCCACCGGGTCGATGGGGTTCTTCCTCGTTTGCTCCACCAGAGCTTCTCTTATGGAGTCGCGAAGCTCCGGCTTATCCCAGCCCCGGCGTCCTTCGTAGTACTTTTCCAGCAGCTTGGCCTTCATCGCCACGGCGAAGCGGTCCACCAAGCGCTTCAGGGCCAGGACCTCCGCAGGGACGGTGGGGATGTCCGTGGACGTAATCTTCGGCATGTCCGCCTCCCCCTATTTCCTGCCCCTGCCCTTGGGCGCCTCATGCTGGTTCACGAAGGCCTCCAGGGTGGGCATCATCTCCGGGAAGGCCAGGAAGTCGTCCCACTGGTTCATCTTGAACTGCTCCAGGACCAGGCCCGCGATGTCCTTCTTCACCGCCAGGTCGTAAACGGCCTTGAGCTTCGCCTTCAGCTCCTCCGCGGGTGAAGGCTCTTGCGAAGGTTCCGGCGCTTCCTGCCCGGCCTCCGGCGGGGCCTGCTCCGGCTCTTCCGGGGGCCCGTCTCCCGGCGCAGAGCTCTGCAGGCCTTCCTCCCGCTTCGCCTCCCAGGCTTCGAAGGCCTGCCAGAAGGCCCCGAAATTGGCTGCCGCCCGGACCTTGATGTCCGCCGCGGTTACTTCGGCCTTCTGCTTCCGGCTGTTGGCCGCGGCGCATTCCGCCACGAACTTGTTCAGCCGAAACAGGCGCTCCGGCGAGAGCTTCTTCTCCTCCACCAGCCGGTCGAACCCGGAGGTGTCCGGCGGCGGCTCCGGCGCCTCCTCCGCCTTGAAGGCCTCGATGTCGATGGTTTCGAAGTTGTCCAGCTGCAGGCTGGCCTCCTCCGCGGTGATGGTGCCCCGGAACTCGTCCGGCCAGAGCGTCCGCAAACCCTGGGACTCCGCCACCTTGGCGATCATGGTGGGCTGATTCTCAGGCCGCCAGAATTTGGTGATTTCTCCGGTTTTGGTCCGCTTGATGTAGCCCTCCAGGTTGACCTCCAGCTCGAAGGGCACGTCCCAGCCTTTGGGGGTGGCTTTGAACCATCCGCCCACCAGCTTCTCTTCGGGGAGCACCAGGCCCTTGGAGTAGCGCAGCTCGCCGGTTTTTTCGTTGAGGCAGACCACGCCCTTTTCCCAGCCGGTGCAGTCGGCCTGGGCCCGGGCCCGGGAGCGGTAAAAGTCGATGGAGGTGACGATGGCCGCGGGGTCGCTTTCGGTGTACTTGATCAGGTAGCAGTCCCTGGCAAAGGGGTTCAGCCCCCGGCTCTTGCAGATCCCCATGAAGTAGACGAACTCCTGCACGGTGACCAGCTCTTTCTTGCCGGTCACCAGGTAGTTGCGCACGATGTCGATGGACAGCTGCACCTCCTGGCCGTCCTTGGCCTTGTAAACCACCATCTTGTGCTGCGGCTGCTGCGGCAGATTGCTGCTCATGAATGCCTCCTGTTCATACTCGGAATCCGGTTTCGTATTCCTCTTCGATGACGCAGCCCGGGATCTCCCGCACGCCGGCCTTGACCGCCTGGTTGATCAGCTTCTGGCTCGGCTCGCAGTATTCCCGGGGCACGAG